>JAFXAC010000099.1 GCA_017522125.1 Clostridia bacterium | reverse complement strand
GCACCTGCTCCTGCGGCTGAGGCACAGCCTGCGCCTGCACCTGTTGCACCCGCACCTGCTCCCGCACCCGCGCCTGCTCCCGCTCCCACTCCTGCTCCTGCAATTCGCAATGAGCAGTATGATGACGGCGAGGGTGACGGCTTCGACGAGATCATGACCATTCTCCGCAACAGAAAGAAGAGAGATGACTTCCGCGGAGGAAGAAGATAATAAAGTAAATAGTAAAAAGACGCTTTCCGCAAGGGAAAGCGTCTTTTTCATTAAAGTATGCTGTCGAGAAATTGCTTTGTTCTGGGGTTTTGAGGGTTCTCAAAGATATCAGCGGGCTTGCCCTGCTCCGCGATAACGCCGTCGCACATAAAGATGACGCGGTCGGCGACCTCTCGCGCAAAGCCCATTTCGTGGGTTACGACGACCATCGTCATTCCCTCGTTTGCAAGCTGCTTCATAAGCTCAAGCACCTCGCCGACCATTTCGGGGTCAAGCGCCGAGGTAGGCTCGTCAAAAAGAATGACCTTCGGCTCCATACACAGCGCGCGCACGATGGCGATACGCTGCTTCTGACCGCCTGAAAGTTTGGACGGGTATTCGTTAGCCTTATCTTCAAGGCCTATCCTTGAAAGAAGCTCGTGCGCTTTTTTGGTCGCATCTTGCTTTATTTGTTTTTTGTCAGCAACAGGAAGTAATTCCTTTTTTTCCTTGCGGAAGACGTTGGCTATCTTTCTTCCAAAATTTTTTCTCTTTGCGGCATTTACCTTTTTGCATCCTAAGTATATCGGAGCAAGTGTAATATTTTCAAGAACAGTTTTGTTGTTGAAAAGATTGAACTGCTGAAAAACCATACCTATTTTTTCGCGGTGAAGATTGATATCCACGCTCATATCGGCGATATCAACACCTTCAAAAATTATTTTTCCGCCATCGGGGTCTTCCATACAGTTAAGACAACGTAGAAACGTACTTTTTCCGCTTCCGGAAGGACCGATCACGACTACCTTCTCGCCGTCGTGAATGGTTTCGGTTATTCCGTTGAGGACTACGTTATCTCCATATGCTTTTTTAAGATCAACTATTTCTATCACTTCTTGCCAACCTCCTTTCCATCGCACGTATTCCTGCCGTTATCAGAAGCACCATAACGATATAGATGAGTGCCATTACAAGATACGGCACCATATACTCATAGTTTCCGTCACCGATGCGCTGGAATGCGTATTTTAGGTCTGCGACTGCGACGAAGCTGGCGACAGAGGTGTCCTTTACAAGCGCTATAAATTCGTTTCCGAGCGAAGGAAGGATGCCCTTCATCGCCTGGGGTACAACGATCTTCGCCATTGAAACACTAAAATTAAGTCCGAGTGCGCGAGCAGCTTCAAGCTGACCGCCGTCAACTGCAAGTATTCCTCCGCGCATTATCTCGGCAACGTAAGCGGCGCTGTTCATTCCGAATATAACAACGCATACCCAAAGTCCGGAAATTCTGATCTGTAACAAAGGAAATAACACATAATATCCAAGCAAAAGCTGAACGACAATAGGTGTCCCGCGGAAGAATGCTATGTATATATCGCATATTTTTTGAAATATGCGGACAGTGCGTTTATAACGAGGAAGAACCTTAACGATAGCTATTACAGTTCCTATGATAAGACCTATCACTAAGCCGAGAATCGCTATTATCAAGGTGTTTTGAAGACCCTCAAGAACGGTTTTGTAGCCCTCTGCGTCAATAAAGGTCTTTATAAATTTTTCTATTTTTACTCCGAAATTTCCCATAGTATGATCCTTATTTTAAGGGAAGCACCCCCGTGTATAACGGGGGCGCTACTATCTTTATAAATTAGCCGTTAATGCTTTTTACAATGTTTGTAGCGGGAGCGTCGTCGATAATAACGTAATCGATATTACCGTTGATAAGATCCTGAACTGCCATAGCTCCGTTGTCGTAGGATTTGCACTCAAGGTTAGAATAACCGTCAAAACCAAAGTCGGCATCGCCTTCGATATAGTAGTATCCGGTAGTTCCCGCCTGCGCACCAAACTTAGTGCCATCGGCCATTTTAGCGAGGATCGCTTCCAGATCAGCAGTTTCCTTACAATCTGCAAAGATGTTGTTGTCAGCAAGGCAGATTATCTTCTGAGAAGCATCGTAGTAGCTGGTGGAGAAGTCAAGGATCTCCTGACGGTCGGGCTTAATGGTGAGGCCGGAAGCGGCAACGTCACAAGTTCCCTGTGCAACGGCGGTGCAAACGGATTCGAAGTTCATATCGTCGATGACAAGCTCAAGCTTGAGATAGTCAGCGAAGAGCTTCATGATCTCCATGTCAACGCCGTAGAAAAGGTCGCCTTCCTTGTACTCAAAGGGCTTGAATGCGGCATTGGTAGCAACTACAAGCTGGTCCTTGGAGTCATCTCTTGCAGCCGAGGTCACGCCCGAGGGAGTGCCGTCAGCGAAGTATTTGTCAAGAACCTTTTGGAATTCACCGTTTGCCTTGATCTCAGCAAGGAAGGTGTTGAGCTTGGTGAGAAGCTCGGTGTTGCCCTTGTCTACCGCAAAAGCGTACTGCTCGGTAGTGAGAGCAATGTCGATGATCTTAACCTCGCCGGATTTTCCGCAAGAAGCAAAGGCAAAGCAGAGCGAGCAGAGCATTACTGCCGCGAGAATAAGCGATGTGATCTTTTTCATAGTAAAACCTCCATAAAATAGATAGATATTAGTATTATACTGTATATTTATTCACTTGTCAAGGGGTTGGGTTATTTTATTTCGACAAATAGCCGTTAAGGTATTTGCCCGTATAGGAGTGAGCGCATTTTGCGACCTCCTCGGGTGTGCCCGTCGCCACCACCGTGCCGCCGCCGTCGCCGCCCTCAGGCCCGAGGTCGATAATGTAGTCGGCGGTCTTTATGACCTCAAGGTTGTGCTCGATAACAAGCACGGTGTTACCCGCCTCAACGAGCCTTGAAAGCACCGTCAAGAGGCGCGCCACGTCGTCGGTGTGCAGTCCCGTGGTCGGCTCGTCAAGAATATAAAACGTCTTTCCCGTGCTTCTGCGAGCAAGCTCGGTGGCAAGCTTCACGCGCTGTGCCTCGCCGCCTGAAATTGTGGTGGACGATTGACCTATCTTGATGTAGCCAAGACCAACGTCGCAAAGCGTTTGCAGGTACTTGCGTATCTTTGGAATGCTGTCGAAGAATACAAGCCCTTCCTCGGCGGTCATCTCAAGCACCTCGTAGATGTTTTTGCCCTTGTATTTGACCTCCAGCGTGTCGCGGTTGTATTTGTGTCCCTTGCAAACGTCGCAGGTAACGTAAACGTCGGGCAAGAAGTGCATTTCTATCTTCTTTACGCCGTCGCCGCCACACGCCTCACAGCGTCCGCCGCGCACGTTAAAGGAAAAGCGTCCCGCGCCGTAGCCGCGAGTGATAGCGTCCTGAGTTTTGGCAAAAAGCGTGCGTATCTCGTTGAAAAGCCCCGTGTACGTCGCGGGATTTGAGCGCGGCGTGCGCCCGATGGGGCTTTGATCGATGTCGATGACCTTGTCACGATGCTCGATGCCCTCTATCGACGTGTGCTTGCCCGCCTTGCGGCGTGCGCCGTTGAGCTTCGAGGTAAGCACGGGATTGATAACGCCGTTGACGAGCGAGGACTTGCCCGAGCCCGAAACGCCCGTTACGCAAACGAAGCAGCCAAGCGGGATATCAACGTCAATGCCGCGCAGATTGTTCACCTGCGCACCTCTTACGCGCAGGAAATTGCCGTTTCCGCTTCTGCGCACGGCGGGCAGAGGTATGCTCTTACGCCCCGACAGATACGCGCCCGTTAGTGATGCCTTGTTTTTTGCGACCTCTGCGGGCGTGCCTGCGGCAACTACCTCGCCGCCGTGAATGCCCGCGCCAGGTCCGATGTCAACAAGATAATCGGCGGAGCGCATCATATCCTCGTCATGCTCGACGACGATAACGGTATTGCCGAGGTCGCGCAGCTTTTTAAGCGTGGCTATAAGTCTGTCATTGTCGCGCTGATGCAGACCGATACTCGGCTCGTCAAGGACGTAAAGCACGCCGACGAGCGCCGAGCCTATCTGCGTTGCAAGGCGTATGCGCTGTGCCTCACCGCCCGACAGCGTTCCCGCGCGGCGCGAGAGCGTGAGATATTCAAGCCCGACGCTGACAAGAAAGCTGAGGCGCGCGCGTATCTCCTTGATTATCTCCTTTGCGATAGCCGCCTCCGTTTCGGTCATTTCAAGCGCGGTGGTGGTAACGAGCTCAAGCGCCTTTCCGACGGAAAGATTACAAAACTCGTCTATCGCAAGTCCGCCTACGGTTACCGCCAGCGACATGGGATTTAAGCGGCGACCGCCGCATTTATGGCAGGGGACTTCCTCTACGAAATCCTCGTAATATTCTTCAGCTCCGCCGTATTGCATACGCTGTTCGATAATGGGGATAACTCCCTCAAATTTCGCAAGCCTGCGGTGTCCCTCCTTGCCGAAATAGCGCGTAACGTCGTATTTCTCCTCGCCCGAGCCGTAAAGCAGTACGTTCATCTGCTTTTTGGTAAGGTCGCAAAGGGGGGTGTCCATAGTAAAGCCGAATTTTTCCGCGACCGCGGCAAAAAGCGGACCGTTCCAGCTCTCCTCCTCAAGCGATTTAAAGCCGTTTACAGCAATCGCTCCTTGCGAAAGGGAAAGTGAAAGGTCGGGAATGACCTTTTCAACGGATATGCGGCGGCTCATTCCGAGTCCCGCGCATTCGTCGCACGCTCCTGCAGGGTTGTTGAAGGAGAACATGCGCGGTTCAAGCTCGCCAAAGGAGATGCCGTGCTCCTCGCAGGCGTAGGACTGCGAAAACTCAAGCTCGCGCGGCTCCTCACCCTCGTCGCGCGGAACGGTAACGATGAGAAGTCTGCCCTCCGCAAGCGAGAGTGCGGTTTCTACCGAATCCGAAAGGCGCGAGCGTATGCCATCGCGGATAACAAGTCGGTCAACTACTATTTCAATGCTGTGGCGCAGATTTTTGTCGAGCTTTATCTCCTCGTCAAGGTCGTACATGCTTCCGTCAACGCGCACTCTTGCGTAGCCCGATTTCTTTGCGTCGGCAAAGACCTTTTCGTGCATACCCTTTTTGGCGCGAACCACGGGGGATAGCACCATAAAGCGCTCGCCGTCGGGAAGCGTGAGTATACGGTCGATTACCTGGTCAACGCTCTGACGGCGTATCTCCTTGCCGCAGACGGGGCAGTGCGGAACGCCGATCCTCGCGTAGAGAAGGCGCAGATAATCGTATATCTCCGTAACCGTACCCACGGTGGAGCGTGGATTCTTCGACGTAGTCTTCTGGTCTATGGATATAGCGGGGGAAAGTCCCTCGATGGAGTCAAGGTCGGGCTTGTCAAGCTGACCGAGGAACTGCCTTGCGTACGACGAGAGGGATTCGACGAATCGGCGGTGTCCCTCCGCGTAGATGGTGTCGAACGCAAGCGAGGATTTTCCCGAGCCCGAAAGCCCCGTAAATACCACCAGCTTATCGCGCGGTATCGTGAGATTGACGTTTTTCAGATTGTGGACGCGTGCGCCCGTTATTTTAATTTGCTTTGACATTTTTATTCCTTACTTTTTCTTTGCGCCCTCGTCGCGCAATATCTTTATGCGGTCGCGCAGATAAGCCGCAAGCTCGAAGTCAAGCCGCCTTGCGGCATCCTTCATCTCGCGCGTCATGCTCTCGATAAGCTTTTCTCGCTCTGCCTTTGCCATCTTCCTCGGCTTTGCCGCGTCCTGCTTCTTCGTGCTTGCCTCGTCGCTCGGCAAGCCGACGTCGATGAGGTCGCGTATTCCTTTTTTAATGGTCTTCGGCACTATGCCGTGCTTTTCGTTATATTCCTTTTGTATTTTGCGTCGGCGCTCAGTTTCGGCGATAGCGCGGCGCATCGAGCCCGTTATCGTGTCAGCGTACATAATGACCTTTCCGCTTGCGTTTCGCGCGGCGCGTCCTATCGTCTGTATCAGCGAGCGCTCGGCACGCAAAAAGCCCTCCTTGTCCGCGTCGAGAATAGCCACGAGCGATACCTCGGGTATATCAAGTCCCTCGCGGAGCAGGTTTATTCCGACAAGCACGTCGAAAACGCCAAGGCGAAGGTCGCGTATTATCTGCGTTCGCTCAAGCGTGTCGATGTTGAAGTGGATATATCTCACCTTTACGCCGTTGTCGGCAAGGTAGTCGGTAAGGTCCTCCGCCATTTTGCGCGTCAGCGTGGTCACAAGCACGCGCTCGCCTATCTCGGCGCGGCGGCGTATCTCAAGCAAGAGGTCGTCCACCTGTCCCTCGATGGGGCGCACCTCCACCTCGGGGTCAAGAAGTCCCGTGGGGCGAATTATCTGCTCGGTCACAAGCTCGCAATGCTCCGCCTCGTAATCACCCGGGGTGGCGCTTACGAACACTGCTTGATTTATCCTTGACTCGAATTCCTCGAAAAAGAGGGGGCGGTTATCGTACGCGCTCGGCAGACGGAAGCCGAAATCAACGAGATTGCGCTTTCGCGCCGTATCTCCGCCACTCATTCCGCGCACCTGCGGAAGCGTAACGTGGGATTCGTCCACGAACAGCAGAAAATCACGTGGGAAGTAATCAAGCAAGGTGTACGGCGTCGAGCCTGCGGGGCGTCCCGACAGTACGCGCGAGTAGTTTTCAACGCCCGAGCAAAAACCTATCTCGCGGAGCATTTCAAGGTCGTATTTCGTGCGCTCCGTTATGCGCTGAGCCTCAAGGAATTTGTTTTGCGAGGTGAAAAATTCAGCCCTTTCCACCATCTCGCGCTCTATCTCACGAAGCGCGGCCTCCTTTTTATCGTCGGACACCGCGTAGTGCGTGGCGGGGTAGATTGCGGCGTACGAAAGGCGGCGCAAAAGCTCGCCCGTCACCGTGTTTATCTCTGATATGCGGTCGATGCAATCACCGAAAAACTCTACGCGGAGAGCCTTGTCACCGCTTGACGCGGGAATGACCTCGACCGTGTCGCCGCGCACGCGGAAGCTGTCGCGCTCGGGTGCCATATCGTTTCGCGTGTAGCTGATGGCGGCAAGACGGCGCAAAAATTCGTTGCGCTCCATCTCCATTCCCGGGCGCACCGCCAAAACGAGGCGGCTGTATTCCTCGGGGTCACCGAGGGAGTAGATGCAGGAAACGCTCGCGACTATGATAACGTCGCGGCGCTCAAAGAGCGCAGACGTCGCGCTGTGGCGCAGACGGTCTATCTCGTCATTTACCATAGCGTCCTTTTCGATATACATATCCTTACCGGGGATATACGCCTCGGGCTGATAGTAATCGTAGTAGGAAACGAAATATTCGACCGCGTTTTCGGGGAAGAATTCGCGGAACTCTGAGCAAAGCTGTGCCGCAAGAGTTTTGTTGTGCGCGAGAATGAGCGTCGGGCGGTTCATGCGGGCAATGACGTTTGCCATGGTAAACGTCTTGCCCGAGCCCGTAACGCCGAGAAGCGTCTGCATACGCTCCCCCGCGTTCAGCCCCGCGACTATTTTTTCTATCGCCTCGGGTTGGTCGCCCGTCGGCGCAAATTCGGAAACTAACTTAAAGCTTGCCATTAATTGAGTCCCTCAACGGTGGTTTCGTAGTATTTTTCCTGAAAATTGATTGCCGCCGCCATCTCCTCGACGGTGAAGTGCATTCCCGCGGGCGCGGCGATGAGCTTGTCCTCAACGTCGTTCGCGCGGTGCGCAATGCCGATAATGCGGCAGGTGTATTCCGTAACGGGGGTGGAAACGCCGAGAAGATAAACGTCAAGCTCCTCGCCGTCGCCGCCGAGAACGCCTGGGATATATCCGTAGTTTATGGGATAGTGCAAGGAATATTTTTCCTTGTGATGAACGTATCCCACGGGGCGGTCGATGCCTATGGTAACGGTCTTGCCGAGATACCCTCTGACAAGCGCTTTTCTTTCTTCAAAGGTCATTTTTTCTCCTCCGTTTATGAGCCTATTCATAATTATTATATCACAAAATAAAAGTATATGTAAATAGATATCAAAGAAAAAACACAGCTCGGCGAGTCTTTTATAGAGCGGTAGTAAACTGAATAGCACCATACCAACAGAAAAAGGACGAAGAATTGCTAAAATTCCTCGTCCTCTTTTATTGACAACTACTGCTTATGTGTCCACAAAAGCTATTTAAATTTTGTCGATATGCTTCGCTCGATATATTTGCCTTACGGCAAATTCGATATGTTTTCGCTTCGCTCAAACTCGATATGATATAAATCCGCGCTCACGAAGTGAGCATATCGAGCGCAGCGGCGCATCTTGTGCGCCGTAGGCGCATATCGAACGCAACGGCGCACATTGTGCGCCGTAGGCGTATATCGAAAATCCGCGATAGCGGATTTATATCGACGCGTACCTGCTATGCGGCAGGTACGCCTCTGCGGTGTTTTTTTACGTATAATTCGAGTAAACGTAGTACGCGTCACTACCGCCGTGCGGCTTCCCGACGCCTTGGCGGTAACGAGAATATACAGCTCTCCGTCGTCGCTTTCTGCAAACGAGGCAAGGCATTTGCCCGCCGCGTCGAGCGTCCCCGGCTTGCCGCCGAGTATCTCTGCCCCCCGAAGCACGGCAGTCCCCGAATACCCCGAAAACATTTTGAACAGCGTACTGCGCAACGTGCGTCTGCCGTGGTGGTTCGTACCCGAAATGGTATATTCCTCAGTCTGCATCACCTCGCGCATAAACGGGTCTTGCAGGGCATAATTCAGCATCGTCGCAACGTCCCGAGCCGTGCTGTAATGATCCTTGTGATAAAGCCCCGACGAGTTTTTGAAGCTACTCCCCGTCATACCTATCTCGCGCGCCTTTTCGTTCATCAGCTCGGCAAATTCCTTTTCAGTGCCGCCGACGTACCATGCAAGCACCGCCGACGCGTCGCAGGCGGACGGCAGCATCGTCGCGTATATCATATCCTTGACGTTTACCACCTCGCCTATCTGTAGGCTGATATTAGCCCCGTTGCCGTCGTAAACGCCCTTTATCATATCCCAAGTTACCTCTATCTCGTCCTCGAAGCTCCCCGCGCCGCTTTCCACGTATTCACAGGCGAGAATGAGCGTCATTATTTTCGTCATCGAAGCGGGATACATCATTGCGTCGGCTTGAAGCTCTGCGACGGACGTCCCGTCGGACGTGCGCATAAGAATGGCAAAATCGGAATTGAGCTTGCCCGAAAGGCTTGCCGTAGCCTCGCCGCTTACGGGATAATATATCGGCGGCGGCGCGGTAGTGTCGGGAAGCGTCGTGTCCGCGACGGTAGTATGTACGGGCGGCTCCTCGGGCAAAACGACTGCGGGGAGTCCTGATGACTCGGCAGGCGCTGACGGCACGTCGGCTAAAAAGTGGCTGAGAAACGCAAAGGATAAAAAGACGAGCGAAAGCAAAAAGCCCGCGGCGGCGATCACCGCCTGACGAAGCGGCGGCGCAGTTTTCTCAAAGCCTATTCTCTGCTCTCTTATCTCCATAGCGCACCCCCTTTTTTTATAAAGTATAGCACCGCGGCGATATATTTTCACTCGCAATAGGTCGAAAAAATAAAAAAAGCAATTTGCTTGCAAAATCGTAATTTTTATGTTATACTAATATTAATAAAGCTCCGAGGAGGTAAATGATGAAGATACAGGAATCTGCCGAAAATTATCTTGAAGCAATACTCGTGCTTGGGAATACCAACGGCCGCGTGCGCTCTATCGACGTTGCCAACCACCTTGGGGTAAGCAAGCCAAGCGTTAGCGTGGCAATGAAGCACCTGCGCCAGAATGACTACGTGCTGTTCGCGCCCGACGGCGAAATAACCCTAACGGACGCGGGAATGGAGATCGCCGCACGCGTGTACGAGCGCCACACCGTAATAACGGAAGCGCTTTGTAGGATGGGCGTGAGCGTCGAGGTGGCGCGTGAGGACGCCTGCCGCATAGAGCACGATATCAGCGAGGAAACGTTTGTAAAGCTGAAGGAATGGCTCAAGCGGTAAGGACTTGGACATTTGCCGCATTTTTCGGGATATTTGTCGCGTTTTTTAGCCATTTGGCTTGACAAACGGCTTTTTATATGATATTATATTGCTTGCAAAAAAGAACGCCGACCGCGCTCCGCGCCCTCGGTAACATTGCAATAATTGAATATCTGATGAAAATGCAGTATGCATCACGGAGGCTTATTTCGCCTACGGCGAAGATACCCACGCCCTGCGCCTGACAAGCAAGCTTGTCGATCTTCGGGCGGGGTATGCGAAGTGGTTTCGATGAGTAAACTCATCGAGCCGCATCTCTTAAGCTCCGTAAATATGATGCACGCTGTTGCATCATATTTACGGAGGGTTATCGAAGCGGTCATAACGAGGCGGTCTTGAAAACCCGCGCGTAACTGTTCATTTTGTTCCCTCAAAATCCTAGTAATATCAAGGGTTTTCGGCATTTTCCATCATACAAAAATTTCATAGTTCTCTCGCGAAATTCTCTCCAAATTCCGGAGTATTTCGCTAAAGATAACCTACGGAGGGTTATCGAAGTGGTCATAACGAGGCGGTCTTGAAATTTGTACTCGTTATTGGAACGTTTATCCCCGAAAACCCTTGATTTATAAGGGATTTTTGGACTTTTACAACTGAATATTTT
>JAFXAC010000098.1 GCA_017522125.1 Clostridia bacterium | reverse complement strand
TCCGTGGCATCGTCCTCTCCGTTTGACGAGGCTACTATTGCGCTCAGTGGCTCGCCACTCTCGTGACATACGGTGTAAATGCCGTCGCCGCCGCCGATGCAGTTCTTCATCGAGGAAATGACCTCGCAAAGCATCACGTCGGGCAGAGCCTCGGCACTCGAAAGAGTGAAAATAAACGATGCGGAGCGAAGGGCAAGCGCGTCGCTTATCTGCTTCCACGCCGCGGCAAGCTCGTAGCGGCTCGTCGCGCCGCAGTCAAGGTCGCCGTTGAACACGACAAGGTCAGCGTCCGACGCGTCAACGAGCGCGGATATGGCGTTCATCGTATGGGTGTCGGTGCTTGGTGAGGACAGACAGATAACGGAAAAATCCTTGTCCGCCACGGTAAGGGTGTGCTGAACGTCCGCACCCGCGCCGCGCAAGACCTCCGTCTGCTCGACGTTCTCTGCAAGGCTTGGAATATCTCCCGCCACGACGCACTCGCAAAGTGCGGCGGCGGCGTCTATCGCGCCCCGCGTCGACAAGAACCTTGCAACGGCACCGCCGTCCGTAAGGGAGATGGAGTAGCCGTCAAGTCCAAGCGCGGAGTAAAGCTCAAAGCGGTAGGTCGGCGAGGTATCCTCGCTTCCGAAAATGAGCGTAAGGGCGCAATCATCTTGCTTTGCGTCGGGCAAAACGAGCGAGATATCAGCCGAGTCGCCAAGCTTTTTTTCAAGCGCGGGCGCAAGATGCTCCTCTGCCACGCTCATAAAGGCGGGCGCGGCGACCACCTGCACGACGGGCGGTGGCGGCGGCAATATCTCGGGCGGCTCGTCCTCGGTGACGAGCGACAGGCAAATAAGCAGGACAAGGACGGGGATAGCAAGCGCTAAAAGCACGAGGGCTGTAAGGACTGCAAATCTCTTTTTGTCCCTTTTTATTGAGTTAAGCATTCTTTTGGCAGCGGTCAAGCTATCCCTCCTTTCCTTTAGCGATTAAGGCTTACGATCAGCTTAATGGGTATCTCACCCTCGGGTCCCTCCACAACGTCGCCCGCCTGCTCGGACTGCCAAAGCACGGTGCCGTCGGGCTGTGTGGATACGGAATAGGTGACGTTTGAAACGGCAAATCCGCTTGCCTCAAGCAGAGCCTTCGCGGCGTCAACGTGCATTCCCATAACGTCGGGTACGGTCGCGCTGACGGTCGGCGGAACGAAATCAGGGCCGCCGCTGACCTCAAGGTCAACAATGCTTTCGGGCGCACCAGGCGTCATATACTCACCTGCGGCGGGGGATTGTGCAAGCACCGTTCCCTCGGGCAGGTCGCTTCTGCGGTAGGTTATCTTGCCCACGGTAAGTCCCATCGAGGTTATGCCGCTTTGCGCGGACGCGAGGGGAAGTCCCTGTAGCGAGGGCAGGCGGACGGGGGGCGCAACGTACCCTGCGCCGCCGCTGACGGTGAGGTTTACGGACACGGTAGATGCCGTAAAGCCGTTTGGCGAGGGCGATTGCTTGATAACCTCACCTGCGGGCGAGTTGCTTGCAACGGTGGATACGAATACGGTAAGTCCGAGGTTTTTAAGCAGGGCGGTCGCGTCAACCTCGTACATTCCCACGACGTCGGGGTAATATCTGGTTTCAAAGCTCGGCCCTGCGCTTATGACGAAGTTTACGGCGGTCATATTAGCGTAGGCGGGCGTTCCTGCCGCGGGGGAGAAGGTTATTACCGTTCCCGCGGGGAGCGAGGAGCGCGTGTATACTACGTCGCCAAGCAAAAGCTTATTGTCCTTTAGCGCACGCTTTGCCATTTTTTCGGAAAGACCGAAGAAATTAGGCACGATATGCACCGTGGACGGCGTGCCGTTGCTTATATAGAGCTTTACGGTGCTTCCGACCTCAAGCTTTGAGCCTGCGGCGGGCTCGGTCATATAGACAAATCCTGCGGGCATTGCGGAATTTTCTGAAAATATCTTTTCCACAACGAAGCTCTGTGAGCGAAGCTGGGTATACGCGTCGCGCCAATCCATTATGGTGTAGTCGTTAAGCGTTACCATCTCGGGACCAAGGCTCACCTTTAGCGTGACGGAGCAGGGGACCTTGCGGTTTGCGCCGCCTGACGGCTCCTGCGAGATGATAGTTCCCGCCGCTATGGTGGACGAATGAACGTACTCAACGCTTACGACGAAGTCCTCACCAAGGCCAAGCTCTGCGTCGGTGGTGTATTCAAGCCCTGCGACCGCAGGCACCTCGATGCTCTTTCGGGCAACGCCGCCCGTCAGGTTGTTGATTATATAAAACAGCGAGATTATCGTTGCAAAGAACATAGCCACGGCAACGCCGAGTATTACGGGGAAGGTGGCGGTGCTTGGGCGGTTTTCGCTGAGATTTTTCTCGGAGCGCTTTTTCCTTGCCACCTTTTTGGGTGTCAGCACCTCTGCGGTGGGGTGCAAGCGAATGCGGCGAAGCTCGCGCAGCATATCGAGCGCACTTTGATAGCGTTTTTGGGGATTTTTCTCCATAGAGGAGAGGATTATCGTTTCAAGTCCGCGCGAGATCTTCTTGTCGATGCGGCGCGGCGGCACGGGCTTGTCGTGTATCTGCATCATAACGACGCTGACGGGGCGCTCGTCGTCAAAGGGGAGCTTGCCCGTTGCCATTTCGTACATCAGCACACCCACGGAGTAAAGGTCTGCGCGCGTGTCGTAGGGCTTGCCCTCGGCTTGCTCGGGGCTGATGTAGTAGACTGTTCCTATCGCCTCGTCCGTCATAACGGTGTCGACCTCGGGCAGCTTTGCTATGCCGAAGTCCATCACCTTGACGAAGCCGTCCTTAAGGAGCATAATGTTTTGCGGCTTGATATCGCGGTGGATTATGCCGCAGGAATGCGCGTGATTGAGTGCGGCGAGTATCTGCTCGGATATTGAGGACACCTCGGCAAAGGACAGCTTGCCTCGCTTATCCATATACGCGCGAAGCGAAACGCCCTCGACGTATTCCATAACGAGATATTTCAACTCGCCGTCAAGGCTGATATCGTGTATGCCCACGACGTTGGGGTGCGACAGCATTGATACTGCCTGTGCCTCGCTCTTGAAGCGGTCAAGCGCGTCGCTGTCGTTCGCGTACTCGTCACGAAGCATTTTTATAGCCACGCGAATGTCCTTTTCCACGTCCTTGGCAAGCAGTACTGCCGCCATTCCGCCGACACCGAGGCATTTTTCTATCTGATACTTGCCGTCAAGCAGAGTACCGACGTATTTTTCATAGCAGGTGATATTTTTTTCCATATCTTCTCACAATAAAGTTTTTTATTAAAGCTCTACAAGGAGAACGGTGATATTGTCAGGGCCGCCTGCGGCGTTTGCCGCCTTAACGAGCGCGTCCGCCTTCTGGTCGAGCGCGCGCGGCGTGTTCATCATGGCAAATATGCTCTGATCGCCGACACAGCCCGTAAGACCGTCGGTGCAAAGCAGGAAATAGCGCTTTTGCGCGTCGGGTATATAAAGGGGGACGGAGTAAACGTCAGCCTTTACGCTTTCCTCTGCGCCGACTGCACGCATTATCACGTTGCGCACGGGCGAGGTCTTGGCTTGCTCGTATGTAAGCTTACCTATGTCAACAAGGTGCTGAACGTACGAGTGGTCCTTCGTTACCTGTATTATCTCTTTATTGGTTATATCGTAAAGTCGGCTGTCGCCTACGTTCAGGCAAAACGCACCGAGCCCCTCGACGATGAGGAGCGCAACGAGCGTCGTACCCATTCCGTCAAGGCTTCCGCTTTCATTTTCGTCAGCCACGCGAAGCACCTCCGCGTTAGCGGCGTTCAGCGCCGCCGTCAGGGCGTACTTTACCGAGGCGGGCGTGAGGTTCGGCTGCTCGTCGGGGTAATCGGGCAGGATATTGTCGCGGATAGCGTAGGCAAAGGTCTCCATAGCGAGGCTGGAGGCAAGTGCGCCGCCTGCCACGCCGCCCATTCCGTCGCAAACGACGCAAAGGGTGATACCCTTGCGAAGCTCAAATATTCCGTAGCAATCCTGATTTTCGTGTCGAACCGAGCCGACGTCTGTTTTACCGTAAAATTTCATTTTCTTACCTTTTTATTATAAAAAGATTTATTGTTTTTCTGCCGCGGCGCGTCTTAGCTGACCGCAGGAAGCGTTTATGTCGGGTCCGAGCGTGCGGCGAACCGTCGCGCGTACTCCGCGCCTTTCAAGCTCCGCCGAAAACGCCTTTATCGCGGCGGCGTCGGGGGGCATAAGTCCCGTTTCCTTTACGGGATTTACGGGAATTAAGTTGACGTGAATGGGGAAGGATTCTCCGCGTCGAAGTGCGGAATTAAGCAGCGCGGCGAGTGCCGCAGCGTCCTCGACGGACGAATTTTGCCCCTTTATCAGCGTGTATTCAAAGGATATCCTGCGCCCCGTCGTGCGGTAATATTCAAGGCACGCCGAAAGCACCTCGCTAATATTCCAGCGGCGGTTTATGGGCATTATCGCGCTTCGCACCTCGTCGCTGTGCGCGTGGAGCGAGAGCGAGAGCGTTATGGGAAGCTCCTCACGCGCAAGCGCGCGTATTCCGTCCGCGTGACCGCAGGTGGAAAGGGAGATGTGCCTGTAGCCTATGCAGATGCCGCGGCTGTCGTTTACTATGTGCAGAAATTTCAGCACGTTTTCGTAGTTGTCAAGCGGCTCGCCGATGCCCATCATAACTATGTTATCCACGCGCTCGTGCGTGTCGCGCGCGGCGGTTATTATCTGCGAGAGTATCTCGCCTGCGCTAAGGTCACGCACCTTGCCGCCGATGGTGGACGCGCAGAAGGTACAGCCCATTCTGCATCCGACCTGCGAGGAAACGCAAACGGTGTTGCCGTGCTTGTAGCGCATCAGCACCGTTTCAATGCAGTTGCCGTCGGAAAGACGGAGCAGGTATTTTACCGTTCCGTCAACGGCGGAAACGTATTTTTGCGCAATTTCGGGGAAGTAGCACGTCGCAACGGCGGCGAGCTTCTGCGCCACCCTTTTGCCGACGTTCGTTATCTTGTGCGGCAAAAGCCCGCGGTGAAGCCCCGAAAAGAGCTGTGCGGTGCGGTATTTCGGCTCGCCCACGGACAAAACAAGCTCCTCAAGCTCCTCGTAGGTGAGGGAAAGCAAGTCGATATTCTGTTTTGCGTTGACTGCCTCTGACATTTCGTTTACCTTAATATAATTTATTTTCGGCGCAGCTTTGCGATGAAAAAGCCGTCGGTCGCGTCGCGCTCGGGCGAGAGGGTCAGCATTCCGTCCGAGGAAATTGAGCCGACCGTAAACGGTTCAAGGGCAAAGTCTGCGTGCTTTGCAAGGAAATCTTCCACCACCGCCTCGTTTTCGTCGTGAAAAAGCGTGCAGGTGGAGTAAACGAGCGTGCCGCCACGCTTTACGGCGCGGCTTGACGCTTCAAGTATCGCGCGCTGTAGCGCGGGGAGCTCTGCGGCGCGCTCAAGCGAGTGGTAGCGAATTTCGGGCTTCTTTGCGATAACGCCAAAGCCCGAGCAGGGCACGTCGCAAAGAACTCGGTCAAAGCTCTCGTCAAGTGATGCGTCGGGAATTGACGAATCGCGCTCGCGCGCGGTGATTATGCTGATGCCGAGCCGTGCGGCAGAGCCTTCGATAAGCGAAAGCTTTGATGCGTGCTTGTCGCAGGCAAGTATCTCGCCCACGTTTTTCATACGCATTGCGGCGCTGAACGCCTTCGTCCCAGGGCAGGAGCAGGCGTCAAGCACTCTGTCGCCCTCGCGCGGGTCGAGCGCGGCGATACATATCTGCGAAGCCTCGTCCTGAACGTATGCGTCTCCTCGGAATATCGCGTCGGGCAGTCCCTGCGCCGCGTCCAGCCGCACGCCGTAGGGTGCGTTTGCGGTGGGGTGCGCCGATATGCCGTCAGCCGCAAGCTGCTCTATAAGAGCGTCGCGGCTCGTGCGCAGTAGGTTTGCGTGCAAGGTTATGGGCGGCGGACAAAGGAAGGCGGCGAATATCGCCTCGGTTCTCTCGTCCGAGAAGTTTTCAAGGAATTTTCGGCAAAGCTCGCGCGGAATGGAGTACTTTACCGACAGATATTTTACCTTACCGTCCTTTTTTTCGGGCAGAGGGGGCAAGCCGTCGCGCAAAAGCTTGCGCAGTATGGCGTTTACAAAGCCCTTGCCCGATTTTTTGGCAAGCTCCACCGTTTCGTTGACGGCGGCGTGCGGCGGTATTTTTTTAAGGTAAAAAAGCTGATACACACCGAGGCGCAATATGTTCAGCACGTCGGTGTCAAGGCGCGACGTGGGGCGCGCGGCGGTGGCGGCGATGACGTAGTCAAGCGTTATGCGTCGCTCGGTAACGCCGAAAACGAGCCGCGAGAGCAGAGCCTTGTCCGCGCCGTCGATATTGTGTTTTTTTATGGCGGCGTCAAGTAGGATAGCGGAGTATCCCTCGCCCTCGTCTGCGCCGAGGCGCATAAGGATATCAAGGGCGACGCGGCGGACGGGGTAGGACATAGTTGCTCCTTTAATGAATAATGAATGATGAATAATGAATAATGAATAATTTAGGTAGCTTTTTGCGTAGCAAAAAGCTTCTGTTGAGCGCAATAGAGAGTATGGCTTCGCATTGTTTGCGGTGGTTTTCCGATGAGGCTCCCTCCGAGAGGGAGCTGTCGAGCGAACGCGAGACTGAAGGAGAGTGCGTGTATAATGGAACAAGTGCTTGCCATATCAAGACGCAGGCTCCTTCCGTCACGGCAAGCCGTGCCACCTCCCTCTCGGAGGGAGGCAAAGTAGTGCAATGCCGCAATAGTGCGCAGCCGTATTTTTTAGTACAAAATGAATGCTTTTTGCGTAGCAAAAAGCTTCCTTAATGTTTGCCGCAAGGCAAACCCTTCATACGGCGAAGCCGTACTTCACTTGCGAAGCAAACTTCACTGCGGCGAAGCCGCAACTTCACTTAAAATGCCGAAGGCATTTTATCTCCTTCTGTTTCCTGCGATGAGGACGAGGCGGAGAATTTGAAGCAGAGAGACGGCAAGGGCGGCGACGTACGTCATCGCGGCGGCGCGAAGCACGCGGCGCGCGCCGTCAAGCTCCTCGTCCGTAAAGCGTCCCGATGCCGTCAGCGCCTGCATCGCGCGGCGCGAGGCGTTAAATTCAACGGGCAAGGTGACAAGCTGAAAGAGCGCAGCCACCGAAAACGCGATTATTCCGCCGTACATCATAGCCGTTCCGACGGGAGAGGGGGAGTAGCTGTACATCGACACAAAAAGCCCGATGAGGAATAGGGGGAGCGCCGCGCCCGACGCGATATTGCAAACGGGCAGTATTGCCATTCGTATCTTTATCGGCGCGTAATTCTTCGCGTATTGCAAGGCGTGTCCCGCCTCGTGCGCGGCAACGCCCACGGCGGCGGCTGTGCGCGCCGAATAAACGGGCGTCGACAGGCTGATGGAATTTGAGCGCGGGTCATAGTGGTCGGTAAGCTCGCCCGATATCGCGCCGACGGGGACGTTTGTCGCACCGCCCGAGCGCAGGACTATCTCGGCGGCTTCCTTGCCGCTGACACCGCTCAAAGTATTCATTTTCGAGTATTTTTTGAAGGTTGAATTGACCGAAATCTGCGCCCATACCGATATTATAAGTCCGATTATAACAAGGATATAGGTGGGGTCAAAGTAGTAGAAAAATGGCAAGATAAACTCCTTTGGAAAACGCTTCGCGTTTTCAGTGAATAATGAATAATGAGTAATGAATAATTTAGGTAGCTTTTTGCAAAGCAAAAAGCTTCCATAACATTTTGCAAAGCAAAATATATCGCTGCGCCGAGAGGCGCAATATCGCTCAACCGCAAGGTTGAATATCGCTCACCGTAAGGCGAATATCGCTAAAAACGCGAAGCGTTTTTACGATAGCTTATCGCCGAGGGCGATCTTTCTGCCGCGGATGAAGTCGGCGGCGTTCATTCTGCCCTTGCCAGCGGGCAGTATCTGCAAAAGGCTCAACCTTTCGCGTCCGTCCTTGCCGCAGGCGACCGTTATCGCGCCGTCAAGCGCGACCACCGTGCCGACCTCAGCGCTCTCGCCGTCGGCATCAACGCGCGCGGCGACGACCTTAAGGATATTTCCGTCGGGCAGGTGCGTAAAGGCAAGCGGGAAGGGGGAAAGTCCGCGCACGCGGTTATAAATAGTATTCGCGTCGAGGTGAAAATCTATTACGCAATCCGTTTTTTCAATTTTAGCGGCGTAGGTCGCGCCGTCGGGCTGTGGCGTGGGCGTTACCGTGCCGTTTTTCAGCGCATCGACCGTCTTTTTGAGCAAATCCGCGCCGAGAGCCGCCATTTTATCGTGGACGGACTCAAAATTATCGCCGTTTTCGATGGAAAGCTCGGCGCGCAGGAGCATATCTCCCGTGTCAAGTCCCACGTCCATAAGCATCGTGGTGATGCCCGTCAGCTTTTTGCCGTCGATTATCGCGCGTTGCATCGGCGCGGCTCCGCGATATTCAGGCAGCAACGAGCCGTGGACGTTCACGCAACCGTAGCGCGGGAAGTCAAGCACGTTTCGGGGCAGTATCTTGCCGTATGCAACCACGGCTATAAGGTCGGGCGCGAGCGCAGAAAGAAGCTCTGCAAAGCTCTCGTCCCTCAGCGTCGCGGGCTGATAAACGGGGATACCGCGCTCCATAGCCGCGACCTTTACGGGCGGCGGAGTCAGCTTGTAGCCGCGTCCGCGCGGCTTATCCTCTTGCGTCACCGCGCCCACTATCTCGTCACCGCACTCGGCGGCGTAGTCGCACAGCGCGCGAAGATGTATCGCCGCAAAATTGGGAGTTCCCATAAATAAAATTTTCATCGGTTGTCCTTTTTGGGGTGTTTAATGAATGATGAATAATGAATAATGAATAATGAATAATTAAGGTGGCTTTTTGCGTAGCAAAAAGCTTCCTTCATTTGCGCCCGTGGCGCAACATCATAGGGCGAAAGCCCACATCATTTGCCGAAGGCAACATCATTACGGCGTAGCCGTACATCATTTGCGCCGTAGGCGTATTTCACCCATTCCGCAGGAATGGATTTCACTGTAAAAACGCCCTCGGCGTTTTTACTTTCTCCTCGCGTGCTTTCGCAGTCTTGTGCGGGGCGTTTCGACCTCGAAATTGTCCTCGTCGAGCATATACTCGGCGCGGTCGGTGTACAGCGTGCCGTCAAGGTGGTCAAGCTCGTGGCAGAACGCGCGCGCAAGCAGCTCCGTGCCCTCAACGGTAAATTCCTCACCCTTGCGGTTGAGCGCGCGCACCTTGACCTTCATCGGACGCTTTACTATTCCCGAGCGACCGGGGAGCGACAGACAGCCCTCCGCGCCCTCCTGCTCGCCCGCGTAATCGACGATAACGGGGTTGATAAGCTCGATGGGATTTCCGGGCTCGGTTTCGACAACTACGACGCGTCGAAGCACGCCGACCTGCGGGCCTGCAAGACCTACGCCGTTTGCGGCACGCATCGTTTCTATCATATCGTCAAGGAGAGTTTCGATTCTGGGTGTGATTTTTTCGACGGGCTTGCACACCTGACGGAGTGCAGGATCACTGTCGGTAAGTATCTTTCGTTTTGCCATAATTTCCTCTTATAAATTCGTGGGATTAAAATCTATGCTCATGCTGACGCTTTCCCGTCCGCGCCTTGCGAAATCGGACGAAAGCGCAGTAAACAGCGCTCGCGTGTTTTTGTTTACCCTGCATTTTACAACGAGCCGCATTCTGTATTTTCCGTCAACTCGGTAGACGGGCGCTTCAAACGGGCCGAAGATGATAAGCGGCTCTTTTTCGTATTCCTCGCTTTTCGACAGCGTTTTCAGCCGCGCCGCAAGGTTTGAAGCGGCAAGTGCCAAGTCGGTTTCCACGCGTGAGGTCACGGTGATGAGCGCGATATCGCAGTACGGCGGAAAAACGAGATTGCGGCGCAATCTTGCCTCGCGCCGATAAAAGCTCTCGTAGTCCTGCGCCTTTGCGAGCTGAATTACCTCGTGGTCGGGGTTGCAGGTCTGTATTATTGCCTCGCCCGCCTTGTCGCGTCTGCCCGCGCGGCCAATGACCTGCGTAAGCATCGAAAACGTGCGCTCGGCGGCGCGGTAATCATCGTAATAAAGTGACGAGTCGGCAAGCAGCACGCCGACGAGCGTAACGTCGGGGAAATCGTGTCCCTTCGTTACCATCTGCGTGCCAAGCAGGATATCCGCCTCATGGCGGCGGAATCTGCCAAGCAGCTCGTCGTATGCGAGCTTCGTGCTCGTCGTGTCGGTGTCCATTCGCAGTATCCTCGCGTCGGGGAGCAGGGCTGAAAGCTCCTCCTCCACGCGCTGTGTGCCGTAGCCCACGCGGTTTAAGTGGTGGGAGTGGCATTCGGGGCATTCGCTCGGCACGGGCATACGCCGTCCGCACCAATGGCAGACAAGCTCGCCGCGTGCGTAGCTTTCCTTTGCGGTGTGATACGTCATAGACACACTGCACTGCGGACATTTTATCGCCTCGCCGCAGGCAAGGCAGGATATATAGTTGTTGTATCCCCGTCGGTTCAAAAACAGCACCGATTGCTCGCCGCGCTCGTAGCACGCGCGCAGTTTTTCGGCAAGAATCGAGCCGATGGGGGAGAGATTGCCGTTTTGCGGCTCGCGGCGCATATCCGCCACCGTAACGGTGGGCAAAACGGAGTCGCCGTAGCGTTTTTTGAGGAAGAAGTGCTTGTACGCGCCGTCCTCTGCCTTTTTTCTGCTCTCGAGCGACGGAGTCGCCGAGCAGAGAAGCAAAAGCGCCTTTTCGTTCCACGCGCGGTATCTTGCAACGTCGCGTGCGTGGTATCGCGGCGAGGAATCGGACTTGTAGGTATGCTCCTGCTCCTCGTCGATGATTATCAGTCCAAGCTCGCGCACGGGCGCGAACACGGCGGAGCGCGTTCCGATAACGAGCCTTGCCTCGCCCTCTTTGATGCGCAGATACGCGTCGTATCTCTCGCCCGCAGAGAGCGCGGAGTGAAGCAGAGCCACCTTGTCGCCGTATCGGGCGCAGAATATCGCGGTGGTCTGCGGTGTCAGGGCTATTTCGGGCAGTAGGAGTATTGCAGACTTGCCCCTTGAGAGTACCTCGTCGATAAGGGCAAGCATTACCTGCGTTTTTCCGCTTCCCGTCACGCCCTGTAGCAGGGCGGCGCAGCCCTCGCCGCCGCGCGTAAGCTCGCGCAGGGCGCAAAAGGCCTCGTTTTGCTCGTCGGATAGGCTTATTTTCTCGTCGGAAACGGACAGCTTTCCCTCAAGCAGCTCAAGGTCGCGGTGTACGCGGCGCTTTTCCTCGCGGATAAGTCCCTTTTTCAGAAGGGCGTTGAGGTGCGGCTTTTTCACGCCGTCAACGGCGCGAAGCTCGTCCTCTGACATCGGCGCGATGCTCTCGCACAGCGCCGTGAGCGCGGCAAGCTGACCTGCCGCCGTTATCTTGCGCATATCCCTGCAGCTTCCGTCGATGACGCTCGCGATATAGTCGCGCGGCATAGCGAGGGAGTAGTGACTCTCGGTCTTTTCGCCGCTTTCCTTCAGCGTGAGCTGACGGCGAATGAGCTTTCGGCGCAGTAGCGTGTCAAGCGCTTTTTTTGTGTTCTTTCCAAATCTCGCGCGTAGGGTGTCCACGCCGACGAAATCACGGGAAAGGAGATATTCGTATAAGAGCAGAGCCGTCGCGTCTATCTCGGCGCGCGGGGACAGCTCCTTTTCGGTGACGCTGTAGCTTTCCGCGAGGCGCGAGAGTGCCGCCGACGGTATCATCGCGTGTACGACGTCCGACGTGGTCGCAAGAGTGCCGCTTTTTACAAATCGGAACACTCCGAGAAGCTCGGGCGATAGGCGTATGCGCTCGGAGCAGACTGCAAACACGGGCTTTAGCGCCTTGCACTCAAGCTCGGTGGAGTGAAGCACCGAGGTGACGAGCGCTATGCGGTTGCGGTTGCCCGCGCCGAAGGGAACGCTGACAAAGCAGCCCTCGGTGATATCGGCGCTCGCCGCAAGGTCGGCGGGAACGGCGTAGGTGTATTCCCTGTCTGCCGCCGCGGGCGCGTCGATGACGTGAACGCCGACGAAAAGCTCGGCAGGAGTAGCGTTATTCATATTTGTCATAGCGGTACTCCCCCTTTTGCTTTTTTACTCTGCGTATTCGCTCTCCTCGGTGCTCATTGCACCGTTCTCGGCGGTTTCAACGATAACGAAATCGCCGCTGTCTATCTTGTCGATGGCAATTTTAACAGCCTTTCTGTTTCTGTAGTCGGCGTTTACTGCGTTTTCCATCATAGCGCGGTCGGTCTCCTTGTTGCCCGTCAGGTTCTTTTCAGCGTTGCGGCGCTGCTCGATGTACTCGTCGGTGATGATGCGCGCGCCCTTTGCGGTGGCAACTGCGAGCTGGTAGCGATTGTACTTTCCTTGTGTCAGCTTGTTAATGGTAGGGTAGATCATTTTTTGCTCCTTGTATATAGATATTTTTATAACTGTGTTAGTCCTCGTCGCCGTCGGTAGCGTCCGCGCTTCCTTCAAGGCGGGCGGCAACGGTCTCGGATTGAATAGCGGAGAGAATGACGTGCTCGGAGTCGGTAATTATGACGGAGCGCGTTTTTCTGCCGCAGGAAACGTCGATTATGCGCCCCATCTCCTTCGCGTCCTGAATCAGACGCTTGACGGGGGCGGAGTCGGGGCTTACGAGAGCGACCACGCGCTCGACAGCCACCATATTTCCGTAGCCAATGCTTATGAATTTCATATTTTTTGCCTTTCCTTTTGGGGCTTATTCAATATTTTGAACCTGCTCGCGGATTTTTTCTGCCTCGTTCTTCATCTTTACGACGATCTTGGCGATATCGGCGTTCTGACACTTCGAGCCGATGGTGTTTATCTCGCGGCTCGCCTCCTGAAGCTGAAAATCAAGCTTTCGTCCCACGGGCTCGTCTGACGCGAGCATCTGCTCGATGGCGGATATATGCGAGGCAAGTCGCACAAGCTCCTCGTCGATTGCGAGCTTGTCAGCAAGGATCGCGCACTCGGTAAGCACTCTGTTTTCGTCGATGGTTATGCGGTTGTCCTCAAGTATCGTTTGCAGACGTGCGCGAATGCGGTCGCGTGCGCCCGAAACGTCCTTTTCTGACAGCTCGCTTATGCGCTTTGCGCTGTTACGAAGCACGTCGAGCTTCAAAAGCAGGTCGGCGCGCAGGTTTTCGCCCTCGCGGCATCTTTCTGCGATAAACTCGTCTATCGCGCCGTCGATGGTTTCCTTAAGCGGCGTCCACACCTCGTCAAGGTCCTCGCCGATGTCGGCAACGGTGAAGATATCGTGATTTGCGGCAACGCTCATAACGGAGATATCGTCCCGAAGCCCGTAGCGGTCGCGCAGCTCGTAGAGGGCTGCGATATAGCCCTCGGTGTAGCCGCGGTCAAGCTCCACGGTGGTGTTACCCGAATCGGCGCGGCGGTAGGTGATGAACATCTCTACTCTGCCGCGGCTGATGCCGCGCTCGGTAACGGCGCTCTTTATACGCGCCTCAAGCGGGGAGAGCTGACGGGGCAGCTTTACCGAAAGGTCAAGGAATTTGCTGTTGACCGATTTTATCTCAACTGTGATATCTCTGCCGCAGGAGGTTAGTACGCTCTTGCGACCGTAGGCTGTCATACTTTTTGGCATTTTTGCTCCTATTTTCGCGAAATCCGCCGTGGGCAGACTTCCCGATAATAAAATTTTGATATATATATTAGATTATACTACGTTTGCGCACTTTTGTCAAGAAAAATTAATTCATATGGAAATTTATGCATATTTTTGCATTTTTGGGCTTTTGAATTTGCTTTTTCTCCTTGACACAAGACATAATTTATGATAAAATTAATATCGGATATATATTCTTTATCCACAAGTGTTTATTTTAGAAAAAGGAGGTGCAAAATGGACCCTATTTTGGTAATTGCTCTTTGCTCGGGCATCGGAGTTGCGGCGCTGCTTCTCGGTATCCTTATCGGCTTTTTTGTTCGTAAGGCTATAGCTAAGCGTAAGCTCGGAACTGCCGAGGAGCGAGCAAAGCAGATCGAAGCTGATTCAAGAATGAAGGCGGAGATGGAAGCCAACAAGACGATGGTTTCGGCGCAAAAGGAGATAAACCAGCTCCGTGCCGAGGCAGAGCGCGAGATAAAGGAACGCCGTTCCGAGGTCTCCCGTTCGGAGCGCAGGCTTTCACAAAAGGAAGAGTCCCTTGACAAAAAGACCGAGCAGCTTGAAAAGAAAAACGAGCAGCTTGACAGAAAGCTCAAGGAAAACGACGCTATCCGTGCGCAGGTCGAGGAAGCACTCGCTCAGCAGAGGTCGGCTCTTGAAAGAATTTCGGGACTCACCGCTGACGAAGCGAAGGCGGAGCTGCTCGAAAATCTTGAAACTGTTGCAAAATTCGAGTTCGCTCAGAGAATGGACGAGCTTGAGGAGCAGTTCAAGGACGAGGCTGACGAAAAAGCGAGAAATTACATCTCACTTGCCATTCAGCGCTGTGCCGCTGACCACGTTGCCGAAACGACCGTCACCGCTGTGGCTATTCCCAGCGAGGATATGAAGGGCCGAATCATAGGCAGGGAGGGCCGCAACATTCTTAAGCTTGAAACGCTCACGGGCGTTGAGCTTATCATCGACGATACCCCCGACGCTATTACGCTTTCGGGCTTTGACCCCGTCAGACGCGAGGTTGCAAGGCTTGCTCTTGAAAAGCTGATAGCAGACGGACGCATACATCCCGCGCGCATCGAGGAAATGGTCGAGAAGGCACGCAGGGAGGTTGAAGAAGGCATCAAGCAGGCAGGCGAAAGGGCGACCTTTGAGGTTGGCGTTCACGGACTTAATCCCGAGCTTGTAAGGCTGCTTGGCAGACTTCGTTACCGCACGAGCTACGGACAGAACGTGCTGAAGCACTCTGTTGAGGTAGCATTCCTTGCAGGTATGATGGCAGAGGAGCTTGGCGTAGACGCCGCAACGGCACGCCGCGCAGGACTTCTCCACGATATCGGTAAGGCGTTCCCGCACGACGTTGAGGGAACACACGTTCAGATCGGCGTAAACGCCGCAAAGAAGTACAAGGAGAGCCGCGAGGTAGTTCACGCTATCGAGGCTCACCACAACGACGTAGAGCCAAAGACCGTTATTGCAGTGCTGGTTCAGGCGGCAGACGCGATATCCGCAGCTCGCCCGGGCGCACGCAGAGAGGATTTGGAAAACTACATCAAGCGTCTTGAAAAGCTTGAGGAGATCGCCAAGGAATTCCGCGGCGTCGACAAGGCTTATGCAATTCAAGCAGGTAGAGAGCTTCGCGTAATGGTCAAGCCCGAGGAGGTCAACGACGAGGGTATGAAGGTAATTGCACGCGATATGGCGGCAAAGATACGCGAGGAAGTAAAGTATCCCGGACAGATAAAGGTAAATCTTATCAGGGAATCAAGAGCAGTAGATTACGCAAAGTAATCGCTAAAGCACATTTTTCTCATTCTCCCGCAAGGGATTTAGATATAATTTATATAGAGCCCCTATGGAAATGTATCAGCGGCACGCCGCGATAAAATAGAGAAAAGAAAATGAGTAAAAAGCCGACACGGTTTGTCCGTGTCGGCTTTTTACAATGATGTATTTGCCTTACGGCAAATATGATGCACGCTTCGCGTATGATGAATGATGTATTTTGCTTCGCAAAAAGCAATATAAAACAAAAGCGGAAGAAACGAGAGTTTCTTCCGCTTTTTTCCTTCATATTTGCCCTTGGGCAAATACTTCACACGGCGAAGCCGTGCTTCATGCGCGAAGCGCGCTTCATTGCGCCAACGGCGCAACTTCACTGCAAAACGCCATAGGCGTTTTGCACATCAAATCCCCCGCCGAGCCGTGTAACCGCCTGTGGGAAACCCTGCCATGCAAGGTGGGCCTCTATCATTGGCATCACTGCTCCCAACGTCCCGACGGAAGCCGAGACAAGTCAATCGTTGCATCCGTCGGGGAGGTCTGCAAAACAGCCTCCGAACCCTTATTTCGAGTCCCTTTAATTAAGTGTAGGTTCCTCTATGTGCGATTATCACGAGCTAAGCAGGTTAAATTAAAATTCAAGTGGGAAATTATTCCTCGTCGTAGTCGTACTCGGCGTCAAACGCGTCGTCGAAAATAGCCGCGATGCGCTCAAACTCGGCATCGTCCTCAATTTCAACAAGCTCCTCGCCGTTCTCGCCCTCGACGCTCTTTAAGATGATGTACTCGTCAAAGCCGCCGTCCTCGTCTGCGCTTCCGACGGGGATAAGAGCAAAATACTGCACGCCGCGGTCGGTGTATCCGCCGATAAGCTCAAACTGTATCTCGTTATCGTCCTCGTCAAGCAGGGTTATGATCTCCGCTTCCTCGCCCTCGATGGGGAGCTTCTTTTCGTCACTCATTTTGTTTACCTCACATATCTTCTGTTATTATTTTATACCGAATTCGGTTTTTTGTCAATGGGAATTTATTCCTCGTCGAGTCCAAGTACGTCGGAGAGAATGTAATTTGACACGAACATTCCAGAGGACGTGAAGCGGTAGCCCCTCTCGTCCTTCTCCACGAAGCCGTCGTCAACGTAATCGTCAAGGAGAACGCCGTATTTCTCGTTGAAATCAATGCCGAATTTCGCATTGAAATCCGCCACGTTCACACCCTCGGACAGGCGCATTGCAAGCATAACGTAATCGTCGGCAAGAGCCTCGCCGCGCACGGCGACCTTGGAGTCGATGACGTTTATATCGTTGTTGACTATCTCAAGTCCGTCGATGAAATCTCTGATATTTCGCGTGGTGGAGATGCGCTCGCCGTCAATGAAGGAGTGCGCCGCCGCGCCAAGACCGAAATATTCCTCGCTGTGCCAATATTTCAGGTTATGCGCCGAGTATTTGCCGCCGCGTGCGAAGTTGGATATCTCGTAACGCTCAAAGCCGCGCGAGGCAAGGTATTCCACGCCGTTCATATACATCGAGAACTGCGCGTCCTCGTCGGGAAGCACGAGCGCGTCCTTGCGGCGTGCAAAGGGCGTGCCGTCCTCGATCTTCAGCGCGTACATCGAGATGTGGTCGGGCTCAAGCGCGGTAACGGCGGACAGCGTTTCGGAAAAGCTCTTTTCCGTCTGCTCGGGAATGCCGTACATAAGGTCAAGACTTACGTTGTCAAAGCCCGCGGCGCGAGCCGCCTCGTAGGTGTCGCGGAAATCCGCAAAGGTATGTATTCTGCCAAGCGCGCGAAGCTCGTTGTCGTGTACGCTCTGCAGTCCCATGCTGAGTCGGTTTACACCGAGCTTGCGCAGGCGGCGCAGCGATTTGGCGTCGCAGGTGGCGGGGTTTGCCTCGATGGTGAATTCAGCCTTTTTCGCAATTTTGAAATTGCGGTAGATATTTTCAATTATCCTTGCCAGACGCTTTTCGTCAAGCGAGGTGGGCGTGCCGCCGCCGATGTAGACGGTGTCGATAAGGTAGGGGCGCAGTCTTGCGCTGTTGTCCTCCATTTGAAGGATAAGCGCGTCGGTGTAATGCTCGATTACGGAATTGCTGTTGGGAACTATGGAGCAAAAATCGCAATAATCGCATTTACTGCGGCAAAACGGAATGTGTACGTACAGTCCGAGCGGTTTTTTCTGTTTCATTTTTACCTCATTTCCTCGGCTTAATCGTCGCCGAGCTTTAGTACAGCCATAAAGGCTTCGGGTGATATCTGCACCGAGCCGAGCTTGCGCATCTTCTTCTTACCCTCTTTCTGCTTTTCAAGCAGCTTCTTCTTACGCGTGATATCGCCGCCGTAGCACTTTGCAAGCACGTCCTTGCGCAGAGCCTTGACGGTCTCGCGCGCGATAATGCGCGAGCCGATGGCAGCCTGAATCGGTATCTCAAAGAGCTGGCGCGGTATGTTTTCCTTAAGGCGCTCCGCCAGCTTACGCGCTCTGGCGTACGCCTTTTCCTCGTGGACGATGAAGGACAGCGCGTCCACCTGCTCGGCGTTGAGCAAAAAGTCCAGCTTGCACAGCTTCGACGGGCGGTACTCCGAAAGCTCGTAGTCGAGCGATGCGTAGCCGCGCGAACGGCTCTTGAGCGCATCGAAGAAATCGTAGATTATCTCGTTAAGCGGAAGCTCGTAGTGAAGCTCCACGCGGATAGCGTCAAGGTATTTCATATCAATGAAATTTCCGCGTCTGTCCTGACAAAGCTCCATAAGTCCGCCGACGTATTCGACGGGCGTGATGATGCTTGCCTTGACTATCGGCTCGTAGGCGGTGTCGATATCGTCGGGCGCGGGGTAGCTTGACGGGTTGTCTATCCTCACGCGCTCGCCGTTTTTGAGCAGGACCTCGTATATAACGCTCGGCGCGGTGGTGATAAGGTCAAGATTGAACTCGCGCTCAAGTCGCTCCTCGATTATCTCCATGTGGAGAAGTCCGAGGAAGCCGCAACGGAAGCCGAAGCCGAGTGCGGTTGAGGTCTCGGGCTCAAAGGTCAGCGCCGCGTCGTTTAGCCGTAGCTTTTCAAGCGCGTCGCGCAGGTCGCCGTAGCGTGCGCCGTCCTCGGGGTAGATTCCCGCGTACACCATGGGGTGAACGGCTTGGAAGCCCGGAAGCGGCTCGCTTGCGGGCGCGTCGGCAAGGGTGACGGTGTCGCCCACGCGCGTGTCGGAAACGTTCTTTATCGAGGCGGTGAGATATCCGACCTCGCCCGCGCGGAGAATGCCGCGGCTTTTAAGTCCGAAGGCTTCCATCGAGCCGACGGCGGTAACGTCGAAGGTCGCGCCGTTGCTCATAAGGCGTATCTTGTCGCCCTGACGGAGCGTGCCGTCGACAATGCGGATGTAGACCACGACGCCGAGGTAGGAGTCGTAGTAGGAGTCGAATATCAGCGCGCGAAGCGGCGCGTCGGGGTCGCCCTCGGGCGCGGGTATGCTATGCACCACCGCCTCAAGCACGTCGGGGATATTGAGTCCCGTCTTTGCCGAAACAGCGGGGCAGTCCTCGGCGGGAATGCCGATGATGTCCTCTACCTCGCCTCTGCAACGGTCAACGTCGGCGGACGGCAGGTCTATTTTGTTTATTACGGGGACTATTTCAAGGTTTGCGTCGACCGCGAGATACGCGTTTGCAAGCGTCTGCGCCTCAATGCCCTGCGTCGCGTCGACGACGAGGAGCGCACCCTCGCACGCGTTGAGCGAGCGCGACACCTCGTAGTTGAAGTCCACGTGACCGGGGGTGTCGATGAGGTTGAAAACGTAGCTGCTTCCGTCGGGCGAGGCGTAGTCGAGCCTTACCGCGCGCGCCTTGATGGTTATTCCGCGCTCGCGCTCAAGATCCATATTGTCGAGGAGCTGTTCCTCCATATCGCGGTGAGCCACCGCGCCCGTCGCTTCAAGCAGGCGGTCGGCAAGGGTGGATTTGCCGTGGTCGATGTGGGCAATTATGGAAAAATTGCGTATTTTCGAGCGGTCGTAATTCATTTCATTAGCCATATATTTTGCATATCCTTTTTGCACATTAATACAGTATATATTATAGCGCAAAAATGGCGTTTATACAAGCCAAAAAATCAAAAAAAAGTAAACTTTTTTTCGCCAAGGATTTGACAAATGCTAAATAAAATGGTATAATATGTATATAAATTATTAACAATGGGGAAAGAGGTGGACGAATGTTTTCCGTCGGTGAGCTTATGATATACGGAACGAACGGAGTTTGCCGTGTCGACGAGATATGCAACTCCCCCTTTGATTCGTCCGATACGCGCCTTTTTTACAAGCTGACGCCCACTCCCGACAGGTCGAATCTCGTCATTTATACCCCCGTTGATAACGATAAGGTCATTATGCGCCCCCTCATCTCCGCCGAGGAGGCAAGGGCTTTGCTTGCCATGCTCTCCGAGATAGGCATCGTTGAGGTGCCGCTTGAGAAGAAGCGCCGCGACATCTACCGCGAGCTTATGGCAACGGTCGAGCCGAGGGTGTACGCAAGCGTGATCAAGACCGTGGCACAGCGCCGCGAGGAATTCAAGCGCACGCGCCGCCGTCTGCCCGATATAGATAACGACGCCGAGCATACCGCAAAGAGCAGTCTTTACGGCGAGCTTTCCGAGGTGCTTGGGCTCTCGCGCGAGGAGATACACGAAATTATCACCAAAGCCACGGGTGTGGCGGGGTGAAAACACCTGCGGTGTTTTCACAATGATGTTGCGCCTGCGGCGCAAATGATGTTGCCTGCGGCAAATGATGTGGGCTTCGCCCAATGATGTTTGCGCCTGCGGCGCAAATGAAGGTAGCTTTTTGCGTAGCAAAAAGCATAAATAAAAGCGGAAGAAACGCGAGTTTCTTCCGCTTTTTTCCTTCATGTTTGCCGTAAGGCAAACGCATCATTCATCATACGCGAAGCGTGCATCATATTTGCCCGAAGGGCAAATGCATCATTTGAAAACGCGAAGCGTGCATCATATTTGCCGCAAGGCAAACACATCATACGGCGAAGCCGTGCATCACGCGCAAAGCGCGCATCATATTTGCCGTAAGGCAAATGCATCATAAAAAGAAAAGTGGGGCAAGCCCCACTTTTCTTTATGTTTTAATTAGTTGAAGCTCTTCTTCTTGGAAGCAACAACGGTGCCGCCGAGAGCAACTACTGCGATGATTGCGAAGAATACAGCAGTGTTAGCGTCGCCGGTATCAGGAATCTCGATGCCGATGCCCTTGTAAACGGAAACGTTTCTTACGCCGAGGGTCATATCCTCATTGAAGATTCTTGTGATGAATGCAAGGTCGGTGCTGTCGCCGTTAACTGCAGAAGCAACTTCGGTGAAGTCGTACCAGCCAAGCCAAGTGCCGTTGAAGGAGATGTTCATCTTGTAGCCGTCGATCTCGATAACGATATCGTACCAATCCTCGATGCCGACCTTAACAGCGTTCTTGAAATCATCGGAGAGGGAGCTGGTAAGGTTCTTGATGGTGGAACCGTCTCTGAGAATTACGTGGTAACGCATATCGGTTGCGCCGTTGGACTTGTAGGGGTGTCCCCACCAGCCGTAAGCACCGGTGTGACCGTCGGTTCTGCCGGGAATGTTGGTGATGGTTCTGCCGAGGCTATCGGTGTAGGTAGCAACGTTTTCGTTGAGGCAGAAGTAGAAGCCGCTGTGCTTGCTGTCGCAGTTCTCAGTCTGGAACTTAGCCTGGAAAGCGTAGGTGTACTTGTAGGTAGTACCGTCAGCAGCCTTACCAGCCTTGAGGCCGTCGATCTTGCCGCCGTACTGGAGGTTACCGCACTGGTCGCCCTCTTCGTCCTGGTCGTCGTTAACCATGGTCATGGTAGTGCCACCCTTGGTTACGTCAACGTGGGGGTTAGAGGTGTTGTAGCAAGCGTCGCCGTGTACGTCAGCTTCGCCGTTACCAAACATATGGGGCTGGTATGCGCCGGTGGTCTGACCAAAGAGAAGGTCGATGAGCTTGTCGCCGTCCTTAGCGTCAGCATAGGACTTGATAAGGGTGTTTGCGTCAGCAGCAGATGCGGAAATGGTCATGGGAATGAGCATTGCGCAGAGCATGGTGAGCGCGAGGACGATAGAAAGAATCTTTTTCATCTTAGTGTTTCCTTTCGTTTATTTAGATTGGTAATTATATTATAGCAAAAATTATACAAATGTCAATAACTTTTTGGTTGATTTGTAAATTTTTTTGTTAAAATGGTTGAATATATCTGTTAAACTGCTTTCTGCTTGCGAAAAAAGCGCCGCCAAGCGAGATAACTGCGATAAGAGCGATAGCAAGCGTCATAGTGCTGTCACCCGTGTCGGGGTTATTGCCGCCCGTTGCGCCGCCTGCAGCCGCGAAAAGCTCGCACTCGTAGGGTCTGTAGGAGCTGCTGCCCTCGGCAAGGTCGGTGGTTACGGCAAAGCGCACGTACTCGATGGTAACGGCGTCAAACTTGCCCGTAGCGTATGCCGCGCCGTCTGCGGTCTTGGTGTCCTGAATGTTAGCGTTGCCCGAGGACCAAAGGAGAGTGTACTCAACGGTGCCGTCTGCGCCGCGCTTGCCGCCGTAAACGTCAACGCCCGTGATGAGCGCGGGCTTCTCGGAGTTCTTGGCAGATGCGTAGAACGCGAATTCGTCAACGGTAACGGCTTCCTTGAAGCAGTAGCCGAATGCGTGGTCGTAGGTCTTATCGCCCATAGTAAGGCTGCCCTTGTCGAAGGAGTGAGATGCGCCGCCCTCGTTCTTTACGCCGTCACACATGGACGCGGTGCCCGAGCCCGAGTACTTGGGAAGGCGGAGCTTGAAGGTATCGCCGGGGTCGTTGCCTGCGATAAGGGTCTTTCCTGCGGCAACTGCGGCGTGGTAGTCGTAGTAGAATACGTTGCCCGAGCCTGCCTGCTGCCACTTAGCAACGTTCATGCCTGATTCTGCAAAGCCCTCGTCATCGGTGCAAAGAAGAACGTTCTCCTTTTCTGCCGCAACGGCGCTAAAGCCTGCCATAACCGAGAGGAGCATTACTGCGGAGAGAAAAAGTGTAATAAATTTTTTCATGATGATAGTCCTTTCGTGAAAATTTTATTTGCTATATCAACTATAGTCATTATAGCATTTATTTCCGCGCGTGTCAATAATTGAAAAAAGGTTCTTGGCAAGCCAAGAACCTTTTTTATAGCTTAATTAACCAAGCTTTGCCTGATTGATCTTAACGCCGGGGCCCATCGTAGCGGCGATAACGCAGCTCTTGATGTACTGTCCCTTTGCAGCAGCGGGCTTAGCCTTGATAACTGCGCCAACGAGAGCGTTGAAGTTGTCCTGAAGCTTTGCAGCGCCGAAGGAAACCTTACCGATGGGGCAGTGGATGATGTTGGTCTTATCAAGTCTGTACTCGATCTTACCTGCCTTAGCCTCGGTAACTGCGCGAGCAACGTCGGGGGTAACGGTACCGTTCTTAGGGGAGGGCATAAGTCCCTTAGGACCAAGCACCTTACCAAGACGGCCGATAACGCCCATCATGTCGGGAGTAGCGATAACTACGTCGAAGTCGAACCAGTTTTCCTTGGTGATCTTCTCAACGTATTCCATACCGCCTGCGTACTCGGAGCCTGCATCGAGAGCAGCCTGGATCTTATCGTCCTTTGCGAATACGAGGGTCTTTACCTTCTTACCGGTACCGTGGGGCAGAACAACTGCGCCACGAACCTGCTGGTCTGCGTGACGGGAGTCAACGCCCAGACGGATGTGGATCTCGACGGTCTCGTCGAACTTAGCCTTTGCAGTCTGGCAAACGAGGTCAAGAGCCTCTGCGGTGTCGTACTGCTTGCTTCTGTCGTACAGCTTTACGCTGTCAGCATATTTCTTTCCAACCTTAGCCATTGTTAATACCTCCCATTAGTCTTCTACGGTGATACCCATAGAACGGGCAGTACCGGCGATCATGCTCATTGCGGTGTCGATGTTAGCCGCATTGAGGTCGGGCATCTTGGTCTCAGCGATCTTTCTGCACTGCTCACGGGTGAGCTTAGCAACCTTGTTCTTGTTGGGCTTGTCAGAACCCTTTTCGATTCCGCACGCCTTAAGGATAAGAACAGGAGCGGGGGGAGTCTTGGTGATAAAGGTGAAGGAACGGTCAGCATATACCGTGATAACTACGGGGATGATAAGACCGATGTCGTTTTTAGTTCTTTCGTTGAACTCCTTAGTGAAAACCGGAATAGCAACGCCGTACTGACCGAGGGCGGGACCTACGGGGGGCTGGGGAGTTGCTTTGCCGGCGGGAAGCTGAAGCTTGATATAGCCTAAAACTTTCTTTGCCATTTTAATAATACCTCCATGTGGTTTTTGGCGGAAGAATTAAAAATTTTTCTTCCTCCCACTTAATTTATACCGATTTTACCTGCTCGGCGTCGAGCTCGACCGGTATGTCGCGGCGGCCACGCTTGACCAGAACCGTGATCTTCTTTTTGTCATCAGATACCGACTGTACCGTACCGGAATAGCCTCCGAACAGTCCGTCGGTTATGGTTACCTCGTCTCCGACGCCGTATGCGAGACGAACCTCTTTCTTTTCCTCGATCATAAGATCCTCAACCTCTTTTTCGGTAAGAGGCGTGGGGCGCGAGCCGGGGCCAACAAATCCCGTAACTCCCGTGATGTTTCTTACCACGTGCCAGCTTTCGTCCGTCATTATCATCTTGACGAGAACGTAGCCGGGGAAGATCTTGTACTCGACGACCTTGGTCACGTCACCCTTTTTCTCCTCGACCAGCTCAACGGGGACCTTTATATCGAAGATGAGATCTCCAAGTCCGCGGTTTTCGACGATCTTGCGGATGCTGTCCATGACCTTGTTTTCGTAACCGGAATACGTATGCACCACATACCAGCGTATTCCAACGTTCATATCGTTTATATCACTCATTAGTCCTAACTATTAAAACAGACCTGCGAGCGCACTGATCGACTGTGAAAATACGAAGTCGAGCAGGCCGATAGCGGCGGCTGCGGCAACGACAATGATGATAACGAGAACGGTGTTGATCTTAACGTCGCGCCAGGGCGACCAAGTTACGTTTTTGAGCTCGCTCTTTATCTCGCGGCACTTCTTGTTTGTCCACGCACGGAAACGGGGCACTGCGAAGTAAACAACCAAAAGAACGACTATAGCAAGTCCAAGCACCGAGAGGGTGATGATGAGGTCCCAGTTAGGGCCATCGCTCTCCTCGGAAGCGCCCGCCGTAGTAGAGGGTGCCGTAGTAGAGGGTGCTGTAGTGCCTGCGGCGGTAGTGTCAGCCACGGTGGTATCAGCCACGGTGGTGTCAGCTGCGGTGGTTCCCGTAGCTGCCGTCGTCGTATCAGCGTCGGTTGCGTAGATCGCGGTGGTAAGGAGCGTGAGCATCAGTGCGACTGCCGTAAGGACAGTAAGGAGCTTTGAAAATTTAACTGATGTCATAATTCCCTCCATCACTTGGTTTCTCTGTGAACAGTGTGCTTGCGGCAGAACTTGCAGTACTTGCTGAGCTCAAGTCTGTCGGGCGTGTTCTTTTTGTTCTTTTTGGTGTCGTAGTTTCTCTGCTTGCACTCGGTGCAGGCGAGAGTAACCTTGACTCTTTGTTCATTTGCCATTAGTGGTACCTCCTGTTTTTAGTTATTTGGCGGGAAGCCCGCCGACGTACCTCCCTCAGAGCCTTGGGGCGCGACTGTGGTGTTATCGCATTTTTCGCAAAAAGCGCGCGAAAAAAGCCCTCTCAGCAGAGGTAGAAATATTATACAATGAAAAGGAGAGCTTGTCAAGTGCTTTTTTGAAAAAATTGAGCGCAAATACTCCCGTAACGCAAAAATGCGTATATTTTTTCGTATTTTGCGTAGAATAACTCACGAAGGAGCCGCGCTTGCGGCAAATGAAAGGATATAAAAGGATATAAAGGTAAGAAAATGAGAAAAACATCTTATTCCACCGCTATAGCGGTTATTTTACTTGCGGCGCTGACGCTCGGCACGACGTTTTGCGCTTTGTCGCTCACGGCTTTCGCGTCGGGAACGGGTGACGGCGGACTTATAGGTGACGTAACGGGCGCTGTCGAGAGCGTCGTTGACGACGTTACGAGTGCTATCGACGACGCGCTTGACGGCACGGGCGGCGGCGCGGGCCACGTTGGCGAGGATGACGGCGACCGCGACGGCGATGGCGTGGTTGAGGGAACGCGCCCCGACACGAGTGCATCTCCGTCCACCACAAGACCTTCCACGAGTGCGCCCGAAACCACGGTTATGGACGATGAGGGCGGCTCGATGGGCATTATCGCCGCCGTCATCGCAGTAGCGGTCGTTGCGACGATAATCGTCGTCGTAGTCGCACTAATGCCGAAGAAGAAGTAAAAACGGCTCTGCCGTTTTCAAATGATGCATTTGCCCTTCGGGCAAATATGATGCACGCTTCGCGTATGATGAATGATGCGTTTGCCTTACGGCAAACATGAAGGAAAAAAGTGGTTGAAGCCGCGCTTCAACCACTTTTGTTTTTATAAATGCTTTTTGCGGCGCAAAAAGCTACCTTAATATTTTGCGCAAGCAAAATATTTCACATTTCGCGTAGCGAAATATTTCACATTTGCCCATAGGGCAAATATTTCACACGGCGAAGCCGTATTTCACTGAAAACGCTTCGCGTTTTCAAATGATATATTTGGCGTAAGCCAAATATATCATTGTTAAACCGCCCTCGGCGTTTTAACTTGACTTTTTCTTCCTATTATGTTATACTTTCCTTGTAAAAACACGCGACTTGGAGGACGAAATGGCAAAAAGCATTTTATTTATAGGAAACAGCTACACGTTTTACAACGATATGCCCACGGCGATATTTGCGCCTATGGCAGAGGCGGCGGGACTTCCGCTTGAGGTGACGGCGGTCACCAAGGGTGGCTGGAAGCTCTCGCGCTTCGCAGACCCCGCCGACGAGGGCGGTGCACTTCTTGCCGCCGAGCTTGCCAAGGGCAAGAAATACGATTACGTCGTGCTTCAGGACCACAGCCTGCGCACGATAAAGGACCCCGACAAGTTCTTTGCGGGAGTCAAGGCGTGCCGCGATCTGCTTGCTGACCGCGCGGGAGAGTTCATTCTCTACGTAACGTGGGGCAGAAAGATAGGCTCGCCCCAGCTTGAGGAGCTTGGGCTTACCACGGCGGAGATGGCGGAGCGCATCAGCGCCGCATACGGCGAGGCGGCAGCACGCTTCGGAATGAAGCTTGCCGAGGTAGGACGCGCCTTCCTCGCGGAGAGCGAGGCTCACCCCGACGTTGAGCTTTACAACGCCGACCTCACCCACCCCTCGCCCGCAGGAAGCGAGATCGTCGCAAGGACTATCCTGAAGGCGATAATGGAGTGATAGCTTTGCGCCGCAAGGCGCAAAGCATCGATATAAATCCGCTTGCGCGGATTTATATCATATCGAGTTTGAGCGAAGCGAAAACATATCGAATTTGCCGTAAGGCAAATATATCGAGCCGAGCGTGAGCGAGGCATATCGACAAAAAATCACGTTTCGCGCAAAGCATCGATATAAATCCGCTTGCGCGGATTTTCGATATACGCTTACGGCGCACATTGTGCGCCGCCACGCTCGATATGCTCACTTCGTGAGCGAGGAGTGTTAATAAAACTTGAGATTTATAAACAAAAATGGAGTGGACTCGATGCGAGAATGCATTTGCTGTTCACCCCTTTTTACTTTGATCAACTTGTTCTGACGAGAGTAAATGGCTTGTTCACTTTTTGCGAATATTTCAACGTATATTGAGCGCCTTTGGAGCGACCGTCCCATACTATCAGCACAGAGTCAGACATATCTACCATTTGTTCGTTTCGTTTTAGCGGTGCTGCACGCCCGTAGAGGTCGTAGCGAGGGCGTATGATATATTTTGAAAGACGGTGCTCATCCGCATATTTTTCCGCCAAGCTATCAACTCCGTCCGCCCCGCCGCTTATGATTGTGTCAACGTCTGCGGGAATATGCGGTGATAAGTCAAAGTCCTTGATACTGCGAGAACCGACGATAAGTAATTTCATTGAATAAAATACCCCCTCTTCTTGATATATATATCTATATGAGTATATACCAAAATAGATGGATTGTCAATCGGATATACATAAAATAAAATGTATATTGAAGGAGGGATGTTTATGGTACGTTTAACGATAGATAAATGTTTGAGCGAGCGCGGCATTACCCGATACGAGTTAGCCAAGCGCACACAGGTCAAGTTTCAAACGATAGACCGCTACTATAAAAATCGCGTCGTGCGCTACGACAGCTATATTTTAGACCGCATATGCGCGGCGCTTGAATGCGACCTTTGCGATATTCTCGAATACGTCAAGGACGGCGAAGCCCCCACGCAGTAATACTTAAAAAGCCGATGCATATCGGCTTTTTATCGTTTTCGGGCTTCTCGAATGAAAATTATGGAAAAAACTTGATTTTTCCGCGTTTTTATGGTACTATATAATATAGTATAAATTTATAAGCAGGAGGTATAGGAATGAACAGACACAAAAATTATCCTCTTTACCCAACGGTTGAATTCCGCGATTTTCGCGAGCTTATGGAGAAGGCGGCAACGCTTTACGGCGACAGCGCGGCTATTTCATATAAAAAGGCGGCAAGCGACGCCGAGGTCATTCGAGTAAGCTACAACACCGTGCGCGACACCGTGCGCGACCTTGGAACCGAGGTTCTTTCCCTCGGAATGAACCGCCGTCAGTGCGCCATTATCGGCGGCACGTCGCTCAATTGGATACTTTCGTATTATGCCCTTATGGCGTCGGGCGCGATCACCGTCCCGATCGACAAGGATATGCCTGCCTCCGACATGGCGGCAACGCTCGAAAAGGCGGAGGTCTACGCCGTGTTTTACGCGCCCGAGGTGGCGGCAAAGCTCGACCATCTGCGCAAAAATTGCCCCGCAAGGCTCTACGTCTGCCTCGGTGACAGGATTGACGAGTCCGCGGAGGCGGCGGGGGACGTTCTCCTTTCGACGCTTATCGAGGAGGGCGGCAAAAAGTACGCCGACGGCGACAATTCCTATTATGACAACGAGCTTGAGCCCGACGACCTCGCTTCCATCGTTTTCACGTCGGGAACGACGGGCAAGGGCAAGGGCGTTATGCTTTCCCAGACGAATATCGCGCAGGATATGACGCAGGGAATGTATAATTTCTCGATATATTCCAAAAAATCCGACTATTCCCGCACGCTTTGCGTGCTTCCGCCCCACCACACGTTCTGCTCCACCATCATTTTCGTGGGACATTTTGCGCTCGGCTGTGAATTTTACATTACGTCGGGCATCAAGTATCTTCTGCGCGAGCTTCAGGAGCAAAAGCCCACGCACCTCATTCTCGTTCCGCTTTTCGTTGAAACGCTTTACCGACGCATTTGGGCGACCGCCGAAAAGAGTGGCGCGGCTTCCAAGCTGAAAAAGGGAATGAAGATAAGCGGCGCTCTGCGCAAGGTCGGAATCGACCTTCGCAAGAAGCTGTTTGCGCAGGTAACGAGCACGTTTGGCGGCCATCTTGAAATGGTCATCTGCGGCGGCGCGGCGCTCAATCAGGACATTATCGACTTTTTTGACGCTGTTGGAATCACCATTCTCAACGGATACGGCATTTCCGAGTGCGCTCCCCTCATCTCCTGCAACCGCAACGAGTGGCAAAAGGACGGAAGCGTCGGCACGCCGATAATCACCGAGCAGGTGAAGATAGACGAGCCGAATGCCGACGGCGAGGGCGAGATATGCGTCAAGGGCCCCAACGTTATGCTCGGCTACTACAAGGACCCCGAGGCAACGGCGGCGGTCTTCGACGAGGACGGCTATTTCCACACGGGCGACCTCGGCAGGCTTGACGAGGACGGCTGGCTGTACATTACGGGACGCAAGAAGAATCTCATCATCTTCTCCAACGGCAAGAACGTCTATCCCGAGGAGATCGAGTGCGAGATATCAAGGATACGCGGTGTTTCCGAGGTCGTGGTCTACGCGGGCGAGAGCCGCAAGAACCCCGAAAAGGAGGTCATCGTTGCCGAGATATTCCCGAATTACGAGCAGCTTGAGGCGGATTGCATTTGCACCGAGCGCGCGATAGAGGAGTATTTCAACGACCGCGTGCGCGACGCCAACACCCGTATGGCACCCTACAAGAAGGTCGGGCTCGTTAAGATAAGAAAGGAGGAGTTCGTAAAGAACACCTCAAGGAAGATAACGAGATTTAATATTGATAAAAGCATTGACTAAAAACGTGGAGCGTTTTTAGAATGATGTATTTGGCTTACGCCAAATATGATGCGCGCTTCGCGCGTGATGAATGATGCATTTGCCCTTCGGGCAAATATTAAGGTAAAAATGTGGTTGAAGCCTTGACTTCAACCACATTTTATTTTATTGAATGCTTTTTTCTTGACATTTGTAAAACTCTGTGTTATCATTATATATTGGAAAGAAACTTTACAAAGAGGTTTATAAAATGAAAAGAACACTTATTACCGACGTGCGTCCCGGCGAAAAGGTAAAGATCTCGGGATTCGTTGAAAATCTGCGCAACAAGCGCACAATGGCGTTCCTCGTTATCCGCGATATCACGGGTAAGATCCAGGTCACGCTTGAAAAAGAGCCCAACCCCGCACTCGCCGCCGAGGTGGACAAGATGACGCTTGACTCCGTCGTCACCATCGAGGGCGATGCCGTTGCAAACGATTACGTTAAGCTTGGCGGTATCGAGATACTTCCCACCGCTATCAAGATCGAGTCCGTTGCAGATGCGCTTCCCATCAAGCCCGACAGCGCGATAGATTCCCGCATGGACTACCGCTGGGTAGACCTGCGCACCGAGCGCAACACGCTCATTTTCAAGGTTCAGAGCGAGATCACCGCGGCTCTGCGCGAGTATCTGCTTGATAACCGCTTTATCGAGCTTCACTTCCCCAAGATCATCGGCGCGGCAAGTGAAAGCGGCTCGGAGGTATTCAAGCTCAACTACTTTGACAGAGATGCATATCTTGCACAGTCGCCTCAGTTCTACAAGCAAATGGCTATGGCGTCGGGCTTTGAGCGCGTTTTCGAGTGTGCGCCCTGCTTCCGTGCGGAGAAATCCCACACCAACAAGCACGCCACCGAGTTTACGAGCTTTGACCTTGAGTTCAGCTACGTCGAGTCCTTCCACGACGTTATGAAGCTTGAGGAGGAGATGCTCACTTATATGATCCGCCGCGTCAGCGAAAAGTACGGCGAGGACATCAAGCGCGTGTTCGGCATCGACACCGTCGTTCCCGAAACGCCGTTCCCCGTTCTCAGCGTTGCCGAGATCTACCGTCTGCTTGAGGAAAGGTACGGCTACACCTGCCCCGACTCCGAAAAGGGCGACCTCACCACCGACGCGGAGCGTATGACTCACCGTCTTGCTATGGAGCTTTACGGACACGAGTTCCTCTTCGTTACCGATTTTGCACAGGACAAGCGTCCCTTCTATCATATGAGAGATGAAAACGGCGTTCCTCAGGGCTACGACCTTATCTGGCGCGGCGTTGAGATCACCTCGGGCGCACAGCGCGAGCATCGCTACGCCGAGCTTTGCGCGAACGCCGCCGAAAAGGGACTTGGCGAGGACGTTAAGTTCTACACCGAGTTCTTCCGTTACGGCTGTCCCCCCCACGGCGGATTTGCCATCGGTATCGACCGCCTGACTATGCTCTTCCTCGGTATTCCGATCAAGGAAGCGATGTTCCTCTTCCGCGGTCCTGACAGACTGCACCCGTAAGGCAAAAACACGCAAGTGTTTTTGCAGTGAAATTCGCCCTTCGGGCGAGTGAAATACGGCTTCGCCGTGTGAAATATTTGCCCAAGGGCAAATGTGAAATATTTTGCTTCGCAAAATGTGAAGGTAAAAATCGGTTGATGCCGAAAGGCATCAACCGATTTATTTTATTAATTGCCTTTTGCCTAAAGGCAAAAGGCTTCCGAAACTTTGCACTTTGCACTTATCACTTTGCACTTAAAAAGCCTCGGCTTGCGCCGAGGCTTTTTATTTAATGATTAGTCTTCTTTCTTCTTGCGAAGAGCGAATGCAACGCAACCGATGGTAGCAACTGCAGCTATTGCAAAGATAGCGATAGCGGAGTTATCACCCGTGCTGGGAGCAGGTTTGAAGACGATTGCAAGTGCTGCGGTATCTCCGCCTGTTATGGAGTCGTGGAGCTCGGTCGTGCCGCCGTTTGCGGTAATTACCGCATCAATAGCGAATGCGTAGCCTTCGTCAGCCTTAACAAGGAGCTGGAAGCCGTAGGTCTTGGTGGAATCGAATACGTAATCGTCAGGAAGAAAATCGGCGTCAGTACCCAAGGTCTCGGGATCAAGCTCGAACCATGAAATATTGAGAATGGAGTACTTAGCGTCCGCGGGAAGCTCGGGAACGAAGCTTGCTGCGTAATCAGCAACGGTCTGTCCGTTCTCGGGAGCGGTAATGCCCGAAACGTCTACTGCGTCGATGATGATGGGATCGATGGAAATGGAAACCTTACCCTTAGCGTCAGCGCCCTCGGTAGCAACGATGACCTGGATCTCGTCGCCTCTTTTTACGAATGCGGTGTTAACGCCGGAGTCACCATACTGGTAAGTGGTGAGGTTGTTGATGGTAACAACAGCACCCTCGGGAGCAGTAACGGTGAGAAGACCGCTCTCGTCAGCAGTGAAGAGGAAGATGTAAGGCTCAAAGTCGTTCTTGGGAGAGGTAAGATCTATCTCAGCCTCGCCGTTCTCGTCGAAGGTGTCGGGGTTGTTGAAGGTTCCCTTGGGAACTACGATCTCAGCACCTGCATTCTCGTTAGCACCTGCGGTGATGGAGAAGAGTACGGGCCAGCCCATTCTTCCGTTGGTGGGAAGGTCAAGGGTTTCGCCGCCGTTAATGGTAGCGCCCTCTCCGATAACCTTGATGAGGTTACCAATGAAGTCCTCAAGAGAAGTCTCGGGAACGTTCCAGGGGTCGATGATGAAGTAGTAGGTCTCGCCTGCGGGAACGTCGATAGCGTCAACGTCGTCCTTGTTGGTGATAACGAAGGGATTTTCCTCGCTTCCGTCGGGAGTGGTGTCGCCACCCTCGCCGCCTTCAGCGGGAAGCTCGGTGATAACGGACCAGATCACGAGGTCGGTGGCGTTTTCTTCATAGGTAGCTTCGACATCAACCAGAGAAGCATCACCGTTGAGCTGTACGGTATACTCGTCAGCAAAGACGTAGCCGTCTGCAAGTCGGATCACTACGCCGAGGCTGTAGCTATAGCCTGCAAGGAAGGTTTCTTCCGTTGGTATAGTGTCAAGCGGCGAATCGTTGTACCAATAAGCATCAATTATGCTGTAGGGAGCGCCCTCGGGAACGGAGAGGAAGGTCATGGGGTCGATAATGTCAGCACCAACGGTGGGAGCTACGTAACCGTTAACGTTGATGAGGTCAACGGGGGTAGTCTCGTCGCCGCCTTCGCCGCCTTCAGCAGGGGTGAAGGCAACAGCCACGCCTGCCTCGTCTCCCTCGATCATAGTGCGTATAGGCTCATACTCTCCGCCGTTTGCAGTAAGTACTGCATCGGTAGCGAAGGTGTATCCTTCGTCAGCTTTAACCACAATGCCAACGGCGTATGTTTTGGAGGAATCGAATATGCCGCCGTCTTCAAGCACAGCGATGACTCCCATGGTTTCGGGGTTGATCTCTGTAATGGTAATACTGAAAACAGAGTAGTTAGCTCCATCGGGAAGCACGAGAGTGAGGCTTGCCTTATAGTCAGCAACGGTCTGACCGTGAGTGGGAGCGGTAATGCCCGAAACGTCGACACTGTCGATCTCTATCTCTTCGGTAGTCTCGCCGCCCTCGCCTTCAACAGTAATGTAAACGGTGTCAAGGAGAGCGCTTGCGCCACCCTCGTATACGGTGGAGCTTGAAGTATCGATGACGTCATCCTTATCGCCGTCGTTTATAGTAAAGGCAGCGTTATCTGCAATAACGTAACCCTCGTTTGCAGTTATTGCAACGCGGAGGAAGTAAGAGCCTGCACCGAAGGTATCGCCTGCGGGCTCGTCGCCGAAGGTGTACCATGCGGCAGAGATGGTGTAGCCCTCGCCTGCAGCCTGAAGGGCAGCAATGTTTTCAGCAACGCTTGCGCCCTCGGTAGGCTCTGCGAAGCCGTTGATACCGATGATGTCGATAACGGTAGACTCGTCGTCGCCGCCTTCAGCGGGAAGATCGGTGATAACGGACCAGAGCACGAGGTCGCCGTCGTTGTCTACATAGCATTCTCCGACATCAACCAGAGAAGCATCACCGTTGAGCTGTACGGTATACTCGTCAGCAAAGACGTAGCCGTCTGCAAGTTGGATCTCTACTCTGAGGCTGTAGCTATTACCTGCAAGGAAGGTTTCTTCCGTTGCCGCAACGCCAAGCGAATCGTTGTACCAATAAGCATCAACTATGCTGTAGGGAGCGTCAGTGGGAACGGAGAGGGAAGTCATGGGGTCGATAATGTTAGCGCCAACGGTGGGAGCTACGTAGCCGTTAACGTTGAAGAGATCAACGGGGGTAGACTCGTCGCCGCCTTCGCCGCCTTCGCCGCCTTCAGCGGCAACAACGGTGAGGTTGTAGCCGAGAAGCTCCTCGTGGTAATGTTCAGTACCATTCTGTGAGCAGATGTAGAGCTGGTCTTCTTCACCGGGGATCCACTCGATAGTAGTGGTTCCTGCAGCGGTAGCAGTGATGTTGAAGGAAACAACTATCTTGGAGTAGGTGTCTGCAATACTGGAGTTAGCCTGGAAGGAATAAGCGGTTTCAGAAGCGGGGGTCGCGAAAATGTGAGCGTGATCGGGAGTAAAGACAGCAGAAGCGGTGCCGGTAAAGTCTGCAACAGACTTATCGGAAGAGGTGAGACCTATACCGATCTGCCAAACGTCACCCTCGAAGGTAATGGTCATAACGCCGGTCTCGCCAACGGTAAGAACGGAGGGACCTTCGATCGTAGCGGTAGCAAAGTCTACGTCTACGACCTGCTTGAAGGTGTCGCTTTCGCCTTCGCCACCGGGAGTGGTGGTCTCGGGAGCCTTGTTGGCATCGAACGTGGGAAGAGTCATCTTAGCCTCGATGGCGGCGATAGAAGCCTCTGCGGTAGCGGCGTCAACCTTGGTTGCACCTGCGATGGTGGTCTCACCGTCAACGTAAGAAGTGTTGGTAGCGGAAGCAGCGCCCTTCTTTGCGGGAAGTGCGATAGCGTCAGCGGTAGTACCTGCAGTTGCGGAGGTCATAACGCCGGTGCTTACGCAACCGTTAAGAGTGAATACGCTGGACTCGTTATCAGTTCTGGTAGCGAAAGCGGATACACCGTAGTGAGCGGAGGTGTTCTCGGTGATGAGAGTTACGTCGCCGGTGTTTACGCACTCGGTAAGGGTTACGACAGCCTTGCCCTTAGCGGTACCGATGATACCTGCGCCGTTAGAGCCCTTGTTGTTAGCCTTCTTGGACTCAATAACGATGTTACCGTTGTTTACAACGCGGGTCATCGTACCCTCAACGCCACCGTTGGTGCAGAGGATACCTGCAGCGTAGTTCTGGTTACCGGTAATATTACCGTTGTTTACAACGTCGGTGAAGTTAACGGTAAGAGTACCGTCAGCGTTACCTACGATACCGGAAGCCTGGTTTACAGTCTGGAGGTCACCGTTGTTAACGCAAGAGGTCATAGTAAGAGAAACGGTGCCGCTGGTCTTAGCTATGATACCGCCCATCTGTTCGGTGGACTCAGCAACGTCAACGTTGTTTACAACGTTCTCAATAACGACGGTAGCATCGCCCTTGAGGAGGTTTACGATGGGGGCTACGGTGATAGCAGCAGCTGCTGCGGTCTGGAAGTTCTTGAGGGTGGCAGTGCCGGTAACCTCAGCGAACATGGTGTTCTCAACGGTAACGGTGTATCCGTTTCCGTCGAACGTGCCTGCGAAGGATGCGATAGTGGAGTTCGCGGTAACGTGGTTGGTCAGCTTGATGCTTGCGGTGTTGTCGGCTTCAACAGCGGCAACGACCTCTGCCCACGTAGCGCACTCGGTTGCTTCTGCGGCGGATGTGGTGATTCCCATGGGGATCATCATGCCGAGAAGCATGGAGATTGCGATAACAACAGAAAGAATTTTCTTCATTATCTTCGTTTTCCTTTCAATAGAGATATTTTTCCGATTTTATCAGATATATCATTTTACCATTGATTTTTCAAGATGTCAATATTTTTTTCCAAATTTGTTGATTTTTTATGAACGAAAAGGGGAGCTACCGAGTAATATCGGTAGCTCCCGTGGGAGTTTTATATCCTTCTTTGCACGAAATACAGCCTTGCGCGGCGGAACGCGCTCACCTTTTTGCGGTAAACGTGGGCGTAAAGCCTGCGGTACAGCCTTGCGATGAGGTATACGTCCTCGGGCGGCGCACCGTAGCCGAATTCCGCGGCGGCGATGGCAGCAAACACTCGCTTCAGCTCGCGCTCGCCAAGGCGCGCGTGCTCGGCTTGGTATTCGGTAAGTCCCTCCTCGCGCACCGCCTTTGACAGAACGCCGTCAAGGTCCTCGGCAAGCGTTGCGGCAAGGTCGTCGCCAAGCTGTCCTGCCGCGGGGGCAAGTCCGCATTCGTCAAGCAGTAAAAACAGCATATCCGCGACCTCGCGCACCTCCTCGCGCGTTGGCGGCTCGCCGTCCTTGGCACTTGCAAGCTTGTCAAGCAGACGCTTGCGGTGCGCGGCGGCTTTTCTCGCTCTGCGCACTACTATAAATATAATAAGGAAGAAAACTGTCAGAACGGCAAGCGTTATAAGCGCCGCAGTTACTATTTTTGCGATAAGACGGCGGCGCGCCTCGTCCTGCTCCTCGTCGATTATCTGCGAGGGGGGCGGCGTGTCGGGCTCGTCATTAACGGGGGGCTTGGGCTCGGGCGGTGTCGGAATGGGAATTTCGGTATCTCCGCCCTGCGAGCCGCCCGACGGGTTGTATACGGGCTTGTACGCGCTGTCGTAGTACTCGGGCGTAGCCTCGTACTGCATCCAGCCCACGCCGTCGAACCACACCTCCACCCACGCGTGCTTATACTCGTCAAGCACGTCGGTGTAATACGCGCCGTCGTCGGCGTTCACGCGAGTAAAGTCAGAGGCGATATAGCCCTCGGTGTATCTTGCGGGAATGCCCGCCTCGCGCAAAAGGAGCGCGAGCGCGGAGGCAAACTGCACGCAGTAGCCCTCCTTCGTTTCGGTAAGGAACTTTTCAACGCCGTAGGTTTCGCTTTCGGTGACGGTGGGAGCTTTCGTGTAGGTGTAATTTTCAACGAGGTAGTCGACGATAGCCATAGTCAGGCGGTGGCGTTCAAGATACGCCGCGCTGTCCGTGACCGCGCTGACAAGCGTGCCGTTTTTAACGTGGTACGCGTTTGCGCTTGCCGCAAGCTTTACGTCAACGCCCGCCTCGGCGGCTATTTTTTGGAGAAGCTCGGAGAACACCTCGCTCTCGGCGGGCTTTGAGTATGCGTCCTTTACGAATACGGTGTATTCATCAAGCGCCCTTAACATATTATCGTAGTAGGAACGCTCGGCGTACGTCATCAGCTCAAGATACTCCACCTCCTTCGGAAGCGCGGGGGCGGAGGGCGAGGCGACGAGCGCACCGCTTTCGTCGCGGTGGTAGTTATGCTCCTCAAAACCGTCGAAGTAGGCAACGTATTTCACTCCGTCGACAAGATAGGTCTTGTAGCGCATTTTACTGCCGTCCGCAAGCGTGAGCAGGTAGGGGTACTCGTTGCCGAGCAACGTGGTCGCGCCCTTGCCTATAGCGTTGCGGAAGCCGTTAAGTGCGCTGATACGGGCGGCAAGCTCCTCGCCAAACGTCCTTGAGCGCATATTCGTAAGCAGGGCAACGGCGGCAAACGCCTCGTTGCTCTCGCGAACGGCGAACGAGGTATAAACGCCGTCAAAGTAGTTGGCGTACGTCGTGCCGCTCGGCTCTGCGGCGGCAAGCGGCATCAGCGCCGAGTAGGTCTTGCCGTTTATCTCTACCGTGGGATTGAACTCGCGAAGCGTGTATGCGGGCAGATAGAGGTTCATCGTGGCGAGGTTGTATCGCTCGATGGCGATTTTCGTCAGTGCCACGTCGAGCTTGCCGTTCACCTGCGCCATTCGCAGGTCGAAGTCCAAAAGCTCGGGTGCAAAATAGGTGTAGAAATTCTTTTTTACCGTTTCGGCGGGGTCGTAGCCCGTTCCGAATTTCTCGCGGTAGTCCACAAGCAGGCTGTCCGCGCTGTTTACGGTGTGCCATTTGCCCTCGGCGTAATCCACGCCTATCCACTCGCGCAGGTAGGTGTTGTAGCCGACGTTGGTGTAAACGCGCATTATGGGCAGCTTCGTGTACGTCTGCGGCGTTGCCTCGGTGTCGCGCGGCAGGAACATCTGCGTTTCCGCGTCGTACGCAAGCGCATCAAGCGCGGGGCTGTCACCGACGAGAAGCGCGGTAACGTAGTCGCGGTAGTATTGCAGGGTGTTGTCGATGGATTCAATGGCGGTAAATCTGCCGCTGACCGAAAGCGCGGGGAGCAAAAGTATCAGCACGGCAAGGGCAAGCGCGCCCGCGCCCGCAAAGCCGCCCGCGGCGCTTTTGGCGTCACGAATGCGCTTTTTGTGGCTGAAATAGGTGCGAAGCTCGGCTTTCTGACGCTTTTTCTCGTCCGCGGAAGCGGACGTGCGCACGGTCTTTTTCTTTTTCGCGCGGCGCGGTGACGAGCCGAAATAATCCGACAGCTCATCGTCAAGCGAAACGGTCGCGCTCTCCTTTTCGGCGCGGCGGCGCTCCTTCTCGGCGCGTCGCGCCGCCTTACGCTCCGCCGAGGAGCGAAGCCTCTCGGCGAGCTTTTGCGGTAAGGGCGGCTCGTCCTCGGGGGCGCAAAGCGTGATGCTCTCGTCGTAAAGCCCGCGTTTTTGCGGCTTTGCGTAGAGCTTATCGTACAAAAGCATTACAACCATCGCCGCGACCGACGCGATAACGAGTACAACGCCCCAATTTTCGCGCGTGAGGTTGTAGATGAATACGGGTATCAGCGTTCCCGCGGTCAAAAGAAGCGGCGGCAAAAGCCGTATCCTCCTGATGAGCGAGGGAACGTAAACGAGCGCGGCGAGCGTTGCAAAGATTACCGCCGCGGTGAAGATAAGCTCCTCGTTTGCAATATCGGTAGCGGGCGGCGCAAGTCGATGCTCGCCCATAGCCAAAAAGCCCGCGCTAACGAGGCGGTCAATGGTACAGTTGAATGCGGCTATCAGCGCGTGGTAGACCTTTGTAGGAGTCGGAATGAAGAGCGAAAGTGCGCACGATGCGCAAAAAACTGCCGCACCGCCGAGCTTTACGGGGAGATTGCCCATAAATATGGCACTCAGGGCGGCACATATCAGGAAAACGTGGAGCGAAAGGAGCGATAGGCTGATGCCCGCGCCGCCCTCGCCCGAAAAGGCGAGCGCGTCGCAAACGAACAGCACAAGTCCAAGCGTGGCAACGGCGGCAACGAGTCCGCGCAGGGCAACGCCCACGATTATCGAGGCATCGCTCATAGTCGCCTTGTCGGGCGTGCATATCAGGGCGCGGTCCTCGTTTGGCACGACCTTTGCACGCGCCTTGTGTTCTTTTTTAAGCCTTGCGACTTCTTTTTTGCGCTTGAGAGCCTCGCGTGCTTGCTTTTTTTGCTCCTTGCGGCGCTCCGCGGCGGTAAGAATGGCGTTATTTTCACTCATTGCTCTTACCTCCCGTTTCGTTAAGAAGCATCGTTTTGCCGTCGGTCAGGCTAACGCCAGCCTCGGCAAGCCGCGCGGCGCACGCGCTAAGGTACGCGCGCCTTTCGCTCTGCGCGGCGTATCGCTCCTCGGCGGAGAACAGCACTGCCTCCGCGCCCTCGCCGTCGTAGGCGGAGCATAGCGTTGCCGCGCCGCAAAGCGCGCTTACAAGATTGTCGTTTATTGCGGGCAGAACGAAGATAAGCTTTGATACCTCGCTGTCGCCAAGCATCGAGGCAAGGCGGTCGAGCGAGCGCTCGGGCGCGGCAAGGGGAGCCGTGGCGAAAAGGCGGAATATCATATCAAAGTCGCTCTCCGAGCGCAAAAGGAAGGAGTACGCGCCTATTTCGGCACGCTCATCAAACCACGCAAGCGTAACGGCTCTGCCGCGGCGAAGCTCGCGCAACGTAAGGGCGACGGTCATTTCCACCACGCCGTCGGCGCAGTATTCGTTCATATCGGCGTAATGCTCCTCACGCGCGAGCGCGTTTACGTCGGGCGTGGGGACGGACGGCTTTTTTGCGGCGAGTGCCGCGGCTTGCCGCTTCAGCTCTGCCGCCTTCAGGGGATTTTTCGCGGACGCGGCTTTTTCAAGCAGACGCGCGTGCTTTTTCTCGAAGGCAAGCTCCGCCTCCTCGGCGGCGTAAGGGCTTACGAACTCGCCGACGGGGGCGACGTTCGGAAAATGCTTTGACATATCGCAAAGAATGAGCGAGGTGTCGGACACGCCCGCGTTGTAGTCGCGCACGATAAGCTCGTCAGTCTTTGAGGAGAGCTTCCAATGCACGCTTTTTAGCGTATCGCCGTCGCGGTACTCGCGGATATCCGCGACCTCAAGCCTTTCGGGGCTTGCGGGGGAGTGCTTGGTGCGCCTTGACGAGTCGGCGGACGCCTCTGCTTGCGGCTCGGCAAGCGGGAGCTTGCGCGGCAGGACGGACACGGTGCTAAATGAATTTACGTCAATGCGCAGCTTGAAGATGCGGAACAGGTCGTAAACGTAAAGACAGCTTACGCCTACCGTGTAAGTGCCGCGGAATTTGAACGTGGCGTTATTTTTTACGTTATAAACGGTGCTTGGCGGCATGGATATATGCACGCATTTGTCCACGGTGCGCACGCTGTGGGCTGTGGGCAGGCGCATAACGGCATCTACGAAGGGATAGGGCAGAATGCTCTCGTTTATAAGCTGCATTTCGTAGTTAAGGGGCTGATTTTTCTCTATTTCCACCTTGCTTTCGGGCACGAGGAGCTTGATAGCCGCCTTGGAGATGAGAAGATATATCAGCGACGCTACGGGGAGCAGGGAAACGAAGCAGAAAAGAAGATTAGATGCCGATGAAAGAAGCGCTTGGGTAAATATCAGCGAGGCTACCCACAGCACAGCCCACAGACGGGCGCCGCGTGCAAGCGTCAGCGAAAAGCGGCTGCGCTTTGGCACGGCGGAGCGCCGAGAGGGTGTTTTTTTCTTCATATCGACGGCTTAATTTTTGCCCTTGAAGGGAACGGGTGTGGCACGAAGTATCTCGCCAAGCACAGCCTCGGCGGTAAGTCCCTTGAGCTTCGCTTCCTGACGGAGCATCAAGCGGTGCGCGATTGCAGGGCGGAAAAGCGTTGCAACGTCGTCGGGAATGACGTAATTTCTTCCTTTTATATATGCGTACGCGCGGCAAAGGTGCATAAGCGCGACCGACGCACGGGGGCTTGCGCCGAGCGAGATGGCGCTGTGCTTTCTCGTTGCGGCGGCAAGCGTTACTATATAGCGGTAAAGCTCCTCGTCCATCTTCACCTCGGTGACCTCGGCGCGAATGCGGCGAAGCTCGTCGGCGTTTATGACGGGGCGCACGGAGTCAATGGGGTTTTCGCCCTTGCGTGCGGCAAGGATAGCCACCTCCTCCTCGGCGGTGGGGTAGCCAATTTTCAGCTTGAGCGCAAAGCGGTCAAGCTGAGCCTCGGGCAGGGGGTAAGTGCCGACGTAGCCCGACGGGTTCTGCGTTGCGATAACGGTAAAGGGGTCGGGGATATCGTAGCTTACGCCGTCAACGGTGACCTTGCCCTCCTCCATCGCCTCAAGCAGTGCGGACTGCGTTTTGGGCGAGGCGCGGTTTATCTCGTCCGCCAACAGCAGATTGCAGATAACAAGACCGCGGCGGAACTCAAATTCCTCCTTACTGCGGTTGTATATATTAAAGCCCGTGATGTCGGACGCCATAACGTCGGGGGTGAATTGCGCGCGCTTGAAATCAAGTCCCGTGACCTTTGCGATAGTCGCGGCGAGGGTGGTCTTTCCCGTGCCGGGGACGTCCTCGATAAGCACGTGCGAGCCCGAAAGCATCGCGGTAAGGAGCATAACTATCTCGCTTCGCTTGCCGAGAATGACCTTTTCGACCTCGTTTATGACCTCAAGTATTTTTTCGTTGTAAAGGGGGGCGGCGGTTTTTTCGTTTTCCATTTTCGTGACCGTTCCTTTTTATAAATTTTTTCATTTTTATTATAACATACGAAGATACGCAGTACAAGAAAAATATTAGCAATTCAATAAAAATTCACATAAGATATAGTGAATCACGAATACGAGGTAAATAAATGGATCTGTTTACGGTAATACCCTACAACCGCGCCAACGCGGTGGAGTACGCGCGGAAATATGCGCTCACGCGCAACATGCGTTTTGAGGACTATACGGGCATCGGCGGAGATTGCACGAATTTCGTGTCGCAGGCGGTGTACGCGGGGGTCTGCGTTATGAATATGACGCCCGAGTACGGGTGGTACTACGTTTCCCCCACCGACCGTGCGCCCGCGTGGAGCTCGGTTGAGTTTTTTTACGATTTTATAACGGGTGCGCCCGCGTTTGCAGACGCAAACGGCGGAGAAGGACCGTTTGGCAGGGAGGTGCTTCGCCGTCAGGCGGAGCTTGGCGACGTGGTACAGCTTGCCGATGAAAGCGGCGATTTTTACCATACGCTCATCATTACGGACATAAAGCCCGATGAAATTTTCGTCAGCGCGCACACCAACGACGCGCTTGACCGCCCGCTGTCGAGCTATAATTTCGCCCGCGCGCGCTTTATTCGCATCGAGGGCGCGAGAATTTTGGCGGAATACCCGTGCTTTGAGGAACTTATGCAAACGCCGTAAGCGTTTGCGGTGAAATCCGACTTCGTCGGGTGAAATACGCCTACGGCGTGTGAAATATTTGCCCAAGGGCAAATGTGAAATATTTTGCTTGCGCAAAATGTTAAGGAAGCTTTTTGCCGAGGGGCAAAAAGCATAAATAAAATCGGAAGAAACGTGCGCGTTTCTTCCGATTTTTATTACATTTTAGGAAGCAGAGCGAGGGCTTTCTGTATCTCCTCGTCCGAGGGGACGTAGTCGGTAAGAATGCCGTCGTTGTGCTTCTGGTAGGACATCATATCGAAATATCCCGTTCCCGTAAGACCGAAAAGAATGGTCTTTTGCTCGCCCGTTTCCTTGCACTTAAGCGCCTCGTCGATGGCGACCTTGATGGCGTGGGAGGATTCGGGCGCGGGGAGGATTCCCTCAACGCGCGCAAACTGCACCGCCGCCTTAAATACCTCGGTCTGCGGAACGGAGGTCGCCTCCATAAGTCCGTCGGCGTAGAGCTGGGACAGGGTGGGCGTCATTCCGTGGTAGCGCAGTCCGCCCGCGTGCATGGGCGCGGGAATGTAGTTCGAGCCGAGGGTGTACATCTTTGCAAGCGGGCATATCATACCCGTGTCGCAGTAATCGTACGCGTACGCGCCGCGCGTAAGGCTGGGGCAGGACGTAGGCTCGACCGCGATAAAGCGGTAGTCAGCCTCGCCGCGCAGCTTTTCGCCCATAAAGGGGGAGATAAGTCCGCCAAGGTTCGAGCCGCCGCCCGCACAGCCGATGATGATATCGGGCTTTATGCCGTATTTATCCATAGCCGCCTTTGCCTCAAGACCGATGATGGACTGATGCAAAAGCACCTGCGAAAGCACGCTTCCGAGCACGTATCTGTACTTGCCGCCCGACGTAATTGCCGCCTCTACCGCCTCGGAGATAGCACAGCCGAGGCTTCCGCCCGTTCCCGGGTGCGCGGCAAGTATCCTTCTGCCGACCTCGGTGGTCTCGGAGGGCGAGGGCGTAACGTCAGCGCCGTAGACCTTCATCACCTCGCGGCGATGGGGCTTCTGGTCGTGGCTGACCTTTACCATATAAACGTGGCATTCAAGTCCGAAGTAGGAGCAAGCCATAGAAAGAGCTGTACCCCACTGACCTGCGCCCGTTTCGGTGGTGACGCCTGCAAGTCCCTGCTTTTTGGCGTAGTACGCCTGCGCTATCGCGGAGTTGAGCTTGTGGCTTCCGCTTGTGTTATTTCCTTCAAATTTATAATATATATGCGCGGGAGTGCCGAGCGCCTTTTCAAGACAGTACGCACGCGTCAGGGGCGCGGGGCGGTACATCTTGTAAAATTCGATAAGCTCGTCGGGGATCGGAATATACGCCGTAGTGTCGTCAAGCTCCTGACGTGCAAGCTCGCGGCAGAATACCTCGGAAAGCTCGTCCTCGGTCATGGGCTTTAAGGTCTTGGAATTGAGCAGGGGCGCGGGCTTGTTTTTCATATCCGCGCGCACGTTGTACCAATAGCGAGGAAGCTCGTCCTCGGATAAATAAATTTTGTAAGGAATCTGTTCTTTTGACATTT
>JAFXAC010000097.1 GCA_017522125.1 Clostridia bacterium | reverse complement strand
GACCTTCGGGATCATACCGCCCGAAATAACGCCGTCCTCATAAAGCTTTTTCGCGTCACTCACCTTGACCTCGGGAATGAGAGTCTTGGAATCGTTTTTGTCACGAAGAATGCCTGCGATATCGGTCATCATAATAAGTCTTTCCGCGCCAAGTGCGCCCGCGATGTGAGCCGCGGCGGTGTCGCCGTTTATGTTGTAGGTGTTTCCGTCGGCATCACAGCCGAGAGTGGAAACAACGGGGATATATCCCATTTCAAGCAGGTCGGTAACGGGTGCGATATTTATCTTTGTGATATCTCCGACGTAGCCGAGCCTTTCGTCCTTGACGCGAGCCTCGATAAGCTGACCGTCCATACCCGAAATACCGACAGCCTTGCCGCCCTTCTTTTCGAGAAGATTTACAAGAGTCTTGTTTACCTTACCCGCAAGAACCATCTGAACGATGTCAACAGTTTCCTTGTCAGTAACGCGCAAGCCGTCAACAAAAACCGCCTCCTTGCCGAGCTTCGACATCATTTCGTTGATCTCGGGACCGCCGCCGTGAACGAGAACGACCTTGATACCGATAAGCCAAAGAAGAACAATGTCCTCCATAACCTGCTGCTTTAAGTCCTCGTTTATCATTGCGTTTCCGCCGTATTTTACAACCACGGTCTTGCCCGTGTAGCGCTTGATGTACGGAAGCGCCTGAGTAAGCACCTCGGCGCGCTCTATATTAGTAAATTCGTTGTGCATGATAGACCTCAATTAAGTGCGATAGTCGCCGTTTATTTTTACGTAATCGTAGGTAAGGTCACAGCCCCACGCGGTAGCCGTGCCCTCGCCGTTACCGACGGAGATGATAATGTCTATCTCCTTTTCAAGCAGGATCTGCTTTGCAAGCTCCTCGGAAAAATCAACGCCCGCGCCGTCCTTACAAACGAGGATCTCGCCCGCGTTTGACTTAAAGGAAACGTCAACGCGCGAAACGTCAACGTCCGCGCCGCTGTAGCCGATAGCGCAAAGAACGCGGCCCCAGTTAGCGTCAGCGCCGAACATCGCGGCTTTAAGCAAGCTTGAGCAAACAACGCTCTTGGCAACGGTCCTTGCGGTAGCAAGGTCCTTTGCGCCGCTTACGGTGCATTCAAGAAGCTTCGTTGCGCCCTCGCCGTCGCCTACGATCTCACGGCTAAGCTGAACGGTTATCGTGTTCAGCGCCTTCATAAAGGTGGAGAAATCCTCGCCCTCGGAAACTATCTCGGGGTTTTCTGCCATACCGTTGGCAAGAACCACTACCATATCGTTGGTCGAGGTGTCGCCGTCTACGCTGAGCATATTGAAGGTAGAGGTAACGTCGCTCGAAAGAGCTTTCTGAAGCATTTCGGCAGAAATCGCAACGTCAGATGTGATAAACACGAGCATCGTAGCCATATTGGGGTGGATCATACCGCTTCCCTTGGCAATGCCGCCAAGACGGCAGGTCTTGCCGCCGATCTCAAACTCAACGGCGATCTCTTTTCTTACGGTGTCGGTGGTCATAATACCCTCGGCCGCCGCCGCACCGCCCTCGGTCGAAAGACCTTCCACAAGTGCGGGAATGCCGTTGGCTATGGGAGTAATATCAAGAGGCTGTCCGATAACGCCCGTGGATGCAACGACAACGTCGCTTGCGCAAATGCCGAGCTTATCGGCGATCAAGGAGCTCATCTTCTCCGCTATCTCTGCTCCGTTTGCGTTGCAGGTGTTGGCGTTTCCGCTGTTGCAGATCACAGCACTCGCGTAGCCGTCGGAAATATGCTTTTTGGTAACCGCAAGGGGTGCGCCCTTTACAAGATTGGTGGTGTAAACAGCCGCCGCAGTAGCGCGCTTCTCGCTGACGATGAGCGAAAGATCGTTTTTGGTGCGGTTCTTGCGGATTCCGCAATGTATTCCGTTTGCTTTATATCCCTTTGCGGCACAAACGCCGCCGTTAATAAGCTTCATATTCGTTCTCCTTAAATCACAAGTCCTGTTTTTTCGTCAACACCCAAAAGGATGTTCATATTCTGTATTGCCGCGCCAGATGCGCCCTTGCCGAGATTATCAAAGCGAGCCGTGAGAATTATTCTGTCATTATTACCGTAAGCGCTTATCTTAAGATCATCCCTTCCCGACAACGCGCCCGCTGACAGGAAGCCGCCCTCGTCGCTCTCAACGTAGCTGACAAGTCCGTTTGTATAATATTCAGCGTAGATTCGTCTAATATCGTCAAGCGTGCCGCCTATCTGAGAGGCAAAGAGTGGCACGGTGACTTCCATTCCGCTGTAAAAATCTCCTACTATCGGACAGAAAACGGGAGCGTTCTTGATGCCGCAGACCTTTGCCATTTCGGGAAGGTGCTTGTGCGACTGAGAAAGACCGTACTGACGGGGTGCGTCAAGCAGAGTGTCGCGTCCTTCGCTCTCGTATTCCGCGATCATCTTCTTTCCGCCGCCCGAATATCCCGTAAGTGAAAATGCGCTGAGCAGAGCGTCCTCGGAAATAACACCCGCCTGAACGAGGGGCGCAACGAGTGCGATAAAGCCCGTGGCGTGGCAACCCGGGTTAGCGATCCTCTTTGAGAGCGCTATTTTTTCGCGCTGTCCGCAAAGCTCGGGGAAGCCGTACGTCCACCCCTCGCTCGTTCTGTGCGCGGTGGAAGTATCTATAATAGCAGTAGTATCATTCTCAACGAGCGACACAGCCTCGATAGCCGCCGCATCGGGCAAGCAAAGAAACGCGATATCCGCGCCGTTGATAGCCTCGCGTCGAGCGTTTGTATCCTTACGAAGCTCGTCCGAAAGAATGATAAGCTCAAGGTCGCTGCGGTCTGCAAGTCTTTCATATATGCGAAGCCCCGTAGTGCCCGCACTTCCGTCGATAAAAATCTTTGGCATAGCTTTTTGTCCTTTAATCTGTATAATCAATGAATAATTGCATATTTATGCAATTTCGTGAAACAATATACACTAATTATACAACCATATATTACATTTGTCAATAGCAAAAACGACAATAAATAAACTATTTTTTATTTATATAAGAAATAAACACAAAAACTCACGTTTATGCCCTTTCGCTTGCATTATTATGCACAGAAGGGCGGAAAAACCGCCCTTCTGTGAGTTATTTCATAAGCTCGTCTGTAAGCCTTATTATTTCAGGCGCGATCTTCTCGCGCTCCTTTTTTATAATACGATTGTATATGGGATACGCCACACAAACAAGAATTATGCCAACGATACCAACGGGTATACCTACAAGCATATTCTCGTTTTCTCTAAAGCCCAAGGCGTCGCCCAGATCGCTCATAAAAAGGCTCATACCGAAGCCCAAAATCAAAGCGCCGACAATGCCTAAAACCAAAGCCACGGTCGCTGCTTTTTTTGTAACTGCGCTATCAAGGCGGCGAAGCTGCGCCATCTTGTCCTCGCTTTCCACGGGCTTAGAATATTTTTCTCGAATCGCCTTTATTTCCTCCTGCTCCTTGGCAGAGTAGGTATAATTGAATCCTTCTCTGTTATTATTTTCCATAATATTCCTTCCCTTCTGCCTTAAGCAGCTTTATCTTTTTCGTTCCATTAGCGATCATATAGATCGCCATTACTATGATAAACGCGGATATGGCGCCGCCCGACGTGCCGAGTAAAATCCTGCGCTCCGAAAGTCCCATAGTTCCGTTGCCAAAGGTGGTAAGCATCGTTGATTCAAGCGTCAGCATGGAAACGCACGCCGCCGCAAGACTGATTGCCTTTGACGCGGAGTACACGGGGCTGTTGTATTTGCGGTATTTTACGGCGTTTACTATGGCAAGCGTAAGCGTGGTGAACGTATATGCCGCCAGCGCTATAGTTGTGATCTCGTGATGGATAAACGTTCTGTTCCAATAGACCATAAAGAATATCATAAGAGCAATCGCTAAATTCATAATAAGCAATACAATGCCGCACGCGCGGTATTTGCTAAGCTCCGTTATCATCATTTCGCCCGACTTATGCTTGCTCGTATACCTTAGCAAGAAAAATCGCATAACGCTGAGTGAAATATAATATCCCGCCAAGGAATAAAACCAAAACGAGTGATGCCAAAAGCCCATTCCCAACTGGAGCAAGGCGTATGCAACGTTAAAAAGCAGACTACTGTAAAGCGATACGTTGACTCTGAGTCTTGTATCGTCCTGCCATTTTCTTGCGTATTTGTTTTCATTTTTAAACGTTTTAAAAAAACGAATCAAATGCGGTATTTTTATGCACCACACGGTAAGTGTGTACGCTGACAGAACGTATGAGATTATAGCCGCAATCGAGCTTGTGCCAAGAAAAACCATTGAATACACGAGAAGCACGGTCGATATCGGGATAAGGATCATCATTATGGCAATATGGGGAAACAAAAGCGCTTTCAATATTTTCTTCCAATTCACGTCATTCCCTCCGAATTTTAACGGTAAAGGTGCTTCCCTTGCCCACTTCGCTTTCTACGCTTATCTCGCCCTGCATAATGTCGACGACTCTCTTAACGAGCGCAAGACCAAGTCCGTTGCCCTGCGAGGAGCGCGAGGTGTCGCCCTGATAAAATTTCTCAAAAATATGCGCACCGACCTCGGCGCTCATTCCGCACCCCGTGTCGCTGACCTTTACGGTAGCGTAGCGCTCGTCGGCTTCGAGCGTCACCTTGACGCTTCCGCCCGACGGCGTAAATTTGATGGCATTGGAAAAAAGATTGTTCCAAACGTGGCTTAAAAGCTCCGCGTCTGCCTTGACCTTAACGTTTTCGGCAATATCGGTATCTATTTCTATCTCCGCTTATTCCCACGCGCTTTCATACTGCAAAAGGCATTCGCAAAGCTGCTCGCCAAGGTCAAAATCCTTTGCTTGTGGGTATATGCGCTGATTTTCAAGGCGGTTGAGCTTTAATATATTAGTCATCATATCCGCCATTCGTCGAGCGCCCTCTGCCACCCCCTCGGCGTATTCGATGCGTTGCTCGTCGGTAAGGCTTGGCGCTTGCAGGAGCTTTCCGTAATTTTGCATCACGGCAAGCGGCGTTTTCATCTCGTGGGAAACGTTTGCGATAAAATCCGTCCGCAGAGTTTCCACGCCGCCAAGCTCCTCCGCCATTTTGTTGAAGCACTCGATGACGCGGTTAAAGGTTTCGTCCGCCCCAACGCGGCTTTGCGGCTTTATGCGCACGGAAAAATCGCCTTCTATGATCTTTTCTGCCGCCTCGATTATGTTTTTAACGGGGCGCTCTATCGTTACCTTGCGTCTGATGGCGTCTATCAGGGTAAATATAAAGCTGAGTAGCGCGACGTTCCAAAAGGTGAGCTTCGCCGCGGCGCTGATATTCTCGCCCGTCAGAGTAAGCCCAAGAGTGTCCCTGAGTGTCGAAACAAAAAGCATCGTACAGCAGGTGATAACAAATGCAACGAGCAAAAAGAAGATAAAATAGTGGTTGAGCCACTTTAAGATGCTTTTTATAAGGCTCCCCTGCTTCATTTTATCACCGCCTTATAGCCAAGTCCGTGAACGGTCTTTATCTCAAAATCCTCACAATCTGCAAGCTTACCGCGCAGCTTCGTCATATACACGTCCACGGCGCGCGGCGCGGTGTCCGTGTCGGCATCCCAAAACTCGTCCATAAGCTGTGAGCGCGTAAACGTCTTTTTAGGGTAAGACAAAAGCTTATAAAGAATACTGAACTCGCGGTTCGTAAGTGATATTTCCTCGTCATCGAGATAAGCCGTGCGCTCGTCGGCATCCATCACAAACCTTCCGACCTCAAGGCGTCGGCTGGACGCTATTTTAGCACGCCTGAGAAGCGCACCGATGCGCAAAAACAGCTCGTCAAGGTCAATTGGCTTCACCATATAATCGTCAACGCCTATGCGAAATCCTCGTTGCTTTGACGCGATATCGTCGCGTGCGGTCATAAATAGGATAGGAATATCCTCGTTAAGCTCGCGCACGTTTTTAGCAAACTCAAAGCCGTCGACCTTGGGCATCATAATATCCGAAACGATGAGGTCAAACATATTATCATAAAGTGCGTCGTACGCATCGTTTGCATTAAGACACCCTACGGCTTCATATCCGCTGTGATTGAGAAACGAGCATACCGTCTTGTTAAGCTCCCTATCGTCCTCAACTACTAATATCTTAAACATCGGCTCACCCTCCGCATTTTTCCATAATACGTCCTATATTATAGCACGCAAATGTTAAAGTTTTGTTTACGTTTGAAGGTTTTATAAAAAATTACACAAAAAACAAGCTCCCGAATGTGATTCGGGAGCTTTGATATTATATTACACGTCGTTTCTTGTAATATCGGCATAGGTTTCGCGTCTTACCGCGACGTAGTCCCTATCGCCGTCAAGCATTACGAGCGCAGGACGGGGCAAGCGATTGTAATTAGAGGACATCGAATAGTTATACGCCCCCGTAGTAAGAACGGCTACGATATCGCCCCTCTTGGGTCTTGGGAGTGCAACGTTTTCCTGTATAAGGTCGCCACTCTCACAGCATCTGCCCGCTACGGTGCAAACGCAGTCAGCCTCATCGTTGGCACGGTTGGCAAGCATAACGGTATACGGCGAGCCGTAAAGCGCGTAACGGGGGTTATCGCACATTCCGCCGTCTATGGAAACGTAGGTCTTAAAGCCCTTGATCTCCTTGAGCGTGCCTGCGGTATACAGCGTCATTCCCGCATCAGCAACGATGCTTCTTCCGGGCTCCATAAGAATGGTTGGCTTATTGATACCAAGCTCCTTACAGAGCGAATCTATAAGCGCGCCTATCTGTGCGATATTGTCGGCATAGCTGATAGAGGGATGCTCCTCCTTGTATCTTACAGCCATTCCGCCGCCGAGATTCAGCTCCTCCGCCTCATAGCCGTGCTTTGCCTTGATATCGGCTATGAAGGAAAGCATCGTTCTTGCGGCATCACAGAAGGGCTCAAACTCAAATATCTGCGAGCCTATGTGGCAATGGAAGCCGCGCAGTCTTATATTGGGAAGCGTGAGGGCTGCGGCGGTTATCTCCTCCGCCTGACCCGTTTCGATAGCCGCGCCGAACTTAGAGTCGACCTTGCCCGTGCTGATCTTTTCAAGCGTGTGGGGATCTATACCCGGGGTTATTCTTAAAAGAATATTCTGACGAATACCGCGATTTCCCGCCTCGGCGTTGATAGCCTTAAGCTCCTCGATATTATCGCAAACAAAATAACCTATTTTGCTGTCAATAGCAAACGCAATATCCTCGTCGGTCTTGTTGTTACCGTGAAAATAAGCCTTTTCCATCGGGAAGCCCGCCAAAACTGCAGTATAAAGCTCACCGGGGGATACGATGTCAGTACCTATTCCCTCCTCGTTTATTATCTCGTATATACGCTTGAAGGATAATGCCTTGCTTGCGAAAAGCGGGTGAGAATCACCGCCGAAGGCATTCTTCATAGCCTCGGCGTAAATGCGGCAACGCTCCCTTACTCTCTGCTCGTCTATAAGATAGAGCGGTGTTCCGTACTTTCCTGCAAGCTCGACGGTATCGTGACCTGCAAAGCAAAGATGCCCTGCGGAATTTATCGAAATATTATCACTAATCATTTTGAAAATCCTTAAAAATCAAATTCAACGGTCGCCAAGCAAATGCTCCATATTATAAAGACCGTTTTTCTTTCCGCTCATAAATTCTGCGGCGGTTATTGCGCCTTCCGCAAACAACGCCCTGCTGTGAGCCTCGTGCTTGAGGGTGATGGTCTGCGAATCGGTGCCGATGATGACCTCGTGCTCACCGATTATATTGCCCATTCTGACAGCGTGGATGCCGACGTGCTGGGGCTGACGCATTCCGTTTTCGTGGCGTCCGATAACGAACTCCGCGTCGCGGCGCACAAGCTTTATCGCGTTAGCGAGCATAAGCGCCGTGCCGCTGGGGACGTCGAGCTTGCGGTTGTGGTGCTTTTCGATAATTTCAATATCCGCATCGGGGAAAGCGGCAGCCGCAGACTTTGCAAGCTTTACAAGCACCGCAACTCCGACGGACATATTTGCCGAATGGAAGATAGCGACCTTCTTTGAAGCCTCCTCTATCATAGCAAGCTCCTCGGCGGTGTGTCCCGTGGTAGCGATGACAAGGGGAATGCGGCGCTCGACGGCATAATCCGTCAGCTTTTTAGTTGCACTGTGATGCGAAAAATCAATAATGCAATCAGCCGCGCCCGTGAAATCAAATATATCGTTATAAAATTTTCTGCTCGGTACGGGAGTATTGTTTATATCGACGTAGGCGGCGATCTTCGTGCCGTGATAGCCCGCGTCGCAAAGACGCTGAAGCTCGTTTCCCACTCTGCCGAGCGATCCGTTCAGTATTATCTTCATTTTTTAACTTCCTAATCTGTATCAGACGTTTATTCCTGCCTCGCGCATACGGGCGATAAGAACTTCCTTGTGAGCGTCCTCCATAGGAGTGAGGGGGGAGCGCAGATAATCCGCGCCGTATCCCATTGCCGCCATAGCCGCCTTTGCGGGAATCGGGTTGACCTCGGAGAACAGAGCCTTGATCAAAGGGATCATATCAAGCTGCAGCTTTGCCGCCTCGGCGGTCTTGCCCTCAAGGAAAAGGTGGCACATACGGCTCGTCAGCTTGGGAATCGGATTTGAAAGCACGGAGATCACTCCCTTGCCGCCAAGTGACATTATCGGAATAATCTGATCGTCATTTCCCGAATACATATCGAGCTTATCGCCTACGAGATGGAGCGTTTCGGCGGCTCTGGAAAGGTCCCCGCTTGCTTCCTTTATACCCTGAATCATGGGGTGATCGGCAAGTGCCGCGTAGGTCGCGGGATCAATGTTAACTCCCGTACGGGAGGGAACGTTATAAAGGATAAGCGGTATGGAGCTTGCATCGGCAATAGCCTCATACATTTTGATAAGGCCCTTCTGAGTAGCCTTGTTATAATAAGGAGTAACGACGAGAGCCGCGTCCGCGCCAACCTCGCAGGAATAGCGGGTAAGCTCAAGCGCGTAGTCGGTATGGTTTGAGCCCGTTCCTGCGATAACGGGAACTCTGCCCGCGATCTGCTCAACGGCAAACTTGATAATAGCCTTATGCTCCGCGTCGGTAAGAGTCGAGCCCTCGCCCGTCGTACCGCCGACTACGATAGCGTCGATGCCCTCGGCGATCTGCCAATCGATCAAACGCCCGAAAGCGTCAAAATCAATGTTCCCCTGATTGTCAAAGGGGGTGATAATAGCGGTAGCCGCACCTGTGAATACTGTTTTCATGTGTTTTCTCCTGAAATAATTAATTATTCTGAAAAATAAAAATAGCCGACATAACATCGACTACCATAATTACCGAAGGTCCTCGCAAGAGGACGCATATTCAAATAATAATGATAGCACTCCGTTAAAACAATGCAAAGCACTGTCCACGACAGTAAAACGGATATTGTCCGAGTTACCAGGATACACTTGCGCCTCATGCTCCTTCGGCGACGTCCCCTTTCACGTTTGCAAGCGTTGCGAGCGTTACACAAACCTTACTTTTGAACAATCGCGCCTCTATTCTTTATTTCAGTTAATTCATAATACCATAAATACGTACCTTTGTCAATACAAACTTGATAAAATTTAGCAAAAATGCAAAAAACAGCGCCGATTTTTTCGACGCTGTTTTCAAGTTTTAAAAAATCAGAACAAGCCTGATATCCTTCCGTTTTCGTCCACGTCGATCCTTTCGGCGGCGGGCTTGGGCGGAAGTCCCGGCATCGTCATGATCGCGCCCGTCAGAACAACGATAAAGCCTGCTCCCGCGGACACCTTAACGTCGCGCACCTTTACGGTAAAGCCCTCGGGCGCGCCAAGCTTCGTGGCGTCGTCAGAGAAGCTGTACTGCGTTTTCGCAACGCAGATCGGAAGCTTATCGAAGCCAAGCTCGGTAAGCTTTGCAATGGATTTTTCGGCAGATGCGTCAAATGCAACACCATCTCCGCCGTAAACGCGGCGAACAACGGTAGCTATCTTATCCTTTATGGGAAGATCAAGCTCATAGCTGAACGAGAAATCGTTCTCCTCCTCGCAAAGACGGACAACTTCTTTGGCAAGTGCCTCGCCGCCCTTGCCGCCGTCTGCCCATACGGTAGAAAGCGCAACGTTAACTCCAAGCGTTTTGCACTTTTCGATAACGAGAGCTATCTCGGCGTCCGTGTCGGTCGGGAAACGGTTAACTGCCACAACGCAAGGAAGCTTATACACGTTTTTGATATTGGAAACGTGGCGAAGAAGATTGGGAATTCCCTTCTCCAGAGATTCAAGGTTTTCAGCACCAAGCTCGGTCTTAGGCGTTCCGCCGTGCATCTTGAGCGCACGAACGGTGGCTACAACGACTACTGCGTTAGGACGGAGTCCTGCGGCGCGGCACTTGATGTCAAGGAACTTTTCAGCTCCGAGATCAGCGCCAAAGCCCGCCTCGGTAACGGCATAGTCGCCAAGCTTCATAGCCATTCTCGTTGCGATAACGGAGTTACAGCCGTGTGCAATGTTCGCAAACGGACCGCCGTGAACGAAGGCGGGAGTGCCCTCGATGGTCTGAACGAGATTGGGCTTAAGAGCATCCTTAAGAAGCGCAGTCATTGCGCCGACAGCCTTAAGGTCGCCCGCAGTTACGGGCTTATCCTCGTAGGTGTATGCAACGACGATGCGCGAAAGTCTTTCCTTAAGGTCGCTAATAGAGGTCGAAAGGCAGAATACAGCCATTATCTCTGACGCTACCGTGATATCGTATCCGTCCTCGCGGGGAACGCCGTTGACGCGTCCTCCAAGACCGTCCGTCACAAAGCGAAGCTGACGGTCGTTCATATCAACGCATCTGCGCCAGGTTATGCGGCGAGGATCGATCCCGAGCGCATTTCCCTGATAGATGTGGTTGTCAAGCATGGCGGCAAGAAGGTTATTTGCCGCCCCTATAGCGTGAAAATCGCCCGTGAAATGCAGGTTGATATCCTCCATAGGAAGCACCTGAGCGTATCCACCGCCTGCCGCTCCGCCCTTAACGCCGAAAACGGGACCGAGAGAGGGCTCACGCAGAGCAACTACGACGTTTTTGCCGATACGGCGCAAGCCGTCGGAAAGACCGATGGTCGTTGTGGTCTTTCCTTCTCCTGCGGGCGTGGGAGTAATAGCCGTTACAAGAACGAGCTTGCCGTTTTTGCGCGTGGATTCATTAAGAAGTGAGTAATCGACCTTAGCCTTATATTTTCCATACGGTTCAAGATACTTATCGTCGATGCCTGCGGTTTTGGCTATATCGCCTATATATGACATTTTCGCCGCCTGAGCGATTTCAATATCAGAAAGGTATGCCACTATAATTTCCTCCGAAGTTTAATGATTTAAGGAAGCGTTCAGCCCTTGAAGTACTTTACGGCAGACGCAAACATCTGCATATCGAACTGACCGGGAACGTTCTTGTAAAGTCCCGAGCCGATACGCTCGCTATGTCCCATCTTACCGAATACTCTGCCGTCGGGCGAGGTTATACCCTCGATAGCACAAACCGATCCGTTGGGGTTGTATCTGATGTCGTCTGTAGCGTTTCCGTCAAGGTCAACGTACTGCGTTGCAATCTGACCGTTTGCGGCAAGTGCGGCAACCACCTCGTCGGACGCAAGGAACTTTCCTTCGCCGTGAGAGATCGGAACGGTGTAAACGTCACCGACGTTCGTAGCCGAAAGCCAAGGAGATTTATTGGATGCTATTCTGATGCGAACGAGCTTAGACTGATGGCGTGCGATGTTGTTAAACGTAAGCGTGGGGCAGTTTTCGTCGGTATCGATGATCCTTCCGTAAGGAACGAGTCCGAGCTTTACAAGAGCCTGGAAGCCGTTACAGATACCGCACATAAGACCGCCGCGATTGTCAAGCAGGTCGTGAACGCCGTTCTTTACAGCCTCGTTGCGGAAGAACGCCATAATGAACTTACCGGAGCCGTCAGGCTCGTCACCGCCGGAAAATCCGCCCGGAATGAATACCATCTGCGCGGTCTTGAGCTTTTCTGCAAACTGTTCTACGCTGCGCGCAATAGAATCAGCGGTAAGATTGTTGATAACGAATATCTCCGCGTCAGCACCTGCGTCGCGCATGACCTTGGCTGAATCGTATTCGCAGTTCGTGCCGGGGAACACGGGGATAAGGACCTTGGGCGTAGACGTGATAAGCGCGGGAGCCTTGCGCTCCTCTGCCTTGAAGGAGAAGTTTTCGTACTTCTTAACGTCTGCCTTTTCCATGCAGGGATATACGCTCTCAAGCTTTGCCTCATATGCGTGCGAAAGCTCTGCGAGGCTTGCCTTTTCAGCGCCAAGCTCAATGCCATCGCCGTCGGTAACGGTACCGATAAGCTCGCCGACTACCTCGTCGGTCTCAATGAGGAATGCACCGTATGCATAGGAGAATATCTTCTCAAGAGTAATGCCGTCGGCATACTTAAAGCCAAGACCGTTACCGAGGCACATCTTAAGCACGCCCTCGGCGATTCCGCCGTAGGTGGGAGTCCACGCAGAGTAGACCTTGCCCTCGCGCACGAGTGCGCTTACGGTATCAAAGCACTTCTTGAGGGAGTCCGCTGTCGGCAGACCGTTTTCATCGTATTCGGGAGCAACAAGAACTACCTTGGAGCCTGCCTTTTTGAACTCGCCCGAAACAACGTCGGTGGTCTTTCCCGTAGTAACCGCGAAGGATACGAGGGTGGGAGGAACGTCAATGTCCTCAAACGAGCCACTCATAGAGTCCTTGCCGCCGATAGAGGCGATGCCGAGGTCGAGCTGTGCCTTGAACGCGCCAAGGAGCGCCGCCATAGGCTTGCCCCAACGCTTGGGATCGCGGGCGGGCTTTTCGAAATATTCCTGGAAGGTGAGATATACGTCCTCAAAGCTTGCGCCTACGGCGATGAGCTTTGCTACGCTCTCAACTACTGCAAGATAAGCGCCGTGGTAGGGGCTCTTTTCCGTGATAAAGGGGTTGTAGCCCCAAGACATAAAGGAGCAATCGTCGGTATGCTTTTTCTCTACCGAGATCTTATGCACCATTGCCTGAATGGGAGTTTTTTGGTTCTTTCCGCCAAAGGGCATAAGCACGGTGCCTGCGCCGATGGTGGAGTCAAAGCGTTCCGAAAGACCGCGCTTTGAGCATACGTTAAGGTCAGAGGCGAGAGCCATATAACCGTCGGTAAAGCTCGTAGGAACGCCCTTTGCGAAGTCAGAGGGCGTGGTGGGAGCGATATCTATATGCTTTTCAGCACCGTTGGAGTTAAGGAACTCGCGCGAGATATCAACTATAGTATTTCCGTTCCAATGCATACGCAGACGAGGCTCCTCGGTGACGCGTGCAACTACGGTCGCCTCAAGGTTTTCGCTGTACGCGAGAGCCATAAACGCCTCAACGTCCTTAGCCTCTACGACGACAGCCATTCTCTCCTGCGACTCGCTGATAGCAAGCTCCGTGCCGTCAAGTCCGTCGTACTTCTTGGGAACTGCGTTAAGGTCGATATCAAGTCCGTCTGCAAGCTCACCGACTGCAACGGATACGCCGCCTGCACCGAAATCGTTACAGCGCTTGATCATACGACAAGCGGTGGGATTTCTGAAAAGACGCTGAAGCTTTCTTTCCTCGGGCGCATTACCCTTCTGAACCTCTGCTCCGCACGTTTCAAGGGATTGCAGGGTATGCTTTTTGGACGAGCCGGTTGCACCGCCGCAGCCGTCGCGGCCCGTTCTGCCGCCGAGAAGAATTACGACGTCGCCGTCCTCGGGGCGCTCGCGGCGAACGTTTTCTGCGGGAGCGGCGGCGATAACCGCGCCTATCTCCATACGCTTTGCGGCGTAGCCTGCGTGATAAAGCTCGTCGACCATACCCGTAGCAAGACCGATCTGGTTGCCGTACGAGGAGTAGCCCGCCGCCGCTGTGGTAACGATCTTACGCTGGGGCAGCTTGCCCTTGATGGTTTCGGAAACGGGGGTGAGGGGATCTGCCGCGCCCGTTACGCGCATAGCCGCGTAAACGTAGGATCTGCCCGAAAGCGGATCGCGGATAGCGCCACCAATGCAGGTAGCCGCGCCGCCGAAGGGTTCGATCTCCGTGGGGTGATTGTGTGTTTCATTTTTGAAAAGGAGAAGCCAAGGCTCTTTTTTGCCGTCTGCCTCGATCTCGATCTTGACGGTACAAGCGTTGATCTCCTCAGACTCGTCGAGCTTATCGAGCATACCTTTTTTCTTAAGGTATCTTGTGGCAACGGTAGCGATGTCCATAAGGTTTATGGGCTTAGTTCTGCCGATCTCACGGCGCACTGCAAGATAATCCTCGTAAGCGGCGCGGAGAAGCTCGTCCTCAAAATGAACGTTATCAATAGTGGTAAGGAAGGTAGTGTGACGGCAATGATCCGACCAATAGGTGTCGATCATTCTGATCTCGGTGATGGTGGGATCGCGCTTTTCGGAAATAAAATATTTCTGGCAGAAGCTTATGTCGTCAATATCCATAGCAAGCCCGTACTTTGCTACGAAATCAGCAAGACCTGCGCGGTCAAGCTCACAGAAGCCGTCAAGCGTTGCGACGGTGGTGGGAAGCTCGTACTGCATAGCAAGCGTATCGGGCTTTTCAAGCGTTGCCTCGCGTGCTTCCACGGGGTTTATAACGTACTTTTTGATCTTTTCAATATCAGCTTCTGTAAGCTTTCCGCCAAGAACGTAGACCTTCGCCGTTCTGATGGTGGGACGATCGCCGCAGGATACGATCTGTATGCACTGTGCGGCGGAGTCGGCTCTCTGATCAAACTGACCGGGGAGAAATTCTACCGCGAAAACGTAGCCGCCGTTTGATACAACGTCATCGGAGGTAAGGTCAAGCTGAGGCTCGGAAAACACGCTGTTTACAGCCTCGGCAAACAGCTCCTCGGTGATATTCTCAACGTCGTATCTGTTAAGTATTCTTACGTATTCAAGGCTTGAAATGCCAACGAGATTGCGAAGCTCGGAGCAAAGCGCCCTTGCCTCGTTGTCAAGTCCCGTTTTCTTCTCAACGAATATTCTGTAAACCATTATTATTCCTCCGTAAGTGCTTTAAGCGCACGCGCACCTATATCGTGACGGTAGTATGCGTTATCAAAGCTGATGTTTTCGACTTTGCCGTATGCCGCCTTTATGGCGTCGGGGAGCGTATCAGCGGTAGCCGTTACGCCAAGAACTCTGCCGCCCGACGTAAGAAGCTTACCGTCGCGCATCTCTGCACCCGCAACGTATACGGACGAGGAAAGCTCCTCGGGAATAGATATCTCAAAGCCCTTGTCGTATTTCTGCGGATATCCCTTTGATGCCATAATAACACAGCAAGCCGCGCCATCGTCAAACTCGACCGTAGCCTCGGCAAGTCTTTCCTCGGTCACCGCCATCATTATCGTCAAGAGATCGCTCTTGAGAAGCGGGAGAACGACCTGCGTTTCGGGATCTCCGAAGCGGCAGTTGTACTCGATGACCTTGGGACCCTTGGGTGTGAGCATAAGTCCGAAGTACAAGCAGCCCTTGAAGGTGCGTCCCTCGGCGTTCATTGCGTTCATCGTAGGAATGAATATCTCATCCATACATACCTTTGCAACGTCAGCGGTGTAGTAGGGATTTGGCGCGATAGTGCCCATTCCTCCCGTGTTAAGTCCCGTGTCGTTGTCCCCCGCTCTCTTGTGGTCCATGGAAGAAACCATAGGAACTACCGTCTTACCGTCGGTAAACGCAAGAACGGATACCTCGGGTCCCGTGAGGAATTCCTCGATAACCACGTTATCGCCGCTTGCACCAAAGACCTTGTCCTCCATCATGGAAACAACGGCATCCTCTGCCTCCTTGCGGTCCTGTGCGATGATAACGCCCTTGCCGAGAGCAAGTCCGTCGGCCTTTACTACGATGGGGTAATCTACACCCGCAAGGTAAGCAAGCGCCGCCTCCTTGTTATCGAATATCTCGTATTCCGCGGTGGGAATAGAGTATTTTTTCATAAGATTTTTGGAAAACGCCTTACTTCCCTCTATTATAGCCGCTTTTTTGTCGGGACCAAAGCAAGGAATGCCCTTGGCATTCAGAGCATCGACCGCGCCGAGAACAAGCGGATCGTCGGGAGTAACTATTGCGTAATCAATCGCTTTTTCGACTGCGAAATCAACGATCGCGTCGATATCTTTAGCGCCGATGTTAACGCAGATGGCGTCGGCGGCAATACCGCCGTTACCGGGGAGCGCGTAAATACACTCGACGTCAGGATTTTTCTTTATCGCTTTTATAACGGCGTGCTCGCGTCCGCCGCCGCCGATTACGAGTATTTTCATTTGAAATCTCCGAATTTATATTAGTGATGGAAGAGTCTCATTCCCGTGAATGCCATTGCCATACCGTATCTGTCGCAGGTGGCGATGACGTTATCATCTCTGATAGATCCGCCGGGCTCGGCAATGTACTTAACGCCGCTCTTGTGTGCGCGCTCGATATTGTCGCCAAACGGGAAGAATGCATCGGAGCCGAGGGCTACGCCGTCGCGGGAAGCAAGGAATGCCTTTGCCTCCTCGTCGGTAAGGGGCTCAGGACGGACGGTAAAGTACTTCTGCCAATTGCCGTCGGCGCAAACGTCCTCCTCGTTCTTATTGATATATCCGTCAATAACGTTATCTCTGTCGGGTCTGCCGATGTCCTCTCTGAAAGGAAGACCAAGGACCTTCTCGTGCTGACGAAGGAACCACGTGTCAGCCTTTTCACCCGCAAGGCGAGTACAATGTATTCTCGACTGCTGACCTGCGCCAACGCCGATAGCCTGTCCGTCAACTGCGTAGCAAACGGAATTGGACTGCGTGTACTTAAGGGTGATCAGCGCAACTATAAGATCGCGGATAGCGCTTTCGGGCATTTCCTTGTTAGCGGTAACGACGTTGGTGAGAAGCGCGCGGTTGATCTCAAAATTATTTCTTCCCTGCTCAAAGGTAATACCGTAAACCTGCTTGGTCTCGATAGGAGCGGGAACGTAATTGGGGTCGATCTTAACGATATTGTAGTTGCCCTTTCTCTTGGACTTGAGTATCTCAAGCGCTTCGGGCTCATATCCGGGAGCGATAACGCCGTCGGAGACCTCGCGCTTGATCATCAGCGCGGTGGTAACGTCGCAAACGTCGGAGAGAGCCACCCAGTCACCAAAGGAGCACATACGGTCGGTTCCTCTTGCTCTTGCGTACGCGCAAGCGAGGGGCGAGTCGTCAAGACCCTCGATATCGTCTACGAAGCAAGCCTTTTTGAGCGTGTCGGAAAGCTTGATTCCAACGGCAGCCGAGGTGGGGCTGACGTGCTTGAAGGACGTTACAGCAGGAAGTCCAAGAGCCTCTTTAAGCTCCTTTACAAGCTGCCAGCTGTTGAATGCGTCAAGAAAGTTTATGTATCCGGGACGGCCCGAAAGTATCTCGATGGGAAGCTCGCTTCCGTCCGCCATATAGATTTTTGCGGGCTTCTGATTGGGGTTACAGCCGTATTTCAGTTCAAATTCTTTCATAATATGATCCTCTGCATTATATATTTTTGTTTATGATGATCTCGCTTGCCTCGCTTCCGTCAAGTGGGATAGCGCGTACAAAGAGAGATACCTTGTTATCAGCGTTAAGATTGCTCCAAACGATATCTGCAAGCTCCTCTGCGGTGTTGGGAAGCTCCACCTCCTCAGGTTCGCCGTAGAATGACGGAATAGGGTTACCGTCGCACTTGTAGGTGTGAATGAAATGACCAAAGCCATCTCTGGGAGTATAGCTATAAAAATATCTGTTACATACCGAGCCATCTCCGTTTGCGCTCTTCAATATGGACATCTGATAATGGAAGGTACCGGACGGAGCGTAATGAAGGATTCCGGAAATTCGGGGAGTGAAGTTGGGAGCATCGTCCTCAAACTCGCGGGTGTGCAATGCCTTGACAAAGGCACAGCCGTCCTCGCCGTTTTCCTTTATGTAATCGTATATTGTATCGGTCTGATCTCCGTTTGTTATAATGTCGATCGAGCCGTTCTGCGCAGAAAGATAAGGATTGTAAATTATAAGATGGGGATCGGACATCTTGGATTCGTCAAAAGCCTTGGTGCGCATACCGCCGTCAAAGCGCTCAAAAATGCGATTGCGGCTGTTTTCGCTTCTGCCCATAATGAAGTACGCGATCATTGCGTTCTTGCCGTCGGAGGATTTACCGATTATAATTCCGCGACCAGGGTAGGTGTTGGTTGAAAGAAGGTTTTTGATGTCGTAAAGTGCCATGATTTATCTCCTATCAAGTTTATTTGAACATACTTTTTCAACTGCAAGCGGAAGGATCTTCCATTCCGCCTGACGCATTACGCGCTTTTGCAGCTTTTCGGGGGTGTCACCATCCTTGATGGCAACTGCCTTTTGCATAATGATCTCGCCGCCGTCGGGTATCTCGTTGACAAAATGCACCGTTGCGCCCGTCACCTTTACGCCGTATTCAAGTGCCGCCTCGTGAACGCGAAGACCGTAAAAGCCCTTACCGCAGAACGACGGAATGAGCGACGGATGCACGTTGATTATCTGCTTTGGATATTTCGAGGTAAAATCCTCGCTGAGAATGGACATAAAGCCCGCAAGCACGATAACGTCTATACCGTTTTTGTCGAGCAGCTTTGAGATGGCGTTCTCAAATGCTTGCGCCGAGCCGCACTCGCTTTTCAACACCACAGCGGTATCAATGCCCGCATTTGCGGCGCGAGTAAGGGCGTAGGCATCTTTGTTGTTTGAAATGACGAGCTTGATGCTTCCCGACTTTATGATGCCGCTTTTCTCGGCATCAATAAGTGCTTGAAGATTTGTGCCGCCGCCCGAAACGAGAACGGCTATATTGATTTTATTTTCAGTCATTTTTCTCCTCGCTCTTTCCTATTCGGTTAAGCGCGGGAAGCAGCATACCACCCAACGCATTGCCGAGAATTACGGTCCATATAAACCCAAGTGCGCGAAGCGAAACGATACCCGATGCGGCAAAATAAAACATATCCGCAATCGAGTGCTCAAATCCCGCAAGGATAAACGCGGGAACGCAGAAAAGAATGGAAAGATAAGTTCCCTTCTCCTTGTATATGCTTACCGCAAGATACATAAGTATTCCGCAAAATACGCCGCGCACGAGAGCTATCAAAAACGTCTGCTCAAGCCTTGCGGTGCAAGCTGTGAGCGCGGCGTCCGCAACGTTTGG
>JAFXAC010000011.1 GCA_017522125.1 Clostridia bacterium | reverse complement strand
TGCTTGACATGCAAGGGGTCACTGGTTCGATTCCAGTTGTCTCCACCAACAAAAAACGCACTTTTGTCTACCGACAAAGGTGCGTTTTTTGAATAATGTTTGCCTTCGGCAAATGATGTCGTTTTACTAATGATGCCGCTGACGCTAATGATGTCGGCTTCGCCTAATGTTTTGTGGCAAACATCGCATCATTGCGACCAACGGGAGCAACATCATATTTGCAAGCAAATGCATCATGTCGCCGCAGGCGATGCATCATTTGACAAACAAGCGATTTCGTGATATAATAACGGAAAAGGAGGTGCAATTATGAAAGATAATAAACTCTTAGAACTGTCAATGGATTTTTCGGTTGATATTATCAATCTTGTTAAACATCTAAAAGCGAATCACGAAACAATTATCGCAAACCAAATCGGCAGAAGTGGCACCTCTATTGGAGCTAATATTCACGAAGCACAATACGCACAAGGCACAAAGGATTTTATTTCTAAGTTGGAAATTGCTTTGAAAGAAGCAAGTGAAACAGGGTATTGGCTTGAGTTGTTGCACAGAACCAACTACATCGACGAGCAATTATATAAATCACTTTCTGCAAAGTGTACTTCCATGCGTGTAATGCTGATTGCTTCCTGCCGCACAGCGAAGGAGAATGCAAAATGAATAAGATTATTTCGGATATTTCCGACTATATTTTTATTTCTGATGAGCCTGAAAAGGTTGATGCAATCTTTCTGCCGGGAGGGTCACATCCTGAGCAACCTGAATATGCGGCCGAACTGTACCATAAAGGTTATGCCAAGTGGCTTATTCCCTCTGGTGGAGTTAGTGTTAAGCGAGATAAATGGCCAGGTGTTCGCTCGAAAGCAGAAATATATACTGGCGATTACCAATCCGACTGCGCGTTCTTTATCGATGTGTTTGCAAAAAACGGTGTACCTATAGATGCAATTATCGGAGAGGACAAATCGAGACATACTCGTGATAATGCTTTTCTTTCACGAAAAGCCGTTGACGAAAGTGGCATTGATATAAAAACAGCATTGATTGTCTGCAAAGCGTTTCATGCCAGACGTTGCCTTATGCTTTATCAAATGGCTTTTCCCAATGTTGAGATTAAGGTATGCCCTGTTCATTGCTACAATATAACAAAAGATAATTGGTTTACAACTGAAAATGGTATTGACAGAGTATTGGGTGAACTCGCACGTTGTGGAAATCAATTTGTTGGGGATATGAAATCTTATTTATCCTCAATAACTAATAACTGACATGTTTTAATCTATCTAACGGAGCATGTGCACTACTTTTACTTACTTTTACCTCTATTCTGCTCCGTTTGGTTACTTTTAGCCAACAAAAACGCACTTTTGTCTACCGACAAAAGGTGTTTCTTTTCAACTAAGTGTGCCTTACGGCACGTTAAGCGCGCCTTCGGTGCGTGAAGCGATGCTTCTCATCGTGAAGTGCCTGCGGGCGTGAGTGGGACACTTAGCTTCACTTCGTGCGTAAGCACGATACTTCACAGCGGTATCGCCGCTGCTTCACTTGGGCAAAGCCCAAACTTCACGAACTATTGCGAACAGTCAATGTTTATTATATAATCAGTTCGATAAACTTGAATTTGACAAAGGAGTGTGATTGTATGAAAAAGACTTGGATTACAACAGCAATCATTCTTCTACTTGTGGTTTTCTGTGTGTCCTTGTGGCAATACAAGACATTTAAGAATGATAAGTTAGAAGTAATGTGCAAAAGCAGTGTAAATGCTGCCTTGGAACATTTTGAAGAATTTGAAACAGGAAAAGAGGAAGCAGACTATATAGCAGGTGTGGCAGAGTTTCACACATATATAACCGCCTATCTTTGCCTTGAAGATGAGAGTAACACAGACTATATTTGGTGCAACATTCTCTACGGTGATATGATACTTAATCCAGAAAAGGTAAAAGCACACATTCCCGAACTTGTTGATGCTCTTGAATATCTTGCAGAGGATTATGACCATCCGAATGGTTTTAATCTAATCAATGCACTTAATAATCAACTCAAAACAGAGTGATAAATTCCAATTTATCGAACAGTATGGTTGCGCACCTAATCGCTTTTCTTACCTATATTTTACGCACCGTTATGCTGTTCTTTCGCAACAAAAAACGCACTTTTGTCTACCGACAAATGTGCGTTTTTTGAATGATGTTTGCCTTCGGCAAATGATGACGGCTTTGCCTAATGATGAACGCTGACGCGAATGATATGTGGCTTCGCCACATTTTATGGCAAACATCGCATCATTGCGGCACGAAGCGTTGTTTTATTTTTTAATGATCGTTATAATCAACGGGCAATGCCTGTTGGATATAATTCCCCCTCGCGGCGCATGACATCACGCAATAGCGCTATCTTCATTTTGTTTGATGATATCTTGTAAAAATTCCGCACTCGCTTAAATCGAGTGCGGGATCTTTATTACATATATTTCATAATGCCCTTATATTCAAGGAGCTTTACGTAGAGTCCGCCCTGAACGGTGCGGTTGCGGAAGGATTTTTCAATATTCTCGCCCTTTGACATATATGCGGCGTGAAGTGCGGTCACGGTATAGTACCAATCCGTCATCGGCACGCGCGATTCGCTTGCGTTGTATGCCGCCCACATAGGCTCGATAAGTCGCTCGAAATCCTCGCGGCGACGGGCGAGCGTTGCCGTCCACACGGTCCAGTCGCTCTTTGTGTACGAGCGTCTGTTATCGAGGGGCAAGCCGTATGCGTTGAGTTTTCCAAAATAGCTTGCAACCTCCGAGGCGATAACCTCCTGCGGCATAATGCGCGTTCCCCACAGCTTATCCCAAACGATATTATATTTCATACTGAATGTGTCGGGCTTATCAAATGCAAGGCGGTAGCTTCCGTCGCCGTTTGCGGCGCGCTCTGCCCAATCCTTAGCCATATCGCGAGCCATACTGACGTATTTTTCCTCGTCCTGCTTGTTGCCACTCATACCTTTAAGTATTCCATAGCCCGCAATACCCATTATCGCCTTTAGCGAAAGATTGCAGTTGTGTGCAAGATGACCTGCAAAATCGTCTGTGCAAAGCTGATTTGCGGGATCTCTGCCGTTGTCAATAAGATACTTTACCCAAACGTCAAGCACGTCCATATGCTCTGCCGCAAAGGAAGCATCACCCGTTGCAATAGCCACGGCGGCTTCCATTATCAGCATATTTCCGCATTCCTCAACGGGCATCTGGCGCTCAAGCGCGTTGTTTCCGTAGACCTGACCGTTGAGCTTTGGGTACTGACCTACGTCGTGCGGTGCAAAATCAAATTTCCACGCATCCGAGCGCGCGTATTTGTATATCGGGCGCATCATGCCCTTGACAAGCTCGGGGTTATATATAAGAAATAGCGGTACGGACGGATAGCTTACGTCAACCGTAGCGGCACAGCCGTTTGAGAAGCACTCCTTTGAAACGTAAAGCACCTCGCCGTTTTCGTCAAGCACGAGCTTGTGAGCGGCAAGCGTCTGGCGCAGTGCAAGCTCCAGCATCTCGGCGTATTTTTCGCCTCCTGCGCGAACTGCGTCGGCAAAAAGCTCGTTTTCAAGGCTACGGCAACGCTTGACGGTGGTGGCGTAATCGGAATGAGCCTTGATTATTTCATTTAGGATAGACTCACCGTTTTTGTTCCAATAGGACGAAATATGCTTTCCGAAATACTCGATGCTCTTAACGTCATCATAAGCGAAGGTGACAAGGGTGCTATCCTTGACTTCTGCATTTATGCAGGCAAACGTCATCGAATCCTTTTTCTCGGTAAACACCTTGCCCGCCCCCGAAAGATAGAAGCGTCCCCATTCGATGCGCAGATTATCGCCCGATCGTTCAAGCATTTTCGGATTTTTTCTGCCCATGGATATGGAATTTATACCTTCAAGAGCCAAGATATCGCGGCTTATCTCGTCGTCGCCCGCCTTGTTCATACAAATCTCTTCCGAAACCGAAAGCTTTACCGAAACCGAATGCGCCTTGCCGTCAAGCGAGGCGTTTTTTATTTCGAGGTAGCTTACGGGGCGAGTAAGCAAATAAAGATCGTTCGGAATAAGCGGCGAGGTAAACGTGAGCGTGAGGCGCACGCCGTCCTGCTCAAAGGTATATGCGGTAGAAAAAGCGGTGCAATCCGCTGCGGTCTGCTTCATAGCGGGGATCTCGCCCTTGCCGATTATTTGGTATTCCTTACCGTCTATCGTGGCAACGCCCAAAATGGCGTTTTCAGCACCCGTCCAATGAATAGTTTGCGAGTCGGTAAGGCGATCCGTTGCCGACCAAACGCTGAAATACGGGTCAACGGTAATAAGAGGGTACGCAGGGGGTCTTAGCTTCATAATTCTCTCCTTTTAGGTTTCATACCAGCGCGAGCCTATTGACAGCTCGACGCTGAGTGGAACGGCAAGCTTTGCCGCGGCTTCCATTTCCTCGCGCAGTATATCGGCGGCGCGATCGGCACAATCACGGTGGGCTTCGATAATAAGCTCGTCGTGGACCTGAAGTATCATTCGCGCGTCAAGCTTTTCTTCCTTAAGGCGGCGATCTACGTTTATCATAGCGATCTTGATGATATCCGCCGCGCTTCCCTGTATCGGGCTGTTCATAGCCACGCGCTCGCCGAATTTGCGCACGGCTCCGTTCTTTTCGTTAAGCTCGGGAATATAGCGGCGTCTGCCGTAAAGCGTTTTAACGTAGCCCTCCTTCTTTGCCTCCTCGATGACGCTCTGCAAGTAGTCGCGCACGCGGGGGTAGGTGGCAAGATAGCTTTCGATATACTCCTTGGCTTGCTTCATTCCGATGCCGAGGTCCTGTGAAAGCGAGAACTCGCCAATGCCGTAGACGATACCGAAGTTTACCGCCTTTGCGCGCTTACGAAGAAGCGGAGTGACAAGCTCTATCGGAACACCGAAAACGGCAGAGGCAGTTGATGTGTGGATGTCCTCGCCCGACAAAAATGCCGAAATCATATTCTCGTCGTTCGCTATGCACGCAAGCAAGCGAAGCTCTATTTGCGAGTAGTCGGCATCGACTAAAAGATAATTCTCGCGCGGCAGGAAATATTTGCGAAGCTCCCTGCCAAGCTCGGTGCGAATTGGTATATTTTGCAGATTGGGGTCAGCCGAGGAAAGTCTGCCCGTTGCCGTTCCCGTCTGCTTGAATTTCGTGTGTATCCTTCCCTCCCCGTCAGCGACCTTAAGAAGCCCCGTAACGTAGGTTCCGATAAGCTTTGTAAGCTGACGGTATTCGAGAATATCCGCTACTATAGGATATTTGGGCGCGAGCTTTTCAAGTATCTCCGCGTTCGTCGAATATCCCGTTTTGGTCTTTTTGCCCGCGGGCAGTCCCATTTTTTCAAACAGTATCTCTCCAAGCTGCTTGGGAGAATTAATGTTGAATTCCTCGCCTGCGGCAAAATATATTCTTTCCGTCAGGGCGTTTGCGGCATCAGAGAGCGCCTCGCCGTACTTTGCAAGTCCTGCGGGGTCTATCAGAAATCCTGCCTCCTCCATATCCGCAAGCACGCCCGCAAGCGGCATCTCGATATCGAAAAAGAGTCCTTCGCATTCCTGCTCCTTGAGCTTTTGGGAAAGCACCTCTCTCAATCTGTAAACGTAGACCGCGTCAGAAACGTTCTCGTCGCGCAATTCTCCGAGGTGAAGCGTGATAAGCCTTGATATATCGAAGCTGCCGCTTGAATCAAGCACGTAGGCGGCAAGCATAACGTCAAAGCCTACGTTGCGCATGCGCACGCCGCGCTTGTCGCAAAGCTCGTACAGCGTCTTGCAATCGTAGCACGCAAGGCGCGGCGCGGCGGCGGCAACTGCATCAAACGGCACGCTTGATGTGTCTATCGCGCAAAGCTTACTACCGTCAAACACGGCGGCAGTGGTATCGTTTATAGAGATTGAAGGAGAATCCGCGGAAAGTATGGAAACAAAAGCCTCTACGCCGTTTTCTGCCTTGTATTCACAGCTTGTCTGCTCGATATCACAGGCTACCTCAACAGAATCAAGCCCCATCTTCTTTATAAGCGCACCAAATTCAAGCTCCGTAAAGAGCTTTTTGGCGTCCGCCCTGTTTATTCCGTTAGTTTCAAGCTCCGCAAGGGTGGGCATTCCCGGGACGGTGCGGCAGATTTCGGCAAGCGCTTGAGAAATAAACGCCGATTCCTTGCCAGCCGCAAGCTTTGCAAGCATAGCGGGCTTTATTCCGTCCGCGCTCTCGTAGGATTCGTATACGGCATTCAGGCTTCCGAAGCGCGAGATCAGGGCAAGTGCGCCCTTTTCACCGATTCCCGCAATACCGGGAATATTATCCGAGCTATCGCCCATTATCGCCTTTACGTCAACGAACTGCGAAGGCTCAACACCGTATTTTTCAAAAAAGGCATCTCTGTCAAAATAAACGTAATCGTTATTCGTCGCAAGAAGAACTGCGGTATGCTCGGAAATAAGCTGAAGCGAATCTCTATCCCCCGTCATAATAAGCGTTTGCACGTCGCCCGCGGCGTCCCCGTAGGCGGCAAGCGTGCCGAGGATATCGTCCGCCTCATAGCCTTCCTTTTCTATTATATGGAAGCCGAGCGCACGGACGACCTTGTGGGCGTACTCCATCTGCGCGGCAAGCTCCTCGGGCATACCCTTGCGGTTTGCCTTGTATCCGTCATACATCTTATGTCGGAACGTGGGCGCGCGCAGATCAAACGCCACCGCGCACATATCGGGAGAATATTTTTCCAGCTGTCGCGTGAGCATGGTTATCATACCGTATACGGCGTTCGTCGGCTGTCCCGATGACGTTGACAAGGCTCTGATGCCGTAAAATGCGCGGTTTAGTATGCTGTTTCCGTCTACTGCAAGAAGTGTTTTCATTTTTATCTTCCTTGAATTTTTATATAATTTAGTATACCATAAAAGTCGGGGTGAGGTCAAGGAAAATATAAAGATTAGTTTTTATTTTTGTGTTGACAAAATTCTTTATATATGTTATACTTTATGTATAAACGCAATGATCGGAAGTAGTAAAAGACAGCGTTTCCTTCAGAGAGTGGGCGGTT
>JAFXAC010000096.1 GCA_017522125.1 Clostridia bacterium | reverse complement strand
TTAAGTGACAGAGCCTTATAAAATACCCGCCGCGCAACGCGCGGCGGGTATTTATTATATTAAAGATTATAATACTTATCAAACTCTGCGGGGTGGGGAATAGCGGCAAGCTGGCGGCATTCCTCTCTCTTGGTCTTAATAATATTCGTGAGAAGCTCCTTGGGGAATACGCCGTCGGCGGTGAGGTAGTCGTTATCTGCCTCAAGCGCGTCAAGAGCCTCGTCAAGCGAGGTGGGCAGGTGGTGCAGCTTTGCCTTTTCCTCGTCGCTGAGGTGGTAAAGGTTTACGTCGTAGGGTCCCCAGCCGTTTGCGTGGGGGTCTATCTTGTTCTTCACGCCGTCAAGACCTGCCATAAGGATAGCGGCGTAGCAGAAGTAGGGGTTGCAGGTAGCGTCGGGGTTGCGAAGCTCAAAGCGGCGCTTGTCGGGGGACTTTGCGTACGCGGGGATACGGATAACGGCACTGCGGTTAGAGGTCGCGTATCCAACGGTAACGGGAGCCTCAAAGCCTGGAACGAGTCGCTTGAAGGAGTTGGTGCTGGGGTTGGTAAGTGCGCAGAGAGAGGCGATGTGCTTAAGAAGTCCGCCCATAAAGTAGTGCGCGGTTTGGCTGAGGTGCGCGTATCCGTCGTCGTCGGAGAATACGGGCTTGCCGTCCTTCATAAGGAGCATATGAACGTGCATTCCGCTTCCTGCCTCGCCGTATATGGGCTTGGGCATAAAGGTCGCGGTCTTGCCGTACTTGAGCGCGGTGTTATGTATGATGTACTTTATCATCATAGTCGCGTCGGACATATGAACGAGCTCGCCAAGCTGGGGCTCTATCTCAAACTGTCCCGATGCGGCGACCTCGGGGTGATGGTAGTTGATGTCGATGCCCGCGTCCTTCATGTGCATGCACATCTCACTGCGGCATTCGTAGGAAACGTCAAAGGGCTTTGCGATGTGGTAGTTTTTCTGCTTCGGTACGATAACGCCCTTGCCCTCGACGCTGCTGTTCCAATAGGACTGCTTTGCGTCAACGGCGGCGCCTATGTAGTTGCCCTCAACGCCCCAAGTCACCTCGTCGAAGAGGTAGAACTCAAACTCGGGCAGAATAAGCATAGTGTCGGCAATGCCGCTCTTCTTCATAGACTCGACGGCGGCGCGAACGATGTTGCGGGGATATTGGGGCAGGGGCTTGTTTTCGGGGCTTGCGATGATCATTGCGTTACCCGTCATAGAAAGGGTAGGAATAGAGCAGAAGGGGTCGATAACTGCGGTGTCAGGGTCGGGAATGAATACCATATCGCTCTTCTCAACTACGGCGTAGCCGTAGTTCGAGGCATCAAAGCCGATGCCGCTTTTCATGGTATCCTCGGAGAAATTTTCGGCGGGAATAGTAACGTGGCGGTACTGACCGTTGATGTCGACCATCTTGAAGTCAACCATTTTGATGCCGTTTTCGGCAATAATATTCAGGATATCCTGTACGCTTTTAGACATAGAAATGCTCCTTCCAAAATAATTTACTTAATTATACCAATTTTTTGCCGATTAGTCAATATAAAATCAGGATTTTGCGCTATCCGCGCTGACTGCGTGCCAATCTATTTTCTTGTCGCGGAAATAAAATTCGCGGTCGCGCTCGGAAATGGGGCGAAGCACGCGGCAGGGGTTGCCGACGGCGACCACGTTTGCGGGCAGGTCGCGCGTGACCACGCTTCCCGCGCCGACCACCGTACCGTCACCGATGCTCACACCGGGCAGTACTATAACGCCCGCGCCGAGCCAGCAGTTTTTGCCTATGCGCACGCTTTCGTTGTACTGATATCCCTTTTCGCGTAGCTCGGGCAGAATGGGGTGCCCCGCCGTTGCCAGCGTGACGTTAGGGCCTATCATCGTGTAGTCCCCGACGTATATGTGCGTGTCGTCAACGAGCGTCAGATTGAAGTTTGCGTACACTCCGCGCCCAAAATGAACGTGTCTGCCGCCCCAATTCGAGCGCAAGGGCGGCTCTATGTAGCAGTCCTCGCCTATCTCGGCAAACATACTTTTAAGCAGTGCGGTGCGCCTTTTCATTTCAAGCGGGCGCGTCGCATTGAATTCGTAAAGCCGTTCAAGGCAGAGCGCCTGCTCGTGAAGCAGCTCCTCGTCATACGTCATATAAATTCCGCCGCTGTGCAGCAGCTTGTCAATATCCATTTTTGACCTCCGTGGGTTTGATGGCTCTATTATATCACGCACGCCGCCGTATTTCAAGGAAAAGGCGACTCATAATGTTGCAAATTGGGCTAAAATATGCTATAATATGGTGGAAAAATGAAAAGATCCCTTAAGGAGAAAAAATGAAAATAGGTATACTCGGTGCAGGAACGTGGGGCGTGGGCCTTGCCACGATACTCGTGGGAAACGACCACGACGTTACCGTGTGGTCATACTCACGCGCAGAAGCAGATGAAATATCAAAAAACAAAGCGCACAGAAATCTGCCTGGCGTTGTGCTTCCCGACGGTATCCGCTACACTGCGGATATGGAAGAGGCGTGCGCTGACAAGGAGCTTATCATATTCGTCGTGCCGTCCGTTTATATGCGCGACACGGCAAGGGCAAGTGCGCCGTATCTGCCCGACGGGTGCATAGTTGCAAGCGCGTCCAAGGGTATGGAAAAGGGTACGCTTAAAACGATGACGGACATCATCGAGGACGAAATTGCCGCCTCAGGGCGCAAAATAAAGTACGATATAGTCGCCCTTTCAGGCCCCACTCACGCCGAGGAGGTGGTGCGCGGTATTCCCACGTCCATCGTTGCGGCGTGCAAGAGTGAGGCGGTCGCGGGAAGGGTGGCAGAGGTGTTCTCGAACTCCTGCCTTCGCGCCTACACCAATACGGACGTGCTTGGCGTGGAGCTTTGCGGCGCGCTGAAAAACATTATCGCAATAGCGGCAGGCGCGCTCAGGGGCGTAGGTCTTGGCGACAATACGCTTGCTATGCTTATCACGCGCGGAATTTCCGAAATGGCGCGCATCGGTATGGCAATGGGCTGTCCGCGCGACACCTTTATGGGACTTGCGGGCATCGGTGACTTATCGTTACCTGCACCTCGGTGCATAGCCGAAACAACCGCTGTGGCGAGCTTATCGGCAAGGGTATGAGCTACGACGAGGCGGCGCGTGAGATAGGAATGGTCGTCGAGGGCTACTACGCACTTGAGGCGGCTATGGAGCTTTCAAGAAAATACGGCGTTGAAATGCCGATAACGGCGGCGGTGTACGAGGTCATTCACCACGGCGTAACGCCGACCGACGCTATAAGCAGGCTGATGAATCGCAAGCTCAAGAACGAAACCGTCTGAGCGCGGAGGTAAGCTATGCTTGGAGTAATAGTAAACGTAATAACGGTAATAATAGGCGCGTCGGTCGGACTGCTGCTTAAAAAGGGCATACCCGAAAGGGTAAGCAAGGCGGCAATGACCGCCCTTGGCGCGTGTACTATGTACATAGGCATATCGGGTGCGCTGTGCGGCGAAAACGTGCTGATACTCATCGCGTCCACCGTGCTTGGCGCAATTATCGGAACTCTACTTAAAATCGACGACGCGATAACGCGCCTTGCGCAGAGGGTGGAGGCTAAATTCAAGAAAAAGGGCTCGGACGTGTCCATTGCCGAGGGCATCATTTCGGCAACGCTTTTGTTCTGCGTCGGCTCTATGACGGTAACGGGCTCGATCCAAGCGGGTCTGACGGGGGATAATTCCATTCTCATCACCAAGGCACTACTTGACCTTTTCTCGTCTATGATGCTTGCGTCAACGCTCGGTATAGGCGTGCTTTTCTCCATCGTTCCCGTGTTTATCATTCAAGGCGGACTCGTCCTGCTTGCAGGGCTTATCGCGCCCCTTCTCAGCACGGGCGCGGTGAACGAAATGACCTGCGCAGGCTCTATCCTCATCGTTATGATAGGCACGAATCTTATGGGAATAACGAAGATAAAGGTCGCGGATTTTCTGCCCGCGATACTGCTCGCGCCCATTATTTATAATCTCGTTCCCCTCCTTCAAAGGCTGTGGGAGCTTATCGCGTGAGGTATCAAAATGTATTTTGACGATATTGAAATCGGTATGACGAGGCTCATAGCCCCCGCGACCATAGAAAAGCAAAAAATGCTTGATTTTGCCCGCGATTACGATAATATTCCGCTTCACACCGACGAGGAATATGCAAAAAGTACGCATTTCGGCGGGCTTATCGCGCCTGGCGTTATGTCGTTTATGTCCGTGTGGGCGAAATATCTGGAGGTCGATTTCTTCGGCGGTGAGCTTATCGCGGGAAAATCGACGAGGATAGAGTGGCTCAAGCCCGTGTTTGCCGAGGACGTGCTGGCGGGCAAGGCAACGGTTACGCGCCTTACGAGGCGCAACTGTAAAAACGGCATCGTTGAGGTCAGTATCGAGGCGTATAATCAAAACGGCGAGCTTGTGCTGATAAGCGTTACGGAAGCCGTTGTTAAGTGTAAAAGCAAGGGGTAAGGGTTATGGAATTTGAAAGGTTGATTTCCGAAAGATATTCGGTAAGGAGCTTTCGTGCGGAGCATCTGCCGCGCGAGGTGGTCGATAAAATTTTAGCGGCGGCGCATAAAGCGCCCACGGGCTGTAATAATCAGCCGCAAAGGATACTTGTGCTTAACACCGACGCGGCTATAGAAAAGCTTAAAAAATGCACGAAATGTCATTTCGGTGCGCCCACGGCAATGCTCGTTTGCCACGATACGCGCGAGAGCTGGAAAAGACCGTACGACGGCGCGCTCTCCTCGCCCGTGGACGCCGCGATAGTGACAACGCATATGATGCTTGCCGCCTTTGATATCGGCGTTGGCTCGTGCTGGGTAATGCATTTCGACCCGAAGGCGATGCGAGATGCCTTCAATATCCCCGCCGCCGTCGAGCCGCTTGCGCTTCTCGTTATGGGGTATCCCGCGGAGAATGCAAAGCCGCTTGATATGCACTACGAGGCAAGACCTATGGACGAGGTCGTTTATTACGATAGCTTTTGATTTCGGAGGACTTTTGAGTGCAGTACGCAATAAGACCAATGGTGCGGAGCGATAAGCGCGAGGTGCTTTTAATGATGCGCGAGTTTTATTCCTCGCCCGCCGTGTTCACAAACGGCTCCGAGGAGATATTCGAGGCGGATATTGAAAATTGCATCGGGGACAGTCCCTACATCGAGGGCTACGTTTTCGAGGGTGCGGACGGCATTTGCGGCTATGCGATGGTCGCAAGGAGCTTTTCGACGGAGTTCGGCAAGCCTTGCATCTGGATAGAGGATGTTTTTGTAAAAACGGCACACAGGGGCGCGGGGATAGGAACTCTTTTCCTCGGATATATTGAAAATAAATATCCGAATTCCGTTTTTCGCCTTGAGGTCGAGGAGGAAAACGAAAGAGCCGTTGGCGTTTATAAAAAATGCGGCTACGAGGTGCTTCCGTATATGGAAATGAAAAAGGAGCCATAAAATATGGAATACAGAAAACTGCCGCGCGGCGGCGAGAACGAACGTTTCGGTGTACTTGGCATCGGTATGGGCGGCATCGGGCAAACGCCCGCCGACGAGATCGAGGCGATAGTGCGTAAGGCTATTGCCAACGGCATAAACTTTTTTGACCTTTGCACCGCGGGAGCATCCTACGCGCCTATCGGCAGGGCGATAAGGGATTGCCGCGACAAGGTGTTTTTGCAGATGCATTTCGGCGCGGTCTACGATGAAAACGGCGAGTACGGCTGGTGCCGCGATTTTGAAACCATCAAAAAAACCTTTTGGTGGGAGCTTGAAACGCTCGGCACGGACTACGCCGATTTTGGATTTTTACATTGCGTCGACGACGACGAGGATCTCGACAAGCTCTGTGAAATAGGCGTGCTTGATTACTTAAAGGAGCTTAAAGCGCGGGGTGTTGTCAGACATATAGGCTTTTCCTCGCACACACCGCGCGTGGCAAACCGCATTATCGACACGGGGCTTGCGGATATGATGATGTTCTCGCTCAACCCCGCGTATGATTTTGAAAAGGGCGACGAATACGGCGTAGGCTCGGTAAGCGAGCGCTTTGAGCTTTTCAAGAGGTGCGAGCGCGAGGGCGTTGGTATCTCGGTAATGAAGCCGTTTTTCGCAGGTCAGCTCCTCTCGGCGGAGCGATCGCCCTTCGGCGTGGCACTCACGCACGCTCAATGCCTGCAGTACGCGCTCGACCGCCCCGGCGTGCTTGTGGCAGTTCCGGGCGTGCAGACGATGGAGCATCTTGATACGCTTCTCAAATTCCTCACCGCGACGGAAAAGGAGAGGGATTATTCGGTAATAGGCGGCTTTACCGCGGACACGGTAACGGGTACTTGCGTTTATTGCAACCATTGTCAGCCCTGCCCCGCGGGAATTGATATAGGACTTGTCAACAAATATTACGACCTTGCGCTTGCGGGCGACGCGATCGCGGCGAACCACTATACGAAGCTTTCCGTAAACGCCGAGGCGTGCTTGCATTGCGGACATTGCGAGAGCCGCTGCCCCTTCTCGGTAAAGCAGGAGGCCCGAATGGACGAGATAGCGAAGTATTTTAAAGGAGGTAGCTATGGGACTGCAAGATAAAATCGCACATTATAAAGAATTTAAGCAGGGCGTCAGCCATTGCACCTTTAACCCTGAAGGGCCGGGTGTGGTCAGAATCCACTTGATCCCGCCCAAATTCAGACTGTTCGGCAACAGCGCTTATATCGTTATCCTCAACGGCTATTACCTTCTGCCCATCGGGCGCTCCTGGGCGCTTTTGTTGTCCTTTTTTATGAAGGAGGTCAACCGATACGACGGCAAGCCCATTGGAGAGGCACAGGAGGCGCAGATCCTGAAAAACACCGTGGGACGTATGCACGGGGCATATCCGTTTGTCACTCGGGATACCTTGCGGGAGGATCTGTACGAAATGCTTGACGTGCTTTTCGCCGTAGCGCACGGAGAAGGTGGGGAACTCGACCTGGAAAAGCTTTCAATCCGTGCTTATGCCAAGCATATGACCGCCCCGCACCGTGTGGATCTGATGGTCAGCGCGATGACGGATGAGGCGGGTGGTTGGAAATGCAATCAAAAATGCACCTTTTGCTATGCCGCGGGGCAGGCAAGAAGCGGCGCACGTGAGCTGGATACGGGAGAGTGGAAAGCGGTGATTGATAAGCTGATCGCATCCAACGTGCCGATGCTGACCTTCACGGGTGGTGAGCCGACCCTGCGCGAGGATATTGACCTGCTTATCGCGCACGCCAAGGCGTGTGTGACAAGATTGAACACCAACGGCATTCTGCTTACAAGGGAGCTGGTCGCCAAGCTGAAGGCGGCAGGGCTTGACAGCGTGCAGATCACACTGTATTCTCACGATGCGACGGTACATAACGCCCTCGTTGGCGCCACACGTTTCGAGGATACCGTGCAGGGGATCCGCAATGCCGTAGAAGGGGGTCTTGACGTAAGCGTCAATACGCCGCTTTGTAAAAAGAATGCCGATTACGAGAGGACGCTTGCCTTTATCCGCTCGCTGGGGGTTAGATTCGTCACCGCAAGTGGGCTGATCTGTACAGGTATGGCGAGCACCGCGCACAAGGCGTATGATCTTACGCAGGGGGAGCTGATTGACATCATCACTGCGGCAAAGCACACGTGCGACGATGCCGATATGGAGATCGACTTCACCTCGCCCGGACTACTTCCACGCAAGGTGCTGGAGGATCTTGGCATGAATGTGCCTATGTGTGGGGCGGCGCTCAGCAATATGGCGGTCGCACCGGACGGCGAGGTCATTCCATGCCAAAGCTGGCTTGCGGCATCGGCAGGTCTTGGCAATATTCTTGTGACTGATTTCAAAAAAATCTGGAAGCACAAGCGTTGCACCGCACTCAGGGGAATGACAGAGTGCGAAGCGCTTGAGTGTCCCTTTCGAAAGGGGGCGAGTGATTGATGGCAAAGATAAAGGACAGAAACAACTATTCCGAGGAGTACGTCAGAAAACACCGCAGCTTTCCGTTTGCGTACACGCTCCTTCTTGTGATCCTGGTGTTGATACAGATCGGGTCACTCATTTTCGCTATTTTTTACGTGCCAACGCCGCAGGATAGCATTGAAAGCTACTGCGTGACCGTCACCCCCAAGGAGGATGGTACGCTGGATATTGCATATGATATTCTCTGGCGCGCGCTGGATGAAAGCGAGCCGCTGACCTTTGTGACGCTCGGTATGGCAAATGCCAATTTTACCGTCTATGGAAGCAGCTTGTCCGACGCGATCGAAAGCTATAGGTCGGATGTTGACGGAGACTACGTAGGACTGCGTCTGGATCTGAAAAAATCTTATCTTGGCGGCGAGAAGGTCCACCTTACCGTTAAGGTCAATCAAAGTGATATGCTTTGCAGGACGCATGACGGATATTTCTATGAATTTGTGCCCGGATGGTTTAACAGAATCCCGGTCGAGTATTATGAATTCAAATGGAAACACAGCAATATGGTGACCGACTCAAACGGCACGCGCGAGGGCTCGTACTATGTATGGTCGGGACAGCTTGCGTGCGGTGGGTATGACAAAATGCAGATCTCCTATGACACCGCGGCATTTGATGGTTGTCACGTAGTCGCCTATAAGCCCTTTGAGGATGATGAAGCGTATGACGAGCTACAGGAGGACAAGGTCGCTGTTGTGGTGATCGTTTTGATCGCCTGGCTCGCCATATTGATCGGTGAGGTCTATATCATAGACGGCTACGTATCCTACCGACGGGGGCGCGGATTCCTGATGGGCTACGGGCACCGCGTGCATGTTTACGGCAGGGTGAACCCGCACTATTGCAGAGCAAGGGCTAGCCACTCCTCGCGCAGCGGCGGTGGAGGTGGCAGAGGGTGCGCTTGCGCGTGTGCCTGTGCTTGCGCGGGCGGCGGTAGAGCCGGCTGTAGCCAAAAGGACACCTACGGCGCCTACCACAAAGGAGAAAAGAATAAAAAAAGCACCCCATTAT
>JAFXAC010000010.1 GCA_017522125.1 Clostridia bacterium | reverse complement strand
GTAACGGCTTTTTCAGCACCGTGCCGCCTACACTGCTTCCCGACGGAAGATATACGTCGGCGGGGACGTGGGTGTGCCCGTAAAGCAAAAGGTCGGCATCCGCCTCGATGGCGGCAAGGGTTGCGGCGTACATCCCGCTCTTTACCGAGCGCGTGTGTCCGTGCATCATAAGTATGCGCGTGCCCGATATTTCAATTATCTTTTCATATACGTCTTTTTTGCTTGGTGTGGGGTATAGCCACCCTTCAAAATTCCCCCAAACGCTGTACACCTGCCTGCTGCTCGTGTCAAGGAAGGATAGGTCGTCAACTCCGTCGCCGAGGTGGATGATATCGGCGGTGGGGCTTGCGTCAAGCGCCTGCCGCATAAGGCTTGCGTTTCCGTGGGAGTCCGAAAAAACGAGAACGGTTTTTTCCATGCTTCGCTCCGAATATGATTTACTCTATATTATACCACCTTTTTCGCCGTTTGTCCACACCTTATGTAGCACAAGACGCAAAAAAATCATATACTGCCCATGAGAAAGGTCGTATCGACCGTAAAAAAGGAGTGAATGCCATGCAAATTGACAGAGCAACGCTTGAACGCCTGCTTACCCTTAACGATGGACAGCTTAAGTTTATAATAGGAAAGATCGCGGGGGAAAACGGCATAGACCTGTCGGGGCTTAACGTCAACCTCGGTGATATGTCAAGCGTCCGAAACGCCATAAGAAATATCAGCGACAGAGATCTTGCCGCGATATCGGCGCAGATAGAGGCGGCGCAGAATTCAAGGCGGAGGGGCGGCAGATGATATGAGCGAAAAGATGAACGGCGAGCTTGCGCCTACGCCCGACCTCGGCAGTATGGTGTCAAAGCTGCTTGCCAATCCCGAGCTGATATCGCAGATAGCCACGGCGGTGGGGGCAGAGCCGAGTAATGCGGCTCCACCGCCGCCCGAAAGAGAGGCACAGAGTCCGTCGGGCGAGAGGGCGGCACAGACTCCACCCGCCGATGGTGCGCTTCCCGTGGGGCAGATAATGTCCTTGCTTGGCGGCGTTGGTGGCGGTGGCGACGCGGCGCGGCGCACGGCGCTCCTTTCCGCGCTCAAGCCCTATTGCAACGAGCATAGATGCCGCACCATCGACTACATGATAGGAATATCAAAGATAGCGGGCGGCTTTTCGGGATTTGGGAAATAGGAGGGCAAATGTATTCAAGACCAAACAGAAGGAATACTCACCAGAGTGATATAGAGCTTCCGCGCGACTACAGCGGAAACGCCTTTATGCCCTTTCCCGATCCGCCCGTTTTAGCGGGAATAAGGGAGGAAAACGAGCAAAAAAGGGCAAGGGAGCGTGAGGATGCGCCCGCTTGCGACGAATGCGCGGACACCAAAGAGGAGGCTGTGCTTCCCGTATGCGCCGAAAGACCGAAGCTTTCGGGGCTCGGCGGACTTTTTGACGGCGAGCTTGGACTTGAGGAGCTTTTGCTCCTCGGTGTGATATTCCTGATTTTTTCGGACTCCTCTCACCGCGACAATGAGCTTCTCATCGCGCTTTTGTTGATATTGGTAATATAAAATTCTCTGTATTTTGGGGAGAAAACACCACCAAGGAAGTTCTTTGGTGGTGTTGTTTTCGTGAGCGAATCAAAGAAAGCGGGAATAGCGTACTTTTTAGCGTCATTCCGAAGGCTCAGCACGTTGTTCCGTGCTGAGCTGAGCGAATCTCGCAAAAATTCCGCAGAATTTTTGCGCTTGATGTTCGCACCAGACTTTCCCTTTCGACTCTCGCCGTGTGCTTTGGCTACGCGAAAAGCGATGGTCAACGTTTGCCTCCCTCCGAGAGGGAGGGGGACCACGAAGTGGTGGAAGGAGCCTGCGCCTTGATGGAACGAGTGCTTGTGGTATTGTCGCGCACTCTCCTTCAGTCACGGGCAAGCCGTGCCAGCTCCCTCTCGGAGGGAGCCTCTCGGTGCAATCGCTTTTTAATAGTTTGTAGCCGTATTTTTTAGTACTATTCCCCAATAAATCGGTTGGGTGCTAACATAGGGCGCCGTTTTTCTGCGGAAAAACGGCGAGATTTGCTCGTCGCGGCGCACAACAACGCGCCACGACTTCGGAATGACGCTAAAGGAAGCGAAAATTCAACCCTCGGTAGAGTTTAGGTGATAAAACTCAATATGTTTACTATTGTAAGTTGTGTTTTGCCGTGATATAATGAAAACACAAGATAGCTATCACAAAAATCTTGGAGGATAGAATTATGTTAGATCAAAAAATATTTGGCGAAAAGCTTCGCAATCATAGAAAAAAGCTCGGTATGACGCAGGAGGAGGTCGCGGAAAAAATAGGCGTTTCCGCGCAGGCTATTTCAAAATGGGAGGCGGGCGATTGCTTGCCCGATTGCTTCAATCTGAAAGCCATAAGTGACGTTTACAAGATCTCGGCAGACATTCTTCTTGAAACCGAATCAAACGGTGATCTTGATGCTGTGTCAAGTAAGATCGAGCAACTTGCGACAGAATTCGTTTGGTCAATGGCAAACCATGACCGCTATAATCGTAATCTCCGTCAAGAGCTTGGAGAAGATCTTTGGGAAATGTGGAAGGGCATCTATTTTGCTGAGGTTGGCAACAGAGAAAAACAAGAAGAAAGTAAGAATCAAGGAAATCTTAGAATTATAGGTTCATATGGAACAAAAATTTGGGATAACAGCGGTGTGGCTTGTGTTATTAAATCATCACTTATCAATCAGCTTTCTCCCTTCGACGCAAACACGATAGAAGTAATGCAGGCACTTTGCAGTGAGGACGGACAAAAACTGATTTTTGCTCTACGCTGTGATGTTCCAACATCAAAACAAACACTCGTCGAAAAAGCCAATATTGAAATATCCCGTTTGAATGAGCTTTTGCTTTTATTTACCGAAAATCGAATTATTGAATTTGTTGCGGACAATCTTCCAGAAGACAGAGGATACTTGATCTGTGGTCATTGCGGTATTGCTGCGTACATGGTGTTAACAGCAATGTATATCCTCAATAAAAAGAATTATACCGTTTCACAATTTCTCATAGGATGATTGACTTTCTCGTCCCGCCTCGCGCGGGGCTTTTGGGTATATCAAAAGCCACCACAAAAGTCGTGGTGGCTGATTTCGTTTTAATTGCTTGCTTTAAGCTTTATGCTTTGCCAAAAAACTCGCGCACTGCGGCGATATATTTTTCGGGATCGACGGGGAATGCAATGCCGTGCCCTGCGCCCTCGATGATGACGAGCCTTTTCTTTTCGGACGCGCAGGCTTCAAAGTTTTCGCGGCTCATATCACACGGAACGAAGCCGTCGGTGTCGCCGTGAAAAAATATAACGGGCAGACGGCTTTTTTTGAGCTGCTCGACGGGCGAAGTCGCCTCGGGATCAAATCTGCCGTAAATTATCGCGCCGAGGCGCACGAAGGGGTAGAGAAGGGCGGGCGGTATTTTTATGTCGCGCATGACCTTTTTGATTATTGCCTTTGCCGAGGTGTAGCCGCAGTCGGCAAGTACGCCTATGACGTTTTCGGGCAGCTCCTCGCCCGCGCATATCATAACGGTGGACGCTCCCATTGAAACGCCGCCGATTATTATCTTTGCGTTGGGGTCGATCTCGTTTATGATATAGTCTATCCACGCGCGGCAGTCGCGGCTCTCCCTGATGCCGAAGGTGGTGGTTCTTCCCTCGCTCCTTCCGCCGCAGCGCTGATCGACTATTATAACGTTAGTGCCGACCTTGCGGCAACGTGCTATCGCGCCCGACAGATCGCGCTCGGCACTGCCCCTGTAGCCGTGCATTATAAGCTCGATGGGCGCGCCGTCAAAGAAATGATAATATCTTCCGTAAAGGCGAAGTCCGTCGAAGGACGTGATGGAGATATCGCGGTGTGGCAGGGAGCGCCCCTCCTTTATCCAGCGTATCATATCCTCATAAAACGGCTCGTAGATCTTACCATTCGGAACGTCGTACTCCTCCTTGCTTTTTTTCGGTGCGACGTAAAACACCAGCATATAGCACACAAAGGCTATTATAAGCGCAAGCAAAATGAGGCTTGACAATATTAAAGCTATATTCACAAAAATATCCATAGGCAATTCTCCTTTTGTAGAATTATATCATTTACGCTTTTGCTTTTCAAGTTTTTGGGATACAAATTATAAATTTTATTGACTTGATTTTTCGTGTGTGATATAATTTATCAAAAGGGGCGTGTCCCCAAAATATTCAGGAGAAAGAGAATGGATATCCAGAAGATAAAGACCTACATCATTATGACCGATTACGTAGAGCCTAACACGGGCAAGGACGTTTCCGATGCAATTCAGAAGGTAATTGACGAAAACCCCAACAGAACCATATATTTTCCCGACGGCGAGTACGTTCTTGCAAAGCCGATAAAGACCAGCGCGTATCCCATTGACAGCGTTTCCTTTGAGCTTGCAAACTACGCCGTGCTTAAGGCGTCCGACGATTGGAGCGATGACGAGGCTATGGTGCGCATAGGCGCGGCAGAGCCCCACAACGACATAACCACCGTAGGAAGCAACTATTGCTTCAAGGGCGGCGTTATCGACGGCAACGGCAAGGCAAAGGCGCTGGCGCTTGAGGGCTGCCGCGAGGTGCTTGTAAGCAACGTTTCCATAAAGCACGCAAAGGTCGGTATTCACATTAAGAAGGGCGTAAACAACGGCTCGTCCGACTCCGACGTAAGGGACGTTAATATCGTCGGTACGGACACCGAGGACTCCATCGGCGTTCTTGTTGAGGGCGCGGATAACACCCTTACCAATATGCGTATTTCCTCCGTTTACACAGGTGTAAAGCTCACCCGCGGCGGAAACTTCCTGCGCAATATCCATCCTCTTTACATATACGTTCCCGCACTTGAGGGTAAGTACGAGGGAAGCGTAGGCTTTGACGACGTTGCGGGCGGCAACTGGTTCGATATGTGCTACAGCGACCAGTTTGCTACGGGCTTTGCAATGGCACCCAAGACTCCCTCCATCTACAACAACTGCTTCGTTTTCTGGTACGAGGGCGACCACGTTCAGACGGGCTTCCACGCTCGCGGCAAGTTTATGTCCTCCATCAAGGGCGGCAGAGTTTGCTTCAGCACCTACGAAACCGAGAACGCCGTTCTCAAGGTCGACGAGGAGGGCGGAACGGGCGTTATCGAGTTCCCCGCGTTCAACCCCGAATGGTCGCAGGATAAGTCCTACGAGCAGTATCTGCACGGCAAAGTAAACGCCTACTCCAAAAAGCCTCTTACCGAGGTTCACTACGAGATGTGGAAGATAAGAGCGCCCGAGGAGGCAAGACGCGCCGCTGACCTTGAAAGACGCCGCGCAGAAAGAAAAAACAAGGTGCAGTAATGGGCGTAAAAGACACGATAGTTATTAAAAGCGGCAATTGGGAGGCGGGCGTTTGCCCCCGACTTGGCGGCAATATAATCTATTTCCGCTACTGTGGCAAGGACATCTTCAATCCACTTGTAGACGAAAAGCAGCTCCAGGCTGACCCGTATCTTCAGGGCGCGCCCATTCTTCTGCCCGCAAACAGAATATACAAGGGCAAGTTCAGCTTTGAGGGCGTGGATTACACGCTTCCCATAACCGAGCCGAGAACGAACTCACACCTGCACGGTCTCGTTCACCGTCAGCCCTTTACGCTCGTTGAGTCGGGCGAGGATTTCGTAACGATGGCGTTCTCAAACAAGGGACTCGTTTATCCCTTTGATTTTGATATGAAGGTCACCTATCGCCTTGATGCCGAGGGGCTTTCGCAGGAATACGACATAGTAAACACCGATACGAAAAATATGCCCTACACCTTCTGCCTGCACTCCGCGTTCGTCGAGCCCGATAGCTTTACGCTCCCAGTTTGCAAGCGACAGGAGCACGACGAGATAGACATTCCCACGGGCAGATATCTCGACCTTACCGAGCAGGAGCGCGGCTACGTAACGGGCTCGCCCTCGAAGGGGCTTGAGATTGTCGGCTACTACGAGGCGACGGGACATACCTCCCGCGTTGGAGATTTCCTTTACACCGTTTCCGATAATTTCGATTATTGGATACTGTATAACGGTCGCGGCGTTTCGGGCTTCCTTTGCCTTGAGCCGCAGGCGGGCAAGGTCAACGGACTCAATATCGACGACGGATATAAGCTCCTCGCCCCGGGTGAGAGCGTAAGATATACCACAAGATATACTCACATATAAGACAGGAGAAAAACAATGAACTCTTACGGAAATTTTGTAAAAGAGAAGGAATTTAAGATAACCTCTCCCACACCTCCGCGTCCTCAACTCAACTATATCTGGAACTCCCGCGTGCTTTCGGGCGTTAACCAGAACGGCGGCGGCGTAGGAGCTTACGGTCAGCGCGCTCTTGCCTACATCGATCCCGACGGAAAGGGACGTTGCACCGTTATCCGCGACGGTAACCGTTATTTCTATATCAAAAACAAGGCAACGGGTACTCTCTTTAACCCAGGTCTTTATCCTACCCTCACCCCCATTGACGATTACTACTGCATCCACGGTCTTGGCTACAGCATTATCCACGGCGAGTGCGAGGGCATCAGCGCGACCGCACGCATCTATATCAACGAAAACGACCCCTGCGAGATATGGAAGGTAACGCTTGAAAACAAGACCGACAAGACCGTTGAGGCTTCGCTTTACTCCTTTGCGGATTTCGAGCTTGTGGGATATCAGCGCTACAGCGACTACAACTCCTACGTTCACGCCGAGTACGATGAGGAAAACCACCTCATTATGTGCTTCAACAAGGCTATGGAGCGTCCCCACGAGTGGTTTAACGGCTTTATCGCGTCAAGCGTTAAGCCCACCGCGTTTGAGACCTCGCGCCGCGGCTTCCTCGGTCAGTACGGCTCGATAGTTGCTCCCGAGGCTACGAAGCGCGAAAAGCTCGCTGACAACTTTGCCGCTTGCGAGCAGATGTGCGGTGCGCTTCAGCACGATATCACCCTTGCCGCAGGCGAGGAAAAGAGCGTCTATATTCTTATCGGTGACGCCGCCGAGATGAGCATTGCCGCAGATATCTGCAAAAAGCTCTTTGCCGACGGCAAGATCGAGGCGGACTATCAGGCTCTGCTCGACCGCAAGAGTGCGACCTCAGCGAGCATCAGCGTACATACCCCCAGCGAGAAGATAAATTGCCTTACAAACTACTGGCTCAAGCAGCAGGTACAGCTCTGCGCCGAGGTAGGACGCGACACGGGTAAGGGCTTCCGCGACCAGCTTCAGGATGCGTGGGCGGTTGCCTCCTTCAACCCCGAGCTTGCAAAGGAAAAGATACTTGAAACGCTTACCTATATGTATTCGGACGGTCGCTGTGTTCGCGGCTGGCTGCCCCTTGACCATCACATCTATTCCGACGGTCCCGTTTGGGTAACTCCCACCGTAAACGCCTACATCAAGGAAACGGGCGACGTTGACTTCCTTAACCACCCCGTCAAGTATCTTGACGAGGGCGAGGACACCGTTTGGGAGCATATCCTCACCGCTATGCGCTTCGTATCAGAGGACGTTGGCGAGCATGGGCTCGTTCACTCCCGCGACGGCGACTGGAACGACTCGCTCAATATGACGGGACTTCTCGGCAAGGGTGAGTCCGTATGGACGTCCATCGCGCTTTGCTACGCGCTCAAGAACGCCGCAGAAATTGCTGAAAAGCTCGTTGGCGATCTCCTTATCCGCGACGAGATGCTTGCTCGCCGTGAGAAGATGATAAAGGCAATAAACGAAAAGGCTTGGGACGGCGAGTGGTATCTTGCCGCTATCAACGACTATAACGAAAAGGTCGGAAGCCACGAGGAGAGCGAGGGTAAGATATACCTCAACTCGCAGACCTGGGCAATTCTTTCCGAGGTCGCGTCGGGCGAGAGAGCAGAGAAGTGCATCGAGTCCGTTGACAAGTATCTTGACAGCGACTACGGCCCTCTTACGCTTTACCCCACCTACACGAAGTTCAATAACAGAATAGGCAGACTTACAAGCTTCATCCCCGGCATCTGGGAAAACGGAACTCCTTACTGCCACGGCGGCACGTTTAAGGTGGTTGCCGACTGTCTGCTTGGTAGAGGCGACAAGGCTTATGAAACTATTCTGAAGATAATGCCCAACAGCGAAACCAACCCCTCCACCCATTCGGGCTGTGAGCCTTATGCTCTGACGAATATGTATTTCGGTCCCGATAACCCCCGCCGCGGCGAAACGCTTTTTGCGTGGGTAACGGGTACTGCGGGCTGGATGTTCCGCGCTGTAGTTCAGTATATGATGGGCTTCCATCCCGACTACGAGGGCTTCACGCTCGCGCCCTGCATTCCCTCCGCGTGGGGCGAGGTAACTCTCACCCGCAAGTTCCGTGGGGACACGTACAACGTTACCATCAAGAACGAAAGCGGCGCACAGAGCGGCGTCAAGAGCGTTACTCTTGACGGCGTTGAGGTCGGCGCAAGCATAAAGCTCGTCGGTGACGGCAATACTCATACCGTAGTAGTTACTATGTAAAAAAACTGACGGCTCTCAAGGATTTCTTTGAGAGCCGTTTTGGGAGATCAATATGAAAACGAATTTGAAGATAACGGCACTTATGCTCGCACTCACGCTTGTATTATCCTTGCTTTGCGCCTGCAACGCGGGCGACGGTACGGAAGGGCAAACGAGCGCCGACGGCGCGTCCGCGCCCGAAGCCACCACGCCCGAAGCGACGATACCCGAAACTACCGCGCCTGAAACAACGGTTCCCGAAACTACAGTGCCCGAAACCTCGGCACCCGAGGCTGAGGTAGAACAGCTTTTCGGCGTTGTCGCTAACACTGACAAGCTGAACGTGCGAAGCGGCGCAGGTACGAAATTTGATATCGTTGCCAAGCTCGATCGCGGTGAGCGCGTTGAGATAGTAGGAACGTCGGGCGGCTGGCATAGGATAAAGCTCGGAGAGGGCGAGGCGTACGTTTCCACCGACTATATAGAGCTTGACTATACTGTAGATGCGTCAAAGCACGTAATCTACGAGGGGGCGGTACACGATCTTTTTCCCATAGCGAAGAGCTATTCGTTCAAGCGCGAGCCGAAAATCGAATACGTTATGCTTCATTTTTCGAGCGCGATACTGATAGATTGGAACGATCCGTATAATATCGACCTCATTCGCGATATTTTCATTGACGGCGGTGTGGATGCGCATTATCTTATCGGGCGTGACGGAACGGTCTATTGCAACGTGCCCGAGGATCGCGTGGCGTATCACGCGGGGCGCGGAACGTTTGGCGATGTTGTTGATACTATGAACTCGCGCTCGGTAGGCATCGAGATCGCGGCGATAGGCTCGGTGAATGATATGTCAGGATATATGACAGCCGCGCAGTACGCCACGATACCCACCGAGAACGTCGGATACACCGATGCGCAGTACGAGGCGCTCGGCGCACTCGTTGCCGATATATGCGCGCGGCACGGCATCAGCGTCGACCGCCAGCATATATTGGGGCACGACGAATATAACCCAAACAAGAACGACCCGGGCGAGCTTTTCGATTGGGATAGGCTCATTGCCGAGGCAAAAAAGCATAAATAATGAAATCACCGAGGGCGGCCAAACGGTCGCTCTCGGCGGTTTTTATAGAGATATCTGCAATTTTATGATATAATTACAAAAAAAGTATTGACTTTACAGTTAACTATAATGTTATAATGATACCGAAGGAGGCGATGATGTGATAAAAATAGGTGATTTGGCAAAAATTTGTAATGTCAGCACGCAGACCTTGCGGTATTATGACGCCGAAGGCGTCCTGAAACCGGATGTTATCGATTCGTCAAGCGGTTATCGGTTTTATTCGGTCGATGCTGTGGAAAGGTATAAAAATATATTATTTTATAAGGATCTCGGCTTTTCCTTGGATGAGATCAAAAAAATACAAGCGGCAACCAATGAGGAATTGCAAGCCATTCTGAAAAAGAAAAAGGTGGCACTATCAAGATCCATTGACAGATTCAAGGGGCAGATCAAAACGATCGATGACATCTGCGAAGAAAGTCAAAAGAATCCGATATTATCGAAAATGCTTCTGTTGCCTTTTGAAAACGACGAGCAGATGGTCGGAAAATGGCAGCTATGCGGAAGGCTTCTTGATGAGAATGATCTGACCGTGCTGGAGGCTATAGAGGATAGTGTTGCCGATAAATATATCGTCTTTATGCCGGGCGGCGCATTTGCTTGGAAGTATTTTTGGACGAAAGGAACGCTTTATAGGATCTCCCCAAAGTACACGTTTGCTATTCCTAATTCATATAAGGTATCGGAGAAAAACGGTGTTAAATATATGAGCGTTCAGTTTATGAGCGACGAGTGTATCGACAACGGCGAGGATACGCAACTTCTTTTATATCGTCAGGTCGATAATATTGCATATACGGAGCATCAAATACGCCCCAACGTCGATAAAACGGATCTTCCGTTCGTTGAAGATGAAGCGGTTCATGGCGAATGGTTGGCGATCGATTACGCCCCAACAATATCAGACTTTGACCCCAATCAATCATATAGCGGCAAAGAGGATATCTATGTGGAAGATATGAATTTTTTATCTCGCGGTATATGCACGAGAACGCTCCGCACGGCGTCGGGAAATGCAACGTATATGCTCAGATATACTAAGGGCTTCGTACTCAACGACAAAGAAATGACAGCCGAAGAATATCAGGTAAAAACAATAAACGGCAAGGAATTCCTTTTCGTACAACATAAGTCAGGAGATTATTTTTACGGCGGCAAAACACCGCATTGGTATGTTTTTGAGAGAAAGAGCTGTTAAAATGAAAAATAAAAATAGCGCGGAGAAGTATTTTAATCAAAAAGATATTTCAGCAATAGAAATAGTTTTGATAATCATATCTGTTGTTTCCCTTATCGTAGCGACAGTCGTTCAAGGCGGAGGGCCGATAGGGATTCCGATTTTATTGGCTTGCATCGTTGCTTTTTGTATATGTCGCTCGTTCAAAATTAAGGATTCGGAAATTGAAGAAGTTTTAAGAAAGATAATTCAAGATAATAAAATCGATTGTTCTGAAAATGATATTCAATGTTATGATTTAAAAAGTGCGGTAATAAAGAAAAGGAAAGACGGAAAATTTATTTCTCCAAATTATTATATTACCGACATCGTCTTTTTCGCAGAAGAAACCATTTTTAATATTTACGTTATTGACTTAATTAAGCAATCGGCAGAAAAGCTTTCCCACAGAGTCGGTATAAATAAAAGTATCGTTCTTACAGAGGAAACAATAAAAACTCGTGCGGGATTTGCAAAAGTGTCTTATCTTAAAATGGAGGGTGGCTGTGTAATTCCCGTTGAATTAAATGATTATAAGGCTTCACAATTAATACAAAAAGTTTGCGACAGACATAAAAAATAAAGTTTTTGTGATTTTCACATAAGGAAGGAGAGCAATATGGCAAAATTTAATAACGTAGATCTGCCCAAGGATATAGTTAAATACGTTTATAAAAAGATCGCGCGATGTGTGATTACATTTATGCTTTTGGAGAGCGTTGCGATTCTCATCAGTATTTTATCGTGGCAAACCATCGCGGCAAAGACGGGCGTTATTTTTCACGTCTGCATTTTTGTGTTGCTCGCAGTAGTTCCGTTTTTCGTATCGGGATTTCCGCTTAAGCTGATCGATAGATCGTGGGCGGGAACAGTTACGGATGTTTGTGTTAAGGAAAAAACGGGAGCGTATTCGGACGGCGAGGGAGAGGTATTCCCTTATCCTAAAAACGTTATCTACCTGAAGGTCAGAAAAGACGACGGAAAAGAAAAATACATAGCCGCCAAAGAATTCGGCATCCGCCACCACAAAGGCTTCGCAGTTCCAAATGAGGGGGACGTCACCAAACATTTAGATGATTATTCCGAGGGGGATAAGGTGTACCATTTTTATGGCTTAAAACACTATTACATCGTTAGAAAAAATTCTGAAATGATAGAATGTGTTGTGTGTGGGGCTTCAAATAAAAAAGAGCGCGAGGATTGCGTAAGCTGCGGGCATTCGCTTATAAAATACATATAAAAAGCAGGCTCGGTTACGCCGAGCCTGCGCCTTGTTAAAAGGCAAAGATCGCGGAATGAAAAATTAACAAATCCCCTCTTGCCACACGCGAGCGCAAATGATATAATAGCTTATGACAAACAAAACGCGAAAGGTAGGGATTTAATGATAAATATTGTACTTTGTGACGATAACGTTCAATATCTCGAATTCCTTTGCGGGCTTGTGAGCAAGGAATGCTCAAGGCTTCTGCCCGACAAGGATGCTTTTTGCGTGGGAGGAGCGTTTGATTCGGGCGAGCGGCTGATAGAATATATCGGGGAGCATCGTGTTGACGTGGTGCTTTTGGATATCGATATGCCCGATATGAGTGGGTTTGAGGTTGCAAAGATAATTTGTAAGGATTATAGGGATACCAAAATAATCTTTGTGTCGGCTTACGATAATTTCGTATACAGCTCGTTTGAGTTTTATCCGTTTGCATATCTCAGAAAATCTCATATGTCGGACGAGCTGCCCGCGGTGCTTGAGCGCGTTGTGAAAAAGATAAACGAGTCCGCGCAAAGCGTTATTTTCTCGACCGTGTCAGGCGCGAGAGCCACCCCCGTATCATCGATAACGCACGTGGAGAGCGAGCGCAATTATTTTACCGTACATACGCAAAGCGGCGAGGCGCTTACCTGCCGCAGAACGCTGTCGGATGTCGAAAAAAAGCTTGAGCAGTATGATTTTTTTCGCATCCATTCCGCATTTTTGATAAATTTTGAGCACGTTGAGCGAATGCTTGGCAACGGGTACGTG
>JAFXAC010000095.1 GCA_017522125.1 Clostridia bacterium | reverse complement strand
GGTGCTGAAAAAGCCGTTACGGATAATGAACCCAGGCACGGTGGGCAAGGGACGGAGCCTTAGCTACGGAGTGCTTACCTTCAGGGACGGCGTGCTTTTGACCTCACACTTCAAAAAATGAAAAAAGGGTGCTTTCGCACCCTGCTCAAAAGTCTATATTAAACGCTTGTAGCTTCCTCTGCCTCGTCTGCATTCTCGACGGCATTCTCTGCTGCCTCAAGGGCGGCGGTATACGCCTCGATGACCGCGCTTTCAAGAGATGCGCGGAACTGAGCGTTGATGGGATGTACTATATCCCTGAACGTTTCGTCAGGATTTTTGCGGCTGGGCATTACGATAAAGAAACGGTCGCGTGCGTTGATTACCTTGATGTCGTGAACTGCAAGCTGTCCGTCGAAGGTTACGGATACAACTGCTTTCATTGGTCCTTCGTCGAATAATTTTCTCACTTTGATATCAGTGATCTGCATTCAAGTCCTCCTTAATAAAAATTCACTGTGATTTATACAGTCCTTCACGCATACTATTATATAACATATTTGTGAAGAATATTCTACTAAATTTAGTTTTTTGTGTGAAAATTAACAGATTTATTAACAACTTAAACTCGTTTTTAGTATATTAATACAATTTTTTACAAAATTATACAGAGAGGATCGCTATGGCTACTCCCAACACTCACTACGGAGCTGAAAATATCGCCCGCATGCTATCGGGCGCTCGCGGTATATTTTTTTCGGGCATAGGCGGGGTAAATATGTCCTCGCTCGCGCTTATCTCAAAGCTGCGCGGCTTTACGGTCGGCGGCTCTGACACGAGCGTTACCGACGTTACACGCTCGCTTGAAGCGTCGGGCATAACCGTATTTCACGCACACGACGCCGCAAATCTTGAGGGCTACGATGCTATGGTATACACCGTTGCCATATCTCCCGATAATCCCGAATACAAGGCGGCGCTTATGTCGGGGATTCCCTGCATATCGAGGGCGGATTATCTCGGCTACGTCATGACGGGCTACAAAAACCGCCTTGGCGTTTCGGGTATGCACGGAAAAAGCACCTGCACTTCCATGTGCGCCCTCGCCTACATGGAGGCGTGTGCAGACCCTACCGTGCTTTCGGGTGCGCGACTTGACGCTATGGGCGGCGCGTATCGCATAGGCAAAGATGAGTTTTTCATCTTCGAGGCCTGCGAATATATGGATTCATTCCTTGATTTCAACCCCACGACCGCCATTATCCTGAATATCGAGATGGATCATGTGGATTATTTTAAGAGTATGGCGCAGATAAGACGCTCCTACTCGAATTTTGCCGCACTCACGGGCACGCAGGGAAGCTGTATATACAACTCCGACGACGAAAACGTGCGCCTCGTTATGCTCTCCTACGGCGGAAAGCCCATTAGCTTTGCCGTAAACGATGAAAACGCCGACTACCGCGCCGTAAACGTCAGCGTAAGGCGCGGCAGACCGTCCTTTGACGTTTGCGCCTTCGGTGATATCGTCGCGCACATCGACCTTTCGGTGTGCGGAAATCATAATATTTACAACGCGCTTGCCGCGTTTGCCGCCGCGCATACCGCGGGGCTTGACCCCACGCTCATCGCGCGCGGACTCTCGCGCTTCACGGGCGCAAGCAGACGAATGGAATACAAGGGTTCAGTATCGGGCGCGGACGTTTACGACGATTACGGACACCATCCGACCGAGGTAAGCGCAACGCTTGACGGCTTCAAGCAGATGGGCTATAACAGAATGATATGCGTTTTTCAGCCCCACACCTACAGCCGCACGGCAGAGCTGTTTTCGGACTTTGCCTCGGCGCTTAACGTAGCGGACGAGGTGGTAGTAGCCGAAATATACGCGGCACGCGAGGTCGACAATCTCGGTGTCAGCTCGCAAAAGCTCGCCGCCGCGATAGGCAAAAAGGCTGTAGCTCTTCCCTCCTTCGAGGCTATAGCGGAATATATAAGCAAAAACGCACGCGAGGGCGACCTCGTGGTAGTAATGGGCGCAGGGGATATTTACAAGGTATTCCCCCTGCTTGATCTAAAATGAGCCGCGGCTACGGCGCGATATCGTGCGCCTATGACAGCCTCAACGGTGAGGTAGACTACGCCGCTTGGGCGGATTTCGCCGAGCGTTGCTTTGACGCCTATCTCCCCACGCGCCCCTCGCTCGTGCTTGACCTTGCGTGCGGCACGGGAACGCTCACCGAGCTCCTTTCCGAGCGCGGCTACGATATGACGGGCGTGGACGCATCGCCCGAGATGCTCTCCGTCGCGCGTGAGCGTTGCTCCGAAAACACCCTTTTACTTTGTCAGAATATGTGCGCATTCGAGCTTTACGGCACGGTTGGCGCGACCGTTTGCTCGCTTGACTCGCTCAATCACCTTACGCGCAAGGGCGAGCTTGAAAAATGCTTCTCTCTCGTGCATAATTATCTTGACCCCGACGGGATCTTCCTTTTTGACGTAAACTCCGCCTACCGCTTTAATACGGAATACGCAAGGGAATCGTATCAGCTCGAAGGCGAGCTTGACGACGGCAGAGCCGTGTTTTGTAATTGGCAAAACGATTATTCCGAAAAGCGCGGCGTTTGCAGATTTTACATCACGCTTTTCACCGAAAGCGAGGCGGGAAGCGGCATCTATTCACGAAGCGACGAGGAATGGAGCGAGCGCTATTACAGCCGCGAGGAGATCTGTGCGGCGCTTGAGAGCGCGGGCTTTGAGCTTCTCGGCGTTTTCGGAAGCACGAATATGCGCGCGCCGCGCAAGAACGACAGCAAGCTTTATTTCGCCGCAAGGGCAAAAAAATAAAAACGGAAGTTAATTGATATGGAACAGAAAAGATCTACTATACTTCGCGGTATGACCGCTGACGGCTCTGCGCGTATACACGTTATCGACTCACGCGCGATAGTTAACGCCGCCATCGGATACCACAAGACCTCCCCCACCGCCACGGCGGCGCTTGGCAGACTGCTTACGGGCGCGTCGATAATGGGCGCAATGATGGGCGAGGAAAACGAAAGCCTGACGCTTACCGTCGCTGGCGACGGCCCTGCGGGACGTATAATCGCGGTAGCGGATTGGTACGGAAACGTGCGCGGATATATAGGAAATCCCGCCGTGGACGTTCCCCTGAAGCCGAACGGCAAGCTCGACGTGGGCGGCGCTGTGGGCGCGGGATATCTCAACGTCGTGCGCGACAACGGCAACGGCGAGCCCTTTAGCGGCTCTATTCCCCTCGCGGGCGGCGAGATAGCCGAGGACATTGCAAAATACTACGCGGTAAGTGAGCAGGTGCCGACCGTGTGCGCTCTCGGCGTGCTTGTCGACCGCGACCTTTCCTGCCTTGCGGCGGGCGGCGTTTTCGTACAGCTTTTGCCCTTTGCCGACGAGGAGACCGTAGACAAGATCGAGGCAAACGCCGCACATCTCGGTAACATCTCTTCCCTGCTTGCCAAGGGCAAGACCTGCCGCGAGATCGCGGACATCGCACTTGATGGCATCGAGTACGACGTGTTCGACGAGCTTGAGGTAGAATACAAATGCACCTGCGAGATGGAGCGAATGCTGCGCGCAGTCGCCTCTCTCGGCGAGCGCGACGTGCTGAAGCTGCTTGACGAGCAAGAGGCGGAGGGCAAGCCTCGCGAGCTTGAGGTATGCTGCAGATTCTGCGACAAGAGATATACGTTTGACGAAAAAACGCTTCTTGCCGAGGTATCAAGACTCAAAAAACAGTAAAATGATACTTTTTCTGGGCAAAAAACGAAATTCGAAAAATTTTGAAAAAAACTTCAAAAAAAATGAAAAAATTTCAAAAAAGGTATTGACAAGGGGCGACGGGTGTGATATAATCTTACCTGTCGCCGGCAATACGGCGAACAGCAAAGGCCACATGGGAGCATAGCTCAGCTGGGAGAGCATCTGCCTTACAAGCAGAGGGTCATAGGTTCGAGCCCTATTGTTCCCACCATTTGGCCCGGTAGCTCAGTTGGTTAGAGCGCCAGCCTGTCACGCTGGAGGTCGTGGGTTCGAGCCCCATCCGGGTCGCCATATACAGCACCCT
>JAFXAC010000094.1 GCA_017522125.1 Clostridia bacterium | reverse complement strand
GGTAAGAATCGTTCCCATGAACTGCAAGGCTACTATCGGCCAGGTAGGTAACATCGAGCACGATACCGTTAAGGTCGGTAAGGCAGGTACGACCCGTCATAAGGGTATCCGTCCTACCGTACGCGGTTCAGTTATGAACCCCTGCGACCACCCCCACGGTGGTGGTGAGGGACGTTCCCCCATCGGCCATCCCGGCCCGCTTACTCCTTGGGGCAAGCCTGCTCTTGGTTATAAGACCAGAAACAAGAAGGCTCGCACTGAGAAGTTCATCGTAAAGCACAGAAACGCTAAATAAGGAGGGAATATAGAATGAGCAGAAGTCTTAAGAAGGCGCCTTTCGTAGAGCAGAAGCTTTATGACCGCATTTGCGCCATGAATGCAAAGAACGAGAAGAAGGTCATCAAGACCTGGTCCCGCGCTTCCACCATATTCCCCGAATTCGTAGGACACACCATCGCCGTTCACGACGGCCGCAAGCACGTTCCGGTTTATGTAGTCGAGGATATGGTCGGCCATAAGCTCGGTGAGTTTGCACCCACCAGACTGTTCAAGGGCCATGCAGGCTCCAAGACGTCCAACAACGGTAAATAATTGAGGAGGAAGACTGAATATGGAAGCAAGAGCTTATCTTAAATATCTTAGAATTTCTCCCCGCAAGGTCAAGATCGTTCTCGACCTCATCCGCGGTAAGGACGCAGACGTAGCAATGGCTATACTCAAGAACACCCCCAAGGCTGCTTCTGAGGATCTTATCAAGCTTCTCAAGAGCGCAATGGCTAACGCAGAACACAACTTCCAGATGGACGTTTCCAATCTCTACGTATCCGAGTGCTTCGTATGCCCCGGACCTACTCTTAAGAGATATATGCCCAGAGCTAAGGGCTCGGGTAACAGAATTCTGAAGAGAACTTCTCACGTCACTCTCGTTGTGAAAGAAAAGGAGGTCAATGCGTAATGGGACAGAAAGTTAATCCTCACGGCCTTCGTGTAGGCGTGATCAAGGGTTGGGATTCGAGATGGTGCGTTAAGGACGAAGTTTTCGGAGACGTTCTCGTATCTGACTATAAAATCAGAAAGCTCCTCAAGGAAGAGCTTCAGAAGGCTGGCGTGCCCAAGATCGAGATCGAGCGCGACCAGTACAGAGTAAGAGTTTTCATCCACTGCGCAAAGCCCGGTATGGTTATCGGCCGCAGCGGTGATAACATTGAAAAGCTTAAGAAGGAAGTTGAAGCAATCGTTGGTAAGGACGCAAACGGCAAGCAGATCCCCGTATCTGTAAACGTTGTTGAGATCCGTAATCCCGAGCTCAACGCTCAGCTCGTTGCAGAGAACATCGCAGGACAGCTCGAGGGCCGTGTGGCTTTCCGCCGTGCTATGAAGATGGCTATCCGCAACACTATGAAGCTTGGCGCTCGCGGAATCAAGATCACCTGCGGCGGACGTCTTGGCGGTGCCGAGATCGCTCGCAGCGAGCATTACCACGAGGGAACTATCCCGCTTCAGACTCTCCGTGCAGACATCGACTACGGTTTCTGGGAGGCTAATACCACCTACGGTAAGATCGGTGTTAAGGTATGGATCTACAACGGCGAAGTCCTCAACGAGGGCGCAGCTCGTGAGCGCAGAAACGACAATCGCAGAGGCGACCGTCGTGACAACCGCAGGGGCGGCGAGCGCAGAGGCGACAACCGCGGTCCTCGCGGTGAAAACCGTGGCAATCGCGGCGACAACCGCGGTCCTCGCAACGGTGGCAACCGTCCCGCAGGTCAGCGTCCTGCAGGTCCTCGCACCGGCGCTCCTAAAGAAGGAGGTAAAAACTAATGTTGATGCCTAAGAGAGTTAAGTTCCGTCGCGTACAGCGCGGCAGACTTAAGGGTAAGGCAATGAGCGGCAACACCGTGACCTACGGTCAGTACGGTCTTGTAGCTCTCGAGCCCGCCTGGATCACCAGCAATCAGATCGAGGCAGCCCGTATTGCAATGACACGTTACATCCGCCGTGGCGGTAACGTATGGATCAAGATTTTCCCCGACAAGCCCATCACCGAGAAGCCTGCTGAGACCCGAATGGGTTCCGGTAAGGGATCTCCTGAGTACTGGGTAGCGGTAGTAAAGCCCGGACGCGTTATGTTTGAGATGGACGGCGTTGCTGAGGATGTTGCGAAAGAGGCTATGCGTCTTGCTTCGCACAAGCTCCCCATCAAGTGCAAGTTCGTAGTCAGAAGCGCTGCCGAGAGTGAGGAGGTAAGCGAATGAAGTACAGCGAAATCAAGGCAATGAGCGCAGAAGAGCTCGACGCTAAGCTCAAGGAGCTTAAGGAAGAACTGTTCAACCTCCGCTTCCAGCTTGCTATCAATCAGCTCGAGAACACTAATCGCATCAGCGAGGTCAAGAAGGACATCGCCCGCGTTATGACTGTTCAGAACGAGAAGAACGCGTAAGGAGGCAGAACAATGGAAGAAAGAAACCTCAGAAAAGTCCGTGTGGGCTACGTTGTAAGCGACAAGATGGACAAGACTGTTACGGTTGCCATCGAGGATAACGTAAAGCACCCCGTATACGGCAAGATCGTCAAGCGTACTCTTAAGGTTCATGCTCATGATGAGACCAACGAATGCGGCATCGGCGATAAAGTAAGCATCATGGAAACCCGCCCCCTCTCCAAGACTAAGAGATGGCGCGTAGTAACCGTGATCGAAAAGGCCAAATAATCAAGCGGCACACACAAGTAGATACGTCAAATATCGTATTGAATCAGGAGGAAACGTAAGTGATACAGCAAGAATCAAGAATGAAGGTTGCCGACAATACCGGCGCCAAAGAGCTTCTGTGCATTCGCGTCCTTGGAGGTACCGGCCGCAGATATGCCAATATCGGCGACGTCGTGGTTGCTTCTGTTAAGAAGGCAGCCCCCGGCGGCATGGTTAAGAAGGGCGAAGTTGTCAAGGCTGTAATCGTACGCAGCACCCATGGCACCAAGCGTGCAGATGGCTCGTACATTAAGTTTGACGAGAACGCAGCAGTTATTATTAAAGATGATCAGACTCCCAGAGGAACCCGTATTTTTGGCCCTGTGGCGAGAGAACTCCGCGAGAAGCAGTACCTGAAGATACTCTCCCTCGCACCCGAAGTACTTTAAGTTAGGAGAGAAAAACGATGAATATCAAAACCGGAGATACCGTCGTACTCCTTACCGGAAAGTACGAGGATAAGAAGGACAGCAACGGTAAGGTCCTCACCCATAAGGTAATCGCAGCTTCCCCCAAGGAGGGCAAGGTTATCGTTGAAGGTGTAAACACCGTTAAGAAGCACGTTAAACCCCGCAAGCAGGGCGAGACCGGCGGCATCATTGAGACCGAAGGCGCTATCTACGCTTGCAAGGTAGCTCTCTACTGCCCCAACTGTAAGCAGGGCGTAAGAGCAAAGGCTAACATCGTTGACGGCAAGAAGATCCGCGTTTGTGCAAAATGCGGTAAGGAAATTTAAGTAAGGGAGGAACGAAAAAATGGCAAGACTTAAAGAGACTTACAAGAATGATATCGCTCCCGCCCTTATGAGCCGCTTCGGTTACAAGAGCGTAATGCAGATCCCCAAGCTCGACAAGGTCGTTATCAACGTTGGTTCGAGCGAGGCAAAGGATAACGCAAAGGTTATCGATAACATCATCGGCGACCTTTCCCTTATCACCGGCCAGAAGGCAGTTCCCACCTACGCACGCAAGTCCGTTGCGAACTTCAAGGTTCGTGAAGGCATGAAGATCGGCGCAAAGGTTACTCTCCGCGGCGAGCAGATGTATGAGTTTGTAGATAAGCTCTTCAACTTCGCTCTCCCCCGCGTACGTGACTTCAAGGGTATCAACCCCAACGCGTTCGACGGCAGAGGTAACTACGCCCTCGGTCTTAAAGAGCAGCTCATCTTCCCCGAGATCGAGTACGACAAGATCGACAAGATCCGCGGTATGGATATCTGCTTCGTTACCACAGCCAATACCGACGAAGAGGCTCGTGAGCTCCTTAAGGCTCTCGGCGCTCCCTTCGCAAACTAATAAGGAGGTAGGTTAAAATGGCAAAGAAAGCTATGATCAACAAGCAGCAGGCTCCCGCTAAGTATTCCACTCGCGCGTACAACCGTTGCAAGATCTGTGGACGCCCCCACGCTTACCTTCGTAAGTACGGCATCTGCCGTATCTGCTTCCGTAACCTCGCTTACAAGGGCGAGATCCCCGGAGTAAGAAAGGCTTCCTGGTAATTTTAGACCAAAACCCCACTATCGGAAGGAAATCAAGCTAAGGCCCGATTTAACCGCCGATATGCCGCCGTCCGCGAACGGCAGCAAGATAATATAAACTTGCATATGGAGGAATAAGAAAATGCAAATGTCAGACGTAATCGCCGATATGCTCACCAGAATCAGAAATGCTAACGATGCAAAGCATTCTACTGTTGACATTCCGGCATCCAACATGAAGAAGTCCATCGCAGAGATCCTCACTAACGAGGGTTACGTTTCCGGTTACGAAGTAATCGAAGACGGTAAGCAGGGCGTTATCCGTGTAACTCTTAAGTACACGGGTAAGAAGCAGAAGGTTCTCCGCGGTATCCGCAGAGTTTCCAAGCCCGGTCTGCGTATTTACGCTGGTTGCGAAGATATGCCCCGCGTAATGAATGGACTCGGTATCGCTATCGTATCCACCTCTAAGGGCATCATGACCGACAAGCAGGCTCGCAAAGAGAAGGTTGGCGGCGAAGTGCTCGCATTCGTATGGTAAGGAGGGCTAAGCTATGTCAAGAATAGGAAGAATGCCCATTACTCTGCCCGCAGGTGTAGAGGTTAAGGTAGATAACGGTATCATCACCGTTAAGGGTAAGCTCGGTACTCTCACTGAGAAGATCAGCCCCCGTATGAACGTTAAGGTCGACGCAGGCGTACTTACCGTTGAGCGTCCCACCGATGAGAAGGAAGACAGAAGCCTCCACGGCCTCACCCGCGCTCTCATCAATAACATGGTCGTAGGTGTTACCCAGGGTTACACCAAGGTTCTTGAGATCCACGGCACAGGTTACAGAGCAACCAAGCAGGGCAACAAGCTCCTCCTTTACGTTGGTCACTCCCTCGTTAACGGTATGCCTCAGGACAAGTTCGCTATCGCCGAGCCCGAAGGAATCACCTTCGAGGTTGCTGAAAAGGTTGTTCCCCCCACCATCACGGTTAAGGGTATCAGCAAGCAGCAGGTTGGTCAGGTAGCAGCCGTGATCCGCGGCAAGAGACCTCCTGAGCCCTACCACGCAAAGGGTATTCGCTACCAGGGCGAAGTTATCCGTCGCAAGGCCGGTAAAGCCGGTAAGTCTAAGTAATGAAAGGAGTAAGGACAAATGGTATCTAAGAAGGATAAAAACGCTGCACGTCTTAAGAGACACATCAGAGTCAGAGCAAAGGTATCGGGCACCGCAGAGCGCCCCCGCCTTGCCGTGTATCGTTCTACTAACAATATCAGCGCCCAGCTCATTGACGATGTTAAGGGCGTAACCCTCGTCTCTGCTTCTTCTTACGAGAAGGAATTTGAAGTTGGCGGCAACAAAGAGGCTGCCAAGAAGGTCGGCAAGCTCGTTGCCGAATGAGCAATTGAAAAGGGTATCACCGAAGTCGTATTCGACCGCGGCGGCTATCTTTATCACGGACGTGTATCGGAACTTGCTGAAGGCGCTCGCGAGGGCGGCCTGAAGTTCTAATTTCCGGTTTGTACACTGTTCAACTATTTATTTGAACATTCAAGGAGATTAAAATGGCATTCAGAAACAACAATATCGAGGAGAAGGAATTTTCCGAGCACCTCGTTGCCCTGAACCGTGTTTCCAAGACCGTTAAAGGTGGACGCGTAGCCCGTTTTGCAGCTATCATGGTAGTTGGTGACGGCCACGGCCGCGTAGGCGTAGGACTTGGAAAGGCAGTCGAGGTTCCCGAGGCTATCCGCAAGGGAATCGAAGACGCAAAGAAGAATATGGTAAACGTTTCCATTAAGGGAACCACCATTCCTCACGAAGTAGTTGGCGTATTTGGCGCCGGCAAGGTACTTCTCAAGCCCGCTGCCCCCGGTACCGGTATCATCGCCGGTAACAAGGTCAGAATGGTACTCGAGGCTGCAGGTATCAGCAACATCCGTGCAAAGTGCCTGCGTTCCAACAACCCCATCAACGTCGTAAAGGCAACGATGGAGGGACTTATGCAGCTTCGTACCGCAGAGGAGGTCGCAGCTACCCGCGGCATCACTGTTGACGACGTTAAGGGAGGAGTACAGAAATGAAGAAAGTAACTCTTATAAGATCCCTTATCTGCTCCAAGCCCAACCAGAGAGACACCGCTGCTTCCCTCGGTCTTCGCAAGATCGGTGACAGCATCATCCACGCTGAAGGACCTGTTCTCGACGGAAAGGTAAAAGTACTTTCTCACCTTGTTAAGGTAGAAGACATAAAGGAGGAAGCATAATGAAGCTTTATGAACTCAGCCCCGCTCCCGGTGCTGTAAAGTCCGGTTTCCGCAAGGGAAGAGGACCTGCATCCGGTAACGGTAAGACTGCCGGCAAGGGCCACAAGGGTCAGAACGCTCGCTCCGGCGGCGGTGTACGTCCCGGCTTCGAGGGCGGCCAGTTCCCCATTTACAGACAGCTTCCTAAGAGAGGCTTTAACAACCAGAGATTTGCAACCGTTTACGCAACCGTGAACGTAAGCGACCTCAATCGCTTCGAGGACGGCGCCGTCGTCGATCTCGCAGCTCTCCTTGATGCCCGCATCGTTCGCAAGGAACTCGACGGACTCAAGGTTCTCGGAAATGGCGAGCTTCAGAAGAAGCTCACCGTAAAGGCGGCAAAGTTCTCAGCAGCCGCTAAGGAAAAGATTGAAGCGGCAGGCGGAAGCGTAGAGGAGGTATAAGGATGTTTGCGACCTTCAGAAACGCCTGGAAGGTAACTGAGCTTCGCTCGAAGATCCTCTTCACGCTGCTCATACTGTTTATCTACCGTTTAGGCGCGCAGATCCCCGTACCTTATATAAGTGCAGCAGCTCTTGAGAGCTTCACTGCTCAGACCGAGGGTTCAATCTTCGCTTATATGAACATTCTTTCAGGTGGTGCGTTCGGTCAGGCAACTCTGTTTGCTCTTTCCGTATCCCCCTACATTACCGCACAGATCATTATTCAGCTTCTCACCGTTGCTATTCCTGCGCTTGAGCGTATGTCTAAGGACGGCGAGGAGGGTAGAAGAAAGATCACCGCTATCACCCGTTACGCAACCGTTGTACTTTCTCTCATCACGGCTTACGGCTATATGCAGTATATGAACTACTATGGCTGGCTTACTGAGGGTGTCAACTGGTTTGGCAAGCTCGTTATCGTACTCTGCTACTGCGCAGGTTCTTCGGTAATCATGTGGCTTGCAGAGAAGATCAATGACCACGGTATCGGTAACGGTATCTCCATGATCCTCTTTGCTAACATCATCTCCCGCGGTCCCGCTCTCGTAGGACAGGTCATCGCAATGGTATTCCCCACTATGAACCTTGCTTCGTTCAAGTGGACGGGTCTTATCCTTGCTATCGTATCCGTTGCTATTACTCTCGCAATCGTTGTTCTCGTCGTTTGGTTTACCGAATCCGAGAGACGCATTCCGATCCAGTATGCAAAGAGAGTTGTTGGTCGTAAGATGTATGGCGGTCAGTCCTCCAATCTTCCCATCAAGCTGAATATGACGGGTGTTATGCCTGTTATCTTCGCAAGCTCCATCGTTTCCATTCCCGCTACCATCGCAAGCTTCTTCCCGGACAGCAATTTCTGGAAGAGCGTTACGAGTGTATTCAACTACGATGGTTGGCTTTATCTCGTTCTTTATCTCGTTCTGATCGTTCTCTTTGCTTACTTCTACGTAATGATTTCCTTCAATCCCGTAGAGGTTGCAAACAACATTCAGAAGAACGGCGGCTCCATCCCCGGCATTCGCTCGGGTAGACCTACCGTTCAGTATATCAAGAAAATACTCAATAGGATCACCCTTATCGGTGCTATCTTCCTTTGCTTCATCGCAGGATTCCCGATGCTTATCAACATCATCACCTCCACGATGGGAACTACCTTCGCAGGCCTTGCCTTCGGTGGTAACTCGCTCCTTATCGTTGTAGGCGTTGCTCTTGAAACGCACAGAGACCTCGAGGCTCAGGTAGCTCTCCGCAGCTATGGCGGATCCAAGGCTAAGGGTATTTTCGGTTAAGCCGTTTATTTTAAAAAACCGAGGAGATCAATAATGAATCTTATTATTATGGGCGCCCCCGGCGCAGGCAAGGGAACTCAGGCTGAGCTTATAGCTGCTCGCGAGAATATTCCCGCAATCTCCACAGGCCAGATCCTTCGCGATGCCATGAAGGCAGGCACGGAGCTTGGCAACGTTGCTAAGTCCTACGTTGAAAGCGGCGGACTTGTTCCTGATGAGATAGTTATCGGCATCGTAAGAGATTACCTTGTTTCCGATGCTTGCAAAAACGGCTTCATTCTCGACGGTTTTCCTCGCTCCATTGCTCAGGCGCAGGCGCTTGAGGATATGGGCGTGAAGATCGATGCCGTTCTTTCCATCGAGGTTGATGATGCAAGGATAGTTAAGCGTATGAGCGGACGCCGCGTTTGCGAATGTGGCGCGTCCTACCACGTTGACTACAATCCTCCCGCAGTTGCAGACGTCTGCGACAAGTGCGGCAAGGCTCTTTACATCCGCAAGGATGATAAGGCTGAAACCGTTATCAACCGTCTTGAGACCTACCACAGCCAGACCGAGCCCCTTCTTGATTTCTACCGCGAGCGCGGATTGCTCGTAGCAGTAGAGGGTCAGGAGAAGGTCGAGGATACTACTGAGCTTGTGCGCGAGGCTCTCTCGAAGATCGACAAATAATGATACCAATCAAAAATTCGTTGCAAATAGTCGATATGAAAGAGGCAGGAAGGATCACTGCCGAAGCAATGCTCGCCGCCTGTGAAAAGGTGCGCGAGGGAATAAGCACCTATGAGCTTGACGCTATTATCCGTCATCACATAGAAAAGTGCGGTGCTAAACCTTCCTTCCTCGGCTACGGCGGCTTCCCTGGAAGTGCTTGTATAAGCATAAACGACGAGGTCATTCACGGAATCCCCTCGAAAAAGAAGATCCTTTACGAGGGTGATATCGTGAAGATAGACGTCGGTGCGCTTTACAAGGGATTTAACGGAGATATGGCGCGAACCATTCCCGTTGGACGTATATCCGCTGAAGCGGCAAGGCTTATCGAAACTACAAAGCGTAGCTTTGAGTGCGGTGTCGAGGCTTTCCGTGTGGGCAACCGCATCGGAGACATCGGACACGCGATACAAAGCTGTGTTGAGGCGGACGGCTTCAGCGTAGTGCGCAGATATATAGGACACGGAGTTGGCCGTGAGCTTCACGAGGAGCCCGAGGTTCCGAATTTCGGAACGGCAGGCAGAGGAGTGCGGCTCGCAGTCGGTATGACTCTTGCCATAGAGCCGATGGTAAACGTCGGACGCTATGAGGTCAAGGAAATGCCTGACGGCTGGACTGTAAAGACTGCCGACGGAACCCTTTCGGCGCATTATGAAAATTCAGTAGCCTTAACAGAAAACGGAGCTGTAATCCTTACAGCCGTATACGATTAATTGCAACAAATAAGATAGGAGTGATTATTTTGCCTAAGGACGACGTTATCGAATTTGAGGGTACGGTAATTGAGGCTCTCCCCAATACCGTGTTTAAGGTACAACTTCCCAACGGACATATCGTTACAGCGCATATATCGGGAAAGCTGAGAATGAACTATATCAGAATCCTTCCCGGTGACCACGTAACCGTCGAGGTTTCGGTCTATGACCTGACCAAGGGACGCATCACGTGGCGCACGAAGTAACGGTGTGCGTGAACACTTAATTTAAAGAAAGGTATGGTAAAATTTAAATGAAAGTTAAGCCATCCGTAAAAAAGATTTGCGAGAAGTGCAAAATCATTAGAAGACATGGCCGCGTAATGGTCATCTGCGAAAACCCCAAGCACAAGCAGCGTCAGGGTTAATCGCGAAATTTAAGATAAGAAAGGATCAAACAGAATGGCTCGTATAGCTGGTGTTGATATTCCTAATCAGAAGCGCGTTGAAATTGCCCTTACCTACATTTACGGTATAGGCCGCAAGAGCGCAAATGACATTCTTGCTAAGACCGGAATTAACCCCGATACTCGCGCTAAGGACCTCACTGAGGACGAAGTAGCAAAGCTCCGTGACGAGATCGAGAACAACTACGTAGTAGAGGGTGACCTCCGCCGTGACGTTGCTCTTAACATCAAGCGTCTTGTTGAGATCAACTGCTACCGCGGAATCAGACACAGAAAGGGTCTGCCGGTAAGAGGTCAGAGAACTAAGACCAATGCAAGAACCCGCAAGGGTCCCGTTAAGACCATTGCCAACAAGAAGAAATAAGAAAGGATGATAAGCTACTATGGCTAAAGTTGCAAAAAAGGTCATTAAGAAGCGCCGCGATAAAAAGAATATACCTAACGGTCAGGTTCATATTCGCGCAACCTTCAATAACACCATAGTTACTGTAACTGATACCGAAGGTAATGCTATTTCTTGGGCATCTGCCGGTGAACTCGGCTTCAAGGGCTCCAGAAAGTCCACTCCCTTCGCTGCTCAGTCCGCATCCGAGGCTGCCGCAAAGGCTGCTATGGAGCACGGTCTGAAGTCTGTTGAGGTTTACGTAAGAGGCCCCGGCTCGGGACGTGAGTCTGCGATTCGCGGTCTTGAGGCAGTAGGTCTTCAGATTACAATGATCAAGGACGTAACTCCCGTTCCTCACAACGGTTGCCGTCCCCCCAAGCGCAGAAGAGTTTAATTTTCGCGCAATAATGCAAAACCGAGCTATTCGTTTGCTCGGCGTCGGCAGATTTAGAGTGCCGATACTACCATAGAATAACGGAGGAAAAATTAAAATGGCAGTAAACCATGAACCTATCGTAAAGAGATGTCGTGCGCTTGGCATAGACCCCGCCGTTCTCGGTTACGAAAAGAAGTCTAACAGAAACCCCGGAGCTGACAAGAGAAAGAAGACCTCGGACTACGGTCTTCAGCTTAAGGAAAAGCAGAAGCTCAAGTTCATCTACGGAGTTCTTGAGACCCAGTTTGCTAATTACTATGATATGGCAGCAAAGCAGGAAGGCATGACGGGCGAAAACCTTCTCCGTCTGCTTGAGCGCCGCCTTGACAACGTTATCTTCAGAATGGGTATGGCTAAGACCCGTAAGGAAGCAAGACAGCTCGTCCGTCACAACCACTTCCTTGTAAACGGCAAGAAGGTCAACATTCCTTCCATTCTCGTTCGCGTAGGCGACACCGTAACCGTTGCTGAGACCAGCAAGGATTCCGAAAAATTCAAGGCTCTTGCAGAGATCATGAACAGCAGGATCTCTCCCAAGTGGCTTGAGGTTGACAAGCAGAACGCCACCGCAAAGGTAGTAGCTCTCCCCCAGCGCGACGATATCGAGTATCCCGTTGAAGAGCAGCTTGTTGTTGAGCTCTATTCCAAGTAATACCGTTCCTACCATTCGGTATTGCTACCGATTGGCGCCTTTATTTCACCAAATTATTATTTAATTGAAATATTTTTAGGAGGGTATATTACGGAATGATAGAGATACAGAAGCCGAACATCACAAGTATTGATATAAGCGAGGACGGTAGAAACGGCCGCTTTATCGTAGAGCCGCTTGAGCGCGGATACGGCATTACGCTCGGTAACTCGCTGCGCAGAGTTCTGCTCAGCTCTCTTCCCGGAGTAGCCGTAACGTCGATCAAGGTTGAGGGCGCTCTTCACGAGTTTACCTCTCTCCCCGGTGTAGCCGAGGATCTTACCGAGATCGTTCTGAACGTAAAGGGCATTATTGCCAAGCTTTACACTCAGGCCCCCAAGACTGCTATACTTGACGTTGTCGGTCCTATGGAAGTTACTGCAGGCGACATCAAGCAGGACTCGGATATTGAGATACTCAACGCAGACCACCATCTTGCAACTCTTGCAGAGGGTGCGCGCCTGTACATTGAGTTCACCTTTGAAAACGGTCACGGATACGTTTCTCAGGAGAGAAACAAGCTGATCCACACGGATATGAGCAACGGTGCAGTAAGTGCGCCTATCGGACTCATTTATACCGATTCGATCTACACTCCCGTTTATAACGTAAGCTATACCGTTGACAATACCCGTGTCGGCAGTAACATTACCGATTATGACAAACTTACGCTGGACGTTCTGACTAACGGAACGATCTCAGCAGAAGAAGCGATTTCTCTCGGTGCCAAGATTCTCAACGAGCATCTCAACTTGTTTGTTGATTTGTCCGATGAAGCAAAGAACGCCGAAATAATGGTTGAAAGACCCGAAAAGGAAAAAGAAAAGGTTCTTGAGATGACCATTGAGGAGCTTGACCTGTCTGTACGTAGCTTCAACTGCTTGAAGCGTGCGGGCATTGACACAGTCGAAGATCTGGTCAGCCGCACCGAGGACGAAATGATTAAGGTTCGTAACCTCGGAAAGAAGTCGCTTGAGGAAGTTATTCAGAAGCTGGATTCCCTCGGACTTGCACTCCGCAAGGAAGAGGACTGATAACTTTCCAACCAAACATTTATTGATCAAATAAGGAGGAGCATAAAGATGCCCGGAACCAGAAAACTCGGCAGACCTACAGCTCACAGAAATGCAATGCTTCGCGGTATGGTTACCTACCTTCTCGAGAACGGAAAGGTCGAGACTACCCTTACTCGCGCTAAGGAAGTTCGCGCTATGGCAGAGAAGATGATCACTCTCGGCAAGCAGAACACCCTTGCAAGCCGTCGCGCAGCTCTTGCATATATCACTAAGGAAGATGTTGTAACCAAGCTCTTTGCAGAGATCGCTCCCAAGTACGAGGGCGTAAACGGCGGTTACACTTGCATCTACAAGCTTGGTCCCCGTAGAGGTGACGCAGCTGAGATGGCTCTTATCACCCTTGTAAAGACCAAGGCTGAGGAAGAGGCTGAGGCTGCTGCCAAGAAGACCAAGAAGTCTTCCAAGAAGGCTGCTAAGAAAGAGGAAGCTGCTGAATAATTCAGCGCAAAAGGTTATAGATCACGGCGTGCCGTGTATTTATAAAACAGTGCTGTCGCGCAATAGTGCGACAGCACCTTTTTATTTTCTCGACAGCTCCCCAAGCGCAAGCGCGAGCGCGTCGACGTCCTGTGGCGTGTTGAACGGCGAAAACGATATCCGCACGCTACCGTGCGCGTCAGTTCCGAGGACGGTGTGCGCCCACGGATTGCAGTGAAAGCCGCCCCGCGTGCATATTCCCGCCGTGCCGAGAGCCGAGGCAACGCGGTCGGAAGGGAGTGTGCCAACGTTGAACGAAAGTACGCTTCCCGCATATTGCTGCATATATATCCTAACCTTCGGTATAGAGCCGAGCCTTTGGCGCGCGTATAAGAAAAGCGATCTTTCGTGCTTTTCGATGCTTGCAAGCCCAAGCCGTCTGATATAGCGAACTCCCTCGCAAAGTCCCGCGATGGCGGGAGTCGAAAGAGTTCCCGCCTCATATCTTTCGGGAATCTCGCGCGGCATCTCCGCTTCAAACGACGATGAGCCCGAGCCACCTTCGAAAATCACTCTCGGCATTATTCCCTCACCGAGAATGAGTGCGCCGCTTCCTTGCGGACCGAGAAGTCCCTTGTGACCGGGCAGGCATAGCGCGTCAATGCACATAGAGCGCATATCAATGGGGAAATGCCCCGCCGCTTGCGCACCGTCAACAATAAAAAGGATACCGCGGCGGCGACAAAACGCTCCAATTTCGGCAATCGGAAGTTGCAAGGAGCATACGTTGGGGCAGGCAGTCATAATCACCGCCGCCGTGTTTTTGCGGATAGCGGTGGTTATGCGCTTACATATAGCGCCGCCATCAAGCGCGTAGCCGTCTCCGATAATGCTTATTTTATCAAAGCTTATCAAGCCGTCGGCGGCAAGAGCCTCAAGCGGACGGCGCACCGAATTATGCTCAAGATCGCTTGCGATAACGTGTGCGCCATCTGGCAAAAGCCCCTTTATCGCAAGGTTCAGCGCCGCTGTTGCGTTTTGTGTGAAAATAACGTGCGAGGGATCGGGCGCACCGAAAAGCGCGGATAGCTCTTCTCGGCATTCATATATTTTTTCAGCCGCCGCCATAGACAGCGGATGTCCGCCGCGCCCTGGGTTTCCGCAATATTCCTCAAGACAGCGAGTCACCTCTGCAACGACGCTTGGCGGCTTTGGAAAGCTTGTCGCGGCATTGTCAAGATACACCATCAGCCGCCCTCCGAAAGAATCTCGCGGACCTCTATTTTAGCATTCGCGAATATCATTTTTGCTTTGTATAGCTGGGACTCGTGAAACGCCACGCCCCACGAGCATCCACGCGTGGTTTTTGCGGAGTCGACCTTTACCGTTTCGGCGGCAACGGAGGATGCGGCAAGCGTCCTCTGTGCGCGCTTTGCGAGAGTTAGCGTGGGAAAAACTGCAATATATCTCATTTACGCATCTCCTTTCTGCGACGTCCAATGTCAGTATATGCCGAAAAAGAGAGAAGAGTGCCGCTTTTTGCAAGCGGCACTCCCGAGTGTTTAGTGCTTTGATGCGGCGTATTCTTTTATTATTTTCTCCTCGGAGAAATAATATTTAACGCCCTTTATGTCCTGATATTCCTCGTGTCCCTTGCCGACAAAGGCAACGATATCGTCCTTTTGGCATATATCCATAGCATAGTGTATGGCGTCCTCGCGGTCAAGCACTATCTTATATTTCCCGCCGTAGACGTTTAGCCCCTCGATGATTTGCGAGAATATGGTGTCAAGATCGTCAAAGCGCGGGTTGTCGGTGGTCAGAATGGAAAGATCGGCACTTCGCCCTGCGGCAAGACCAAGATCGTATCGACGCTGCTTTGCTCTGTCGCCGCCAACCCCGAAGACGAGAATGAGTCGCTTGGGTGAGTAGCCCTTTAGCATTTCAAGCAGAGCCTCAATGCTGAGTGCGTTGTGCGCGTAGTCAATAATGAACGTTCCCGTATCAGCCGCTTCGCGAATGAGCTGAGTGCGCCCCTTAACGCTTATTTTTTCAAGAGCGCTCTTGACGGTTTCGAGCCCAATACCCAAGCCGTGCGCTATCGCCATAGCTATAAGCGCGTTGTGAACGTTGAAGATTCCGGGCATATTGAGCAATATTTCGCCATCATAGAGTCCGCTTACGTCAAATCGCGAGCCAAGCACGGCTGTGTCCCAAACGGACTCAACGTTATGCGCACGAAGTGAGGCGCTTTTGTCGGTTGATACGGTAATGACCTCGTTGCCCTCAGTCATATACTGCCAATATTCCGAGTCGGCGTTGGCGATAACGCATTTCGTCTGCGAGAACATCTTCTTTTTGCAGTCGCGATATTCCTCAAAGCTCTTATGCTCAGCAGGGCTTATGTGGTCGGGGGAGAGATTGAGGAATGCGCCTAAATCGAATGTCAGCCCTGCGGTACGCTTGAGCTTTAAGCCCTGCGATGAAACCTCCATCACAACGTGCGTGCAGCCCGCATCAAGCATTCTTCTGAAAAACGAGTGAAGCTCAAAGGATTCGGGAGTCGTGTTTTTCGTTTCGAGCTGCTCATCTCCTATAAAAGCACCGACTGTGCCTATCATTCCTACCTTGTTGCCTGCCTCTTCAAGTATGCGCTTGGTCATAAATGCCGTAGTAGTCTTACCCTTCGTACCCGTAAGTCCTATGACGGTCAATTTTTCGGCGGGGTGATCAAACCACGCGGCAGAAACGTATGCAAGCGCCTCGCGCGTGTCGGGGACGCAAATAACGGTGGCGGAGAGAGCCTCTGTAGGCATATCCTCCACTATAACGGCAACGGCGCCGCGTGCGATAACGTCGGCAATATAGCTATGTCCGTCCGCGTTGAAGCCTTTTATACAAACAAACAGAGAGCCTTTTTTCACATTTGATGAATTATATTCCACCGAAGAAATGCAGATATCGGTGCTTCCGCAAATTTTCCTAATATTAAGCTTTTGTATGAGTTTTGAAAGCTTCATAAAAATCTCCTTATGAAAATTTGAGCCTCTTTTTATATATGCAGCGCGTGTATTAAGTGTCCCGTAAAAAACTAAAAAAGCAAGAGAAGCGAAGCATACCGCGCTTTGTTCATATATAGTTAACAAATATATGGTATACTTTACCCACTATATATTCAAGGAGAATAAAATGAAAAAAGCTATAGCGATTTTTATGTTTATTTTATGTATATTCGGAATGGTCGCCTGCGGCGGTAACGAGGGCGCGGGCGAGGAAACGTTTGAGATAACCGACAACGGACTTTTCGCGTATAGGCACACCAACGGCGTGGTGATCCATCCTCACGATTCCATGCGCCAGATATCCGAGGCAATGGGCGAGGAAAAGGAGTGCAGGGAAAGCGGCGTTGATCCCGACAGAACGTTTACCTACATTTACGACGGACTGCGCATCGTGACCTATCCCGACAAAAACGCAAACTACATTTATCAGATAATCCTTACCGACACGACCGTATCTACCTTGAAGGGAATAAAGATAGGCGATCCGATTGAAAAGGTGGTCGAGGTATACGGTGACGATTTTACCTATTCGGGTTCGGGATATAAGTATACGAAGGGACTTTCCAACCTCCTTTTCGTCTATACAAACGGACTTGTATCCTCCATTCAGTATACTGCCATTATAAACGACAGCCTTTTCGAATAATAATTATTTTTAGCACTCTTTTTGTTGAAAAACCAAAGCGAAAGAGTGATGTTCACAAATTGTTAACATAATTTATACAAAAAACGCTAAAATTCCGCCATTATTCGTGGTATATTATTATCAGAAGTTAGCACTCGCGACACATTAGTGCTAAAAACTGATGATCCACGAAAGTGGCGGATATTTTTTGAAGGGGGAGAGAGAATGTACGGAAAAGACCTTAGCGAACGCAAAAAGCTAATACTTAAAGCAGTCGTTGAGTCGCACATCGAGCTTGGCGAGCCCGTCGGCTCAAAGTCCTTGCAGCAGCTCCCCGGAATCAAATGCTCCTCAGCGACCATTCGCAACGAAATGGCAGAGCTTGAGGAGATGGGCTATCTTGAACAGCCGCATACCTCGGCGGGCAGAGTCCCCTCACAGCTCGGCTACAGATTTTACGTAGACCAGTTGCTTGAGCATTACGCCATGACCACGGGCGAGATAAATCAGATAAACAGCATTCTGAAAAGCAAGACGGCAGAGCTTGACCAGATACTTCTTGCCGCGTCGAAGCTTGCGTCGAGCATTACCAATTATACGGGACTTGCGGTGAAGCCCAAGAGAAGCTCGGTGTCCGTTTCGCGCTTTGAGGTAGCGTATATCGACGAGAGCAATTTCGTGCTAATTATGGTAACGTCCCTCGGAAACGTCGTTTCAAAGCACGTAAGGCTTTCCGAGCCAAGACCGAGGCAACGCATAGAGCTTCTGTGCGAGGCACTCAATAAATTGGTTGCGGGTATAGCGGCAGAGTCGATAAACCTTCCCGTTATTATGAATCTTGAAGCGGTCATGGAGTCCGACGCACCCATCGTCGCTCCGATAGTCAAGACGATATATTCGGCACTTACGGAGTACGACGGCGGCGAGCTTCAGCTTTCGGGCATCAACAGGCTTTTACAGTATTCCGATTACGAAAGCCCCGAGCATCTTTCGGAGCTTCTCGGAACGCTTGAGCAGAAGGACGAGATACTGCGCCTCGTGTCTGAAAGCACCGGCGAGGACGTTTCGGTGCTTATCGGAACGGAGTCCTCGGTGCAGGTCATGAACAACTCCGCGCTCGTTTTCAAGCCTATAGTAAAGGACGGCAAAACGCTTGGCGTTATCGGCGTTCTCGGCCCGCTTAGAATGGATTATGCGAAGGTTCTTGAAACCATCGAGCATCTTTGCGGCTCGGTCGAGGAAATAATCGGCGGCTACAGCCCGATATTCCCGTCCCCTGCGGCACTTCCGCCAAGCGACAAGGCGGCTAATGATTTAAGAAAGGGAAAGAATGACACAGATGAATAGAGAAGCTGAAAAGGAAGAGATCATCACGGAGCAGAGCGAGCCTGCTGCCGAGGAGATGACAAAAGCAGAAAAGAAAAAGGCAAAAAAGCAGGACGCGCGTATCGCGGAGCTTGAAAAGGAGCTTGCCGACGCGAGTGTAAAGCTTGCTGAGTCCGATGATAAGTACCTGCGCCTTGCCGCAGAGTACGACAACTTCCGCCGTCGCTCCCAAAAGGAGAAGGAGGGCATTTACACCGACGCTTATTCCGACGCGATGAAGGAGCTGCTTCCCGTTCTTGACAACCTTGACCGCGCGGTAGGCTGTGAGGACGCCGCGGCGCTTAAGGAAGGACTTGCGCTTATACTCAAGAGCTTTAACGAATCCCTTGCCAAGATGGGCATAGAGGAGATCAAGGCTATGGGTGAGATATTCGACCCCAATTTCCATTATGCGGTTATGCACGTTGACGATGAAGCCTACAAGGAGGGCGAGATCGTTGAGGTGTTCCAAAAGGGCTACACCCGCGGCGATCGCGTTATCCGATACGCCGTAGTCAAGGTAGCAAATTAAATATTAAAGAAGAATCCAAGGAGGATATTATTATGGCAAAAATTATAGGTATTGACTTAGGTACGACCAACTCTTGCGTAGCGGTTTTTGAGGGCGGCGAGCCCACCGTTATCCCCAATCCCGAGGGGGCGCGCACCACTCCCTCTGTCGTTGCTTTCAAGAAGGACGGCGAAAGACTCGTAGGTCAGGTCGCAAAGCGTCAGGCTATCACCAACCCCGACAACACCATCAGCAGCATTAAGCGCGATATGGGTACTGATACCCGCGTAAATATCGACGGCAAGAAATACACTCCCCAGGAGATCTCCGCTATGATCCTTCAGAAGCTGAAGGCTGATGCAGAGGCATACCTCGGACAGAGCGTAAATCAGGCAGTTATCACCGTTCCCGCATACTTCACCGACGCACAGCGTCAGGCAACCAAGGACGCGGGCAAGATCGCAGGTCTTGAGGTGCTTCGTATAATCAACGAGCCTACCGCGGCGGCTCTCGCATACGGTATGGACAAGGAAACCGATCAGAAGATCATGGTATTCGACCTCGGCGGCGGTACGTTTGACGTATCTCTGCTTGAGATATCCGACGGCGTTTTCGAGGTTCTTGCGACCGCAGGTAACAACCGCCTCGGCGGCGACGATTTCGACCAGAGAATTATCGACTGGATGGCAGCCGCTATCAAGAGCGAGCACGGAATCGACGTTAAGAGCGACAAAATGGTGCTCCAAAGACTCAAGGAAGCCGCAGAAAAGGCGAAGATCGAGCTTTCGGGCATGACCACCACCGAGATAAATCTCCCCTTCCTGACCGCTACCGCGGCAGGCCCCGTACACTTCACCACCACCCTCAGCCGTGCAAAGTTCAACGAGCTGACTGCCGACCTCGTTGAGGCGACCATTCGCCCCACTAAGCAGGTCCTTTCCGATGCGGGACTCAATCCCTCGCAGATAGACAAGGTGCTTCTCGTCGGCGGTTCTACAAGAATTCCCGCCGTTCAGGAAGAGGTCAAGAAGTTTATGGGCAAGGACCCCTTCAAGGGCATCAACCCCGATGAGTGCGTAGCACTCGGCGCGGCTATTCAGGGCGGCGTTCTCGGCGGCGACGTTAAGGACCTTCTTCTCCTTGACGTAACTCCTCTGTCCCTCGGTATTGAGACCCTCGGCGGCGTTTTCAACCGTATTATCGACAGAAATACCACCATTCCCGTAAAGAAGAGTCAGGTATATTCTACCGCCGCTAACAACCAGACGAGCGTTGAGATCCACGTTCTTCAGGGTGAGCGCGAAATGGCGTCGGGCAATACCACGCTCGGCAGATTTACCCTTGACGGTATTCCCCCTGCACCCCGTGGAGTTCCTCAGATCGAGGTCACCTTCGACATTGACGCGAACGGCATCGTAAACGTTACCGCGAAGGATAAGGGAACGGGCAGAGAACAGCACATCACCATCACCAGCTCCACCAATATGAGTCAGGATGATATCGATCGCGCAGTTCGCGAGGCTGAGCAGTTTGCCGAGGCTGACAAAAAGCAGAAGGAAGCAGTAGAGATCAAGAACCACGCTGAAAACCTCATCTTCCAGTCCGAAAAGACTCTTGAGGAGATCGGCGGCAAGCTCCCCGAAAGCGATCTTGCAGACGTTAAGGCGGCTATCGAAACGCTCAAGGGCACCGTTGCAAACGGCACGACCGAGCAGATCAAGGCTGATACCGAGGCTCTTGAAAAGGCATTCGGCAAGCTCTCCGAGAAGCTCTATGCACAGAGTGGCGCGGCAGGCGGCGCTGATGCGGGAGCAGGCGCGGCAGGCGGCGACGGAACCTATTATAACGCTGATTTTGAGGATAACAGCAATAACCAGTAAAATGCTAACGGAATGGGCGTATTTTCGCCCATTCCGTTTAAGGCGTTTTGTGAGAGGTGTTTACAATGGCTGATAAAAGAGATTATTATGAAGTGCTGGGCGTTGAGCGCGGCGCTGATGACGATACGATAAAAAAGGCGTACCGAAAGCTCGCCAAAAAGTATCACCCCGATATGAACCCCGACAACAAGGAAGCCGAGGCGAAGTTCAAGGAGGTCAACGAGGCGTATGCCGTTCTCTCCGACTCCGAAAAACGCTCTGCCTACGATAACTACGGTCACGCCGCATTTGACGGCAGTATGGGCGGCGGCGGAGAGGGCTTTTCGGGCTTTGGCGATTTTGGCGATATATTCAGCTCCTTCTTTGGTGGCGGCTTCGGTGGATTTGGCGGCGGATCGAGCCGCAGGGACGCGCCTCGCCGCGGTGATGATATCGGTATTGCCGTTACCGTTGATTTTAAGGACGCCGCCTTCGGAACGAAGGCCGACGTAAGCTTTAATCGCACGGCGAGATGTAGCGCGTGTGGCGGAAGCGGCTCTAAGGACGGAAAGACCGAAACCTGCTCAAGCTGCGGCGGAAGCGGTCAGCGCCGCGTCGTACAGCGGCTTGGCGGTATGCAGTTCCAATCCACCGTTACCTGCGAGGCTTGTCGCGGAAAGGGCAAGATAATAAAGGACCCCTGCTCCGAATGTCGCGGAAGCGGCTTTGCGAAGCAGCATAAAAAGCTCAGCGTCAATATACCTGCGGGTATTGGCGACGGTGAGCGCATAGCTCTGCGCGGTCAGGGCAACGACGGCGCAAACGGCGGACCTGCGGGCGACCTTATTATCGAGGTGCGCGTGCGCCGACACCCCATCTTCCGCCGTGAGGGCGCGCATATCTACTGCGACGTGCCAATCACGGTAGCCGAGGCAACGCTTGGCGCGGAGATAGATATCCCCACGCTTGACGGCACGAAAAAGTACAAGATACCCGAGGGAACGCAGACGGGAACGTCCTTTACCATGCGTCAGGAGGGCGCGTACTACGTGAATAATCAAAGCAGACGCGGCGACCTTATATTCACCGTAAACGTAGAGATACCGCGCGGACTTTCCGCAAAGCAGGCGGAGATAATGCGTCAGTTTGCCGAGGCATCGGGCGAATCGAATTATACAAAGCGCGAGAGCTTCCTCAAGCGCATTTTCAAGTAAAAGGCAGGTCGTAAAATGGACTATACCTATTCCGCGTGACACAGATAAAGGTCACGGTAAAGCTCCCAATGCTTGACAAGCTCACTGCGATAATGAGCGCCGTTGACGTAAACCTTATGATAGAGGATTTCAGCGACATAGACCTCAAGAGCGTCTATGGCGACCTTATCGACGAGGCTATCCTTAACGCCGATAAGACGGTGGCATCCGTTTCGGTCTTTTTGCCCGAGGGCACCGATCCCGCCGAAACTCTTGCCTTTATAAAAACAAGACTTGCCGAGGAATCGCTTGAGGCGGATATTTCCGTCGTTGGAGTGAACGAATCGGATTGGGCGAACACGTGGAGGCAGTATTATAAGCCGCTTCACATCGGAAACCGCATCGTTATCGTTCCGAAATGGGAGGAATACGAGCCCGAGGAGCATGAGCTTGTTGTCAGAATGGACCCCGGTATGGCGTTTGGCACGGGCTCGCACGAAACTACGAAGCTCGTCATAGGAATGCTTGAGGACCGCGTAAGCGAGGGTTGCACCCTGCTTGACGTGGGCTGCGGAAGCGGCATACTTGCCATCTGCGGCAAAAAGCTCGGCGCGGGCATCTGCCGCGCGTACGATATCGACCCCATAGCCGTGGAGGTCGCCGCCGAGAACGCCGCCGAGAACGGCTGTGAGGTAGAGTGCGGCACGTCCGACCTTCTGCGCGGCGTAAAGGCGGGCGAGTACGATATCATCTGCGCCAACATAGTTGCGGATATTATAATCCGTATGGCACCCGACATCGGCGCGTTTATGGGTGCGCACTCCACTCTGCTTGCATCGGGCATTATTTCCGAGCGCGCTACGGAGGTCGTGGAAGCGCTTGAGGCAAACGGGCTTTATATAGCGGAAACGCTTGAGGAGAACGGCTGGTGCGCCCTCGCTGTCAAAAAGCTATCAGATTGACAAAAATAGCCCCCACCAAGGAGGAAATGGAAAATGAAGCTGCTTGAAATTCTTGCGGACGTTCAATATACCTGCGAGAACTTCCAAAATATAGAAATAGCGGATATAGTCTATGACTCCCGTAAGGCGACAGAGGGTATGCTTTTCGTCTGTCTTGAGGGGGCTTTTGCCGACGGACACAAATACGCCGCATCAGCGTATGCGGCGGGTTGCAGGGCTTTTGTTTGCAGCAAGAATATTCAAGTAGGCGACGATGCCATAATTATAAAAACGGAAAATACCAGAGCTGCTCTTGCAAGGATAAGCTGTAGCTTCTTTCGCCACCCGTCAAGGGAGCTTTCTGTTATCGGTATAACGGGCACGAAGGGAAAGACCACCATCGCGCATATAGTTAAGTTCGTGCTTGAGGCGGCGGGTATAAAAACGGGCATTATCGGCACGGTCGGCGCATCGTACGGCGACGTGACGTTACCCACGGTCAACACGACGCCCGAGAGCTACGAGCTTCAAAAAATGCTTCGCCTTATGGCTGATGCAGGGTGCGCGGCGGCGGCGATAGAGGTCTCCTCGCTGGGGCTAAAAACGCACCGCGTTGACGGTATGCAGTTCGCCTTTGGCGTTTTTACCAACCTTTACCCCGACCACATCGGAACGAACGAGCACGCCTCCTTTGAGGAATACGGCTTTTGGAAGGCACAGCTCTTTACTATGTGTAAGAGGGCGGTAGTCAATATCGACGATCCCTTCGGCAAAAAAATCGCCGAGGACTTTGACGGTGAGCTTTTCACGTACGGCTGTGATGAAAACGCTGAATATCGCCTTACCCGCTGTGACAGAGCAAGGCTCGGTGCGTTGCCCGCAGTGAGCTTTGAATATGAGCGAGGGGGCAAAAAAGACAGCTATACGGTTTCTCTCATCGGTGCCGTTAACGCCGCCAACTCACTTGCCGCCGTTGCTATAGGTGAGGCTATGGGGCTTTGCCGCACCCAAATTGCCGCAGGGCTTTGCGGCGTGTTTGTAAAGGGCAGGGGCGAGGTAGTCAGAAGCGATGAGCCGTATACGGTAATCATCGACTACGCACACAACGGCGTCAGCCTTAAGAACATAATAGACACCGCAAGGGGATACGAGCCCAATAGGATAATAAGTCTTTTCGGCTCGGTTGGCGGTAGGGCGGAGTGTCGCCGCGAGGAGCTTGGAAGCGTTTCGGGTAAATACAGCGATTTTACGGTCATAACGAGCGACGATCCCGAATACGAGGACCCGCGCGCTATCTGTGAGGAGATTGCCGCGTATTGCGAGGGGGCGCACGTCATCATACCCGACAGAGCCGAGGCGATACGTTACGCAATAAGCATAGCCCAAGCGGGCGACATAGTTATCCTTGCGGGCAAGGGACACGAGAAATTTATGAAAGTAAAGGGCGAAAAGCTCCCCTTTGACGAAAGACAAGAAGTTTTCAAGGCAATTGAAATGAAAAGGAGAGGCTGATTTTATGTACACCTTCAAAATTCAGGATGACCTCGGTGCGTATGATCGCTTTATAGAAGAAAACGGGGGACAGTATATCCAATGCTCCCGCTGGGAGAAGGTAAAAACGACCTGGAAATGCCGCTTTTACGGCGGCTTTGATGGCGAGAAGCAACTTCTCGCTTGTCTTGTTATGGAAAGAAAGCTCCCTATGGTGGGGAAGATATGGTACGGCTGCGGCGGTGCCGTGTGTGACTGGAAAAATACCGCCCTTATCGAGGAATTCACCGCGTTTATCCGTCAGGAGATGAAAAAGCACGGCGCTACCTGCTTTATCACCGATCCCCCCGTGGATCTGCGCGTAAACGGCGAGGACAGAGAGCAGGGACACGCGCTGCATTCGGCTCTTGTGGGAATGGGGTACAAGCTTAACTCCTCTATAGACAATTACACCTACAAGCAGCCCGTTCAGCTTTTTATACCCCTCAGAGATGAAAATGGCGAGGCTATCGCTGCTGAAAAAATACTGAAAAAATGCGACAAGGGCGTAAGATACAGTATTCGCATCGGCGAGCAGAGAGGTCTTGTTGCAAAAAGCTTCACCGCCGCCGATATCGAAAATGACCCTTCCATCATGGACGATTTTATGGCAGTAATGCGTGATACGGGGGAAAGGGACAGCTTCGTCGGAAGAGACGGCGATTATTGCCTGAAGCTTCTGCGCGAGTTTGATTCGCTCAGCGACCTCAAGCTCGTATATTACGATAAGGCGCTTGACAGAAGGCTTCAGGAGGAGAGGCTTGAGAAAAAGGCGCAGGCGCTCGCGGCGCTCGAGGGGGCTACTCCGCAAAAGGAGCGTCAGCTTAAGGAGACTATCGACAGCATAGACAAGCAGACCGAGCATTACGAAAAGCGCATGGCGGAGGCGGAGGAATTCACAAAGGAAGAAAGGATCTGCCTTGCGGGCGGTCTGTCGATATATTATGCGGGTATGGGCTCCTGCCTTTTCGGCGGAACGCGGAACGTAATAAGAAACAACACCCGTTCAAGCCATTATCTCAACTATCTCAGGCTCAAGGAGAGCATCAGCCGCGGCTGTGAGGTCCACGACCTCGGCTACGTCATAGTAAAAAAGCCCGCGCTTAACGAGGACGGAACGCTTGGCGAGCTTGTGCCGCAGGACAATTTCAAGGGCATATATGAATTTAAAAAGAGCTTTTCAGCCGATTATCACGAATTCGTGGGCGAATACGTGCTTGTCGGCAAAAAGATGAGATACTGCTTTTATGCAAAGCTTATGCCGTTTGCCAAAAAGGCAAGGATAAGGGCAATAAGACTTTTGAGAAGATAAGCACCAAAATAAAAAAGTGGCTGAAGTCAGCCACTTTTTTATATTATCTTATCAAGCTCGGCAATTCTGACCTCGGGGCAGAGTAGTGCGTCCTCGCAATGTCCCTTTCCGTCAATTTTTATAATGCTCGCGTGCGGATAGTGCTTTTTTATAAATCTTGCGATTTTTCCAAAAAAGACTTCCTTTCCGCCGTATACGTAGGTAAGCTCAACGGCGGACAGGTCAAGGTCACGGGGGAGCTTGAACGCCTTTATTCCGCTTATGCAGTTTCTTATCGTCGTATCGGACATATTGTCAAGCACGCGGATAAAATCGTCATACTGATCCTCGCGGACAAGCCGCGCGGCGTTTTTTAAGGTATTTTTGTCGCGCTCCTTCGTTTTTCGCGTCACCGAAAGGTAAAAGCGCGTGATATACGCGGCGACGAAGGGGTTGTAGGAAAGCAGAGGGGAGCTTTCAAGGACGGCTTTTTTGAACTTCACCCTTCCTCTTTTGAGCAGTGTTGCGGCAAGCACCCCGCCCATGCTCATTGCATATACCGCATACACCTCGCGCCCGTTCAGATACTCCTCTATCTCGGCGGCGCATTTTTCAAAGGAAATAAAATCCGAGGGGCAGTCAGGGTCATGTCCGTCAAGTATCGGCACGATAAGGTGATAGCGCTTAGAGTAATGCTCCACGTACTTATCCCATATGCAAAAAGGACTTTGAAAGCCGTGTATAAGCAAAAGGAGCGGCGCTGTCGGCTCTCCGTACTCAAAAATTCTCATTTTATAATTCCCCTTAAAACAATATTTGTATATACATTATACCAAATATTGCCGCGTACTTCAATAAAATTTCGACTTTTTCTATTGCATAAGCACGCCAAATATGATATAATTTTATATTATCAACAGCCAAGGAGGCGTGAATATGTCCGAATATAAGATAGAAACAAAATGTATACAGTCAGGCTATAAGCCTAAAAACGGCGAGCCGAGAGTCCTGCCCATATACCAAAGCACTACCTATAAGTACGACAGTGCCGCAGAAATGGGCGACCTTTTCGACCTTAAAGCAGCGGGACATATGTATTCAAGAATTTCCAACCCCACTCTTGAGGAGGTCGAGAAAAAGATATCCGACCTTGAAGGCGGCACGGGTGCGGTCCTTTGTGCGTCGGGAATGGCGGCAATTCTCGTGGCTATACTTAATATATCCTCGTCGGGTGACAACATAGTTGCCAGCGCGTCCGTTTACGGCGGAACCGTAAACCTCTTTTCCGTTACGCTCAAGAGACTCGGCATCGAAACGAGATTCTTTACGAGCGATATGACCGATGAGGAGGTAGAGGCGCTCTTTGACGACAGAACAAGACTGCTTTTCGGAGAAACGCTTGCTAACCCCGGTCTTGACGTGTTCGATATCGAAAGATACGCGGCTGTTGCGCACCGTCACGGCGTTCCACTTATGATAGACAACACCTTCCCCACGCCCATCAACTGTCGCCCGTTTGAGTTTGGTGCGGATATAGTTATTCATTCCACCACCAAGTATATGGACGGCCACGCTACCGTTATAGGTGGCTGTATCGTTGACGGCGGTAGATTTGATTGGACGAACGGTAAATACCCCGAGCTTACCGAGCCTGACGAGTCCTACCACGGCGTAGCATACGTCAGCCATTTCGGTAACGCCCACGCTTACTATACCAAGGCAAGAGTTCAGCTCATACGCGACTTCGGCGTTCCGCTTACTCCTATGAGCGCGTTTATTTTGAACCTCGGTCTTGAAACGCTCCACCTTCGCGTACAAAGACATTGCGAAAACGCAATGGCGGTCGCCGAGTTTTTGCAGAGCTGTGACAAGGTCGAGAGCGTAAGCTACCCCGGACTTGAGTCCGACCCTCGCCACGCTCTTGCAAAGAAGTATCTGCCCCGCGGCACGTCGGGAGTAGTTTCCTTCGTTATCAAGGGCGGCAAGGAGGCGGCTATCCGCTTTATGGATTCCTTGAAGCTCGCAGCCGTGGTAGTTCACGTTGCAGACGCACGCACGAGCGTCCTTAACCCCGCAGGAACCACGCACCGCCAGCTTACCGACGAGCAGCTTGCCGCCGCAGGCATTTCCCCCGGACTTATCAGACTGTCCGTCGGAATCGAGAACGTCGAAGACATTATTGATGATATAAAGCAGGCAATGGAAAACGCCTGAGAACGGAGGCATTATGCCTATAAAAATACCTAATCTTCTTCCGGCAACGCAGACCTTGCTTGACGAAAACATCTTCGTAATGACCGAAACTCGCGCCATTACGCAGGATATTCGCCCGTTGCACATACTTATGCTCAATTTGATGCCGCAGAAGGTAGTTACGGAAACGCAGATAGCCCGTCTTATCGGCAACACGCCGCTTCAGGTCGAGCTTGAGCTGCTTCAGACCGCTACTCATAAGCCGACGCACACCCCCGCGGAGCATATGCTTGCGTTTTACCGCACCTTTGACGAGATAAAGCACCGCCGATTTGACGGAATGATAATCACGGGCGCACCCGTGGAGCATCTCGAATTTGAGGACGTGGAGTATTGGGATGAGCTTTGCGAGATAATGGAGTGGAGCAAGACTCACGTAACGAGCACGTTCCACATCTGCTGGGGCGCGCAGGCGGGACTTTACTATCACTACGGGATAAAAAAATATCCGCTTGATAAAAAAATGCTCGGAGTTTTCGAGCACACCGTCGACCATAAAACGTCCATACTTTTCAGGGGCTTTGACGATTGCTTCTGGGCACCGCATTCTCGCTACACTACCATACTGCGCGAGGACGTGGAGGCTTGCCCCGATATAAAAATACTTGCAAGCTCAAAGGAAGCGGGCGTTTACGTCTGTGCTACCAATCGCGGCAGGCAGATATTCGTAACGGGACACCCCGAGTATGACGGCGACACACTTAAAAAGGAGTTTATCAGGGATACCGCAAACGGAGTAGGGCAGATGCCGAAGAACTATTTCCCCGACGACGACCCCGAACGGGACCCCATCGTGCGCTGGAGAAGCTGTGCAAATCTCCTTTACACCAACTGGCTCAATTACTTCGTATATCAGGCAACGCCGTACGATATCGAGGAAATAAAATAATTTTCATAAAAATAGAATTTTTTTTGAAAAAAGTATTGATTTTGCGATAAAGTCGTGATATAATACTCAAGTATGATTTCATACGGGGGCAGTCCGCTGCGGGCTCTGCATGAATGTCCTCATTATCCTTAAAATAAAAAAGGAGGGGCTAACAATGGATTACATTGCAGCTATGACCAATGAGCAGCTCAAGAAGGAGCTTCCTACCGTAAACGTAGGTGACACCGTGCGCATTCACAATCGTATCAAGGAAGGCACGCGTGAGAGAATTCAGATGTTCGAGGGTACCGTTATCGCTAAGCACGGCGGCGGCATCTCCGAGACCTTTACCGTAAGACGCGTTTCTTATGGCGTAGGCGTAGAGAAGACCTTCCCCATCCATTCTCCCAATGTTGAAAAGGTTGACATTATCCGCGTTGGTAAGGTAAGACGTGCAAAGCTGTACTACCTCCGTGACCGCGTTGGTAAGGCAT
>JAFXAC010000093.1 GCA_017522125.1 Clostridia bacterium | reverse complement strand
TGAAAGAGGGAGAGCCGAGAAATCCCACGGCGATCACAAAACGCTTCCGCATCATGCTTGAAAGAGCGCATTGCAAGCACGTTCGCTTCCACGACCTCCGCCACACCTTCGCAACGATGGCACTTGAAAACGGCATGGACGTGAAAACACTCTCCGCCATGATAGGACATGTAAGCTCGGAAACAACGCTGAACATATACAGCCACGTGACCGACACCATGAGAGCGCAAGCGGCGGTGAAAATCGACCGAGAAATCGGCGGTACAGACGCTCCGATGCCCGAAGCGAAGGATGAGCCAAGGCAACCACAAACGAGCGAAATTGAGGAAAATTTCGAGCCGTACACGCCAAAGGTACGCAAGAGTGGCACGGGATGCGTGTATCAGATAAACGATCACCTTTGGGAAGGAAGCTACTTTCCAAGACTCCCCGACGGCAGCCGAAAGAAATTCAATGTGTACGCAAAGACACGAGAAGAATGCGAAGCGGAGCTTGCCAAGATGATAGAACAAAAGAAAAAGGAAATCGCCGAACTCAAGAAAAAGGCAAAGAAGGCATAAGAAAAGGGGGTGACCACGAACGGTCACCCCTCGAAATTTGCGTCGGAGGAAGCAAAGAAATGGATTATTACAGAGGTTCGTTAACGGACGAAGTATCAGTCTTTCCGTTGTAATCATATTTACCTCTCTAAAATTTTTGTATGATATCAGTGTGATATTGAGTCATTAACCAAGCACCTTTTCGGTTTCTTCATCCTCGAACTGCCGCATATAGAGCTGCTTGTAGTAGCCGTTCATTTTGAGAAGCTCCTTGTGTGTGCCACGCTCCACGATCTTGCCCTCACGAACGACCAAGATGACGTCGGAGTTTACGACCGTGGAAAGCCTGTGCGCTACCACCAAGGTGGTTCTTCCCTTGGTGACCGCCTCAAGCGCCCCCTGTATCTTTTGCTCGGTAACGGTATCCACCGATGCGGTCGCCTCATCGAGTATCAGAATAGCGGGATCGGCAATAATGGCACGTGCAAAGGCGATCAGCTGCTTTTCACCCGTGGAGAGAAGCGAGCCGTTCTCACCAACGTCTGTATCAAGTCCATCCTCAAGATGCTCTATAATGCCCCATGCGGAAACGGTACGCAGAGCGTTTTCGATTTCCTCATCGGTGGCATCGGGCTTACCCATCAGAAGATTTTCTCTGACCGTACCCGAAAAGAGATGCGGTGTTTGCAGTACGTAGCCGATGGAGGAATGAAGCCACAAAAGCGAGCGCTCTTTAAGATTCTTGCCGTCCATCAGGATCTCACCCTCGGTGGGATCATAGAAGCGGCAGATGAGATTGATCAGCGTACTCTTTCCGGCACCCGTTTCACCGACGATAGCGACGTGTGTACCAAGGGGAATATCGAGGGAAAAGTTATCCAGCACGGTTTCCTGTCCGTCGGGATAACGGAAGCTGACGTTTCGAATCTCAATATCACCCCGAAGTGCCTCCCAATTCTCACGCTTGGGGTTCAGCGTATCGCCGTATTTTTCTATAACCTCGGGAGAGTCGGACACCTCGGGCTTCATTTCAAGAAGTCCCGTTACGCGCTCAATATTTACCTGTGTCTGAATCAGCGAGGAGATAGCCTCCACAAGCCAACGAACAGGCTCGCTGATGCCGATGGCGTAGCTCATAAACGCAGAAAACGTTCCGATCTCACTCTGTGCAATATATCCGCCCTTCCAAATGACGATAGCAAGTGCGGTCGAGGAAGCAAAGGTCATAACGGCAGAAAAGATGCCGTGTATCCGTGCGCTCCGCACACTCTTGCGGAGCATCGAGGATGTGCCGCTTTTGAACCTGCCGATGATCTTTTCCTCTACCGTCAAGGTCTTGATGGTCTTAGCGCCCGTAATGCCTTCGTTGAAGTCACCCGTTATCTTGGCATTCTGTGCACGAAGTGCTCTGTCAGCGCGGAGCATGATTTTTTGGAACAAGGCGAAGAACAGGACAAGCAGAGGAATGACCGAAAGCACCAAAACCGCAAGTCTCGCGTTGAGGATCAGCATAATGACGGTCGCACCCACGATATAGGTCAGGTGCATAACGGCATCCAGCAAATTCCACGAGGCAAGCGAGCCGATACGCGAGGTATCGCTCATCAGACGGGCGTGAACAGAGCCTACGCTGTTTTGATTGAAATAGGAGAAGGACATTGTCTGCAAATGAGCAAAGAGCTTTCCTCGCAGGGTGTTGTTGATCTCTGCCTCGGTCTGCGTTGCTCTGAGTGTGGAAAGACCGTTGAGCACACCCGACATCAAAACGGCAAGGAGATACAGCGCGATAAATATACCGAAGGAGGTAAAATCACGCTCACCGATAAACTTGTTGAGCACGTGCTTTTGGAAAAGCGGCATGATCACGTCGTCGGCACTTGCCAAAAGTCCCATAACGAGAATAAAGATAAAGCGCTTCCAAAACGGCTTCAGATACGGCAGGATCTTACCAAGCCCGAAAAACGGCAGCTTGGCTTTTTTTGTTTCGTGGTTACGCATGACTCTCGTCCTCCTCTCTCATATTCTGAAGCTCATAGATCCGCTGATAGATGCCGCCTCTCTCCTTCAGCTCGTCGTGTGTACCGCACTCGCTGATCCGTCCGCCGTCAAGAACAATGATCTGATCTGCGGCGCTAACTGTGGAAACGCGGTGCGAAATAAGTATTACGGTAGCCTTGCCGAAGTGCTCGGAGATCGCGCGTCGTATCTTATTGTCGGTTTCGGTATCCACGGCAGAGAGCGAATCGTCAAAGATCATAATGGGTGCATTGGTGAGAAGCGCACGCGCAATTGCCACTCTCTGCTTCTGTCCGCCCGAAAGCGTAACTCCGCCCTCGCCGACTACCGTTTCATAGCCGTCTGCGAATTTTTCCACCGTTTCGGAAAGCGAAGCGGCGGCTACAACGGTTGAGAGCATCTCCTCGTCTGCGCTGTCGTTCGCCATAAGGATGTTTTCCTTCAGTGTCCCCGAGAAAAGATATGGCTCTTGCGTGACGATGCCTATATTTCTTCGCAGAGATTCGGTTCGGATATTACGAAGGTCAACGCCCCCGATAGAGATACTACCGTTCCCCTCCGAAAGGGTATACAGCTTATCAAGCAGAAGCATCAGCGTGCTTTTGCCGCTTCCCGCGCCGCCGAGAATGCCGAGCGTTGTGCCTGCCTTGACCGAAAAGCTTACGTCGTGAAGAACCTCCGCACCGCCGTCGTAGGAGAAGCTGACGTGAGAAAAATCAATATCACCCCACTCGGGACATTCCACAGCCCCCTCGGCATCCGCTTCGGGAGCTACGTTCATAACCTCAAAGATTCGTTCAAGCGAAACGCCTGCCTGTGCCATCTCGGAAATGATCTCGCCAAGCTCACGAATAGGCCAAAGAAGCATCGTGTTATGGGTAAGGAAAGCAATTAACTCTCCCTCGGTAACGCTGTCGCCGATGCAGAACATAGCACCAAAGAGCAAAACGCTCATAATCTGAAGCCCAGCCAAAACATCGGTGGATGACCAAAAGATGCAGATCAGTCTGTCCATCTTCTTCATAAGGTTAGTAAATTTACGGTTTTGCTTTCCGAATTTTTCTATTTCGGATCGTTCGCGGCCGAATGCGCGAATAACACGAATGCCCGAAAGATTTTCCTGTGCCACCGCAGAGAGAAGCCCTTCGTTTTCGTCACATTCCTCGAAGCTGTCGGCGAGCTTATTATGAAATATCACCGATACAATCACAAATATCGGCATCGGAGCAAGCGCAATAAAAGCGAGCTTCATATCCATCGTAAACATAAAATATCCCGAAAGTGCCACCGTCAGAACGATGCGCACGATAGATGTCATTTGCTTGGAAAGGAAATCCTTCACGGTATCAATATCAGTTGTGGAGCGTTGTATCAGGTCGCCCGTCTTGTTCTGCGAGAACCAAGAATAAGGCAAGCACTGAATGTGAGAGAACAAGCCGTCGCGGATATTTTTAACGAGCCTACCCGATGCCCGCGCTTCAAGCACACGAAAGCCGTAGCTTGCAAGCACGTGAACGAGAGCAACGCCGATAATGACGAGCGCAATGATCCAAATATTCTCGGCGATGTGTGCGATGCCTCCAAGCGCATCAAGCAACAGAGTCATATACGACGGCAATTCAGATTCGTTACCGCAAATAATTCCGTCTACGGCAACACGAATGATCTGCGGTTGCAAGGTGCTTGCGAGGGTTGAAAGAATAGCCGCAAGCATACACAAAACGAACAGTCCCTTGCAGCCTTTCAGAAAGCTGCCGAGCAAACGGAGTTTGCTTTTGCCAAACCTACGCTTTTTTTGATTGTTTTTCATATATTCCTGCCTTTCCATCGCTTTTGCAAACAAAAAAGCCCGAGTATTGCAAAAGCAATAACCCGAGCTCACTCGGACACCTAATCCGGCAATTGAACACTACGGTGTTCTGCCTCCGGTGACCAAAAATATTCTACGCGGATATTATACCACAAATGTAGGCGAATGTCAAGCAAACGATTGAAAAATTCACAAAAACGTGATATAATGAACTCACCGATGAATAAGAATTTGTAGGTGTGTCGATGTTTTTAGGACGAAGTGAAGAATGGTAGTATTGTCTTTCAAATCATAATAAAATAGATTTGGAGGACAGTATGAAACTGAATACAGAGAAAATAACAAAAGAAAGCCGATATTGGCAACAAATAAATTCCTTGGCAAAGGAAGCCTTTCCGCCGGAGGAATATCTTGCACCC
>JAFXAC010000092.1 GCA_017522125.1 Clostridia bacterium | reverse complement strand
CCTTAGTACGAGAGGACCGGGTCGGACGCACCTCCGGTGCACCAGTTGTTCTGCCAAGGGCACAGCTGGGTAGCTGCGTGCGGTTTTGATAAACGCTGAAGGCATCTAAGCGTGAAACATGCTTCAAGATTAGATATCCCATCAATTTAATTGAGTAAGGTCACTTGTAGACTACAAGTTTGATAGGTCGGAGGTGTAAGTACAGTAATGTATTCAGCTAACCGATACTAATAGACCGAGGGCTTGAACTGCTTTGCAGTTCTCACACAAATTTCTTGAGTTTCGATTAATTTATACTTTTAACTTTATTCGGTTTTCTATGGGCAGGTAAGAACAGCGTAGCGATTGCTACGCTGTTTTTTTGTGCTTGTTTTCAAATCTTTTTGTGCAAAATCTCGAAAATCTATTGACAGTTTTTTTGCGTTTTGGTATAATTAACTTAATAATCCCTAAAGGAGGAAATTTATATGAAATCAAGGGTTAGAATTTCTCTCTTTGCTTTGATGCTGGTGTTTATCATCACCTGTTCCGTTTTCGTTTCTTGTAATGATTCCGGATCTTCCGACACTACCACCGCACCCAATGCAGACAACACTACGGCTCCCACAATCGATCCCAACACACCTGTTGACATCGATCTTCTTTCTTACAACATCGTTTATCCCGAATCTTGGGATGAGGCGGCTGTTGCAAACGTAAAGACCTTGTCATCTGCTATTGAAAAGGCAACGGACGGATTTGCAAATCAAACAACCGACAAGCTCGCGGACGGCGTTACTGCCGAGCAGGTATCTGCCGCTAAGGAGATCCTTATTGGTGATACCAATCGCCCCGAGTCTGCTCAAGCTCTCGTCGATGCACCTGCAAATACGTACGTTATAGCAGTTATAGGAAATAAGATCGTTATTAACTCCAATATTATTGATTTCACCTTTGATGCTATTTCTTATTTTAATGCCAACTACGTTTCGGCTTCCGTGAACGGCGTGCTTTCTCTCACTGCTGGTCATAAATATACCAGTGACCCCTCGGGCGAGATCAAGCTCGTTGATAATAGTAAGACTTCTTACAAGATCATATACAGAGATGGTTTGGATGCTGAAAATGGTGTTGACGTTGAGGTAGGATACGCCCAGACTCTCCAAAAGGCTGTAAAAACTCATTTGAACACCACGATTCAAATGGTTTCCAGCGGATCCAGCAAGCTTTCTCGCGAAATCCTCGTAGGAAACGTTGATTGCGACGAAACCAGACTTTTCCTTAAGAATCTTGCTTATGATGAATACGGCTTTGGCGTAGTTGGCAACAAGATAGTCGTTGCAGGCTGGAACTACGTTACCACCAAGCTTGCCGTAAACCAGTTCAGTACTTACCTTAAGAACAATAGAGAGAATGCCGATAGCGGCAAATTCTCGCTTTCTATTCCTTACTCGCTTTCCGAGCAGAAATTCACTTACAAATCTCACGAGTGGGAGCTTGATTTCCCCGCTTACGAGGGTGGTATTATAAAGGGCACCTGCCCCTCTGGCGACGGATTCCTCGTTCAGATCACTGATACTACTGCTGAACAGTACAATGCATATTGCTCCAAGCTCGCGTCCTCGGGTTACACTTTGAAGGCGTCCAACGAAATCGGCGGCAATAAGTACACTCTTTATACCGGTACTAAGAACAGCGTTTACGTTTACTATATTGATAACACAAAGTCGGTACGTATCGTAACCTCCGGCTCTGACGTTAAGTTCCCGCAGTACTTTACCCCCGAGTCTGTTCCCGCATACCAGAAGGTGGCTACCACTACGGTAACGCAGATGGAGCTTGATTATAAGTCCGGTAGCTTTGGTATGTGCTATATTATCCTGCTTGAGGACGGAACGTTTATAGTGTTCGACGGCGGATATAAGGGAAATGACCCCGCAAAGCTTTACAAGACGCTGAGCGAGCTTAATCCCAGAACCGATGGAAAGATAGTTATTTCCGCATGGTTCCTTACTCATGAGCACAGAGATCACTTTAACGTTTTCCGCGATTTCTGTAAGACCTACGGTCAAAAGGGTAATAAGGTGCAAGTAAAGGCCGCATACGTTAACTTCAATGATGAGTGTATGTGGGGCAACATGACCAACAGTGCAAATCACTTCCTCAGCGATAGTGCTACGTACAAAACTATGTCGGACGCAGTTGGTGGAATGGAGCTGATAACTGTTCGCACAGGTATGGAGTTCTACATTTGTAACGCAAAGGTGGAGATACTCTATACAGAGGAGGATTTCTATCCTAACCAGCTCAACGACTTTAACGACACGTCCACAGTATCCAGAGTAACTCTTGCAGGTCAGACCTTCCTGTTCCTCGGTGACGCGCACTGGGTAGCACAGAGGACGATGGTCGATATGTATGGCAGCGAGCTTAAGTCCGATATCGTACAGGTCAGCCACCACGGCTGGGACGGAAGTATTCTTGAGCTCTATAAGCTCGTTAAGCCCATTGCGGCGTTCTGGCCCAGTAACAATGCTGATTATAAGTCGCAGTCTTACGACTACAGCAACTGGCTCAGAAGAAATACGAGAATTCAGTGGAACCAGTCGCAGACCACCACGATCACGCCCCCCTACAAATACGGCAATCCTTTCAAGGTGAGCTAAAACACTAAAAGTCCGCCGCATCCCGCGGCGGACTTTTTAATAAAATCCGTATTGATAATTTTTATAATGTATGATATAATTTATGTAACAAACGAATAGAGGTGTAAAATGCAAAAAACAAAGCTTTCGCGTCGTTTTTGGCTCGCTCTTGTGCTTTTTAGCCTGATGGGGCAGGTTGCATGGGTAGTTGAAAATATGTATTTCAACGTATTTCTGTATAATATGTTCAAAGCGTCCCCGTCGGATATTTCCCTGATGGTTGCGGCTTCTGCGATTTCAGCAACGCTGACTACTGTTTTTATAGGCGCGCTCTCCGACAAAATAGGCAAGCGTAAGCTCCTTATCTGCGGCGGATATATTCTTTGGGGTATATCTATATTCAGCTTCACCTTGGTGCGCACCGATCTTGTAAGCGCGGTATTTCCCACCGCCGCATCTGCATCGGCTATTTGCGTCACTATAACTATCATTCTCGATTGTGTTATGACCTTCTTCGGCTCGACTGCCAACGATGCCGCGTTTAACGCATGGCTTACGGATTCCACCGATTCCTCAAATCGCGGAGCAGCGGAGGGAATCAACGCTATGATGCCGCTTGTTGCGATACTCGTGGTATTTGGTAGCTTTATGTTCTTCGATCTTTCGCTTTCGTCGAGCTGGACCTTGATATTTTCTATCATCGGCGCCGTTGTGGTAGCAATAGGCGTGCTTGGGATCTTTCTTATCAAGGACCCCGAAATAACTCCCACTCAAACGGGATATTTCTATAATATTTTCTACGGCTTCCGCATCTCCACCGTGAAGCAGAATCCTCGTCTTTACGTTTCTCTCGTTGCCTTTGCCGTGTTTAATATCTCCATTCAGATATTTATGCCCTACCTTATTATATATTATGAAAAATCCCTCGGTATGACCGACTACGTTTTCATAATGGCGCCCGCCATAATCGTGGCTTCGGTAGTAACTGCGCTGTGGGGAAAGGTCTATGATAAGCGCGGCTTCCGTTTTTCCGTAACTATCGCACTTGCGTCACTTGCGGCGGGATACGTTGTGCTTTATTTTACCAAAACTACGATCCCCGTTTTTGTCGGCTCGCTGCTTATGATGAGTGGATATCTTGCGGGAATGGCGGTTTTTGGCGCTTCCATAAGAGATTATACCCCCGTTGGAAAGGCGGGAATGTTTCAAGGCTTGCGCATTTTCTCACAGGTGCTTATTCCGGGTATAATCGGTCCCGCAATAGGTGCGGCGGTGTTGAAGAATGCCGAAATGATAACCAACAACGACGGAACACAGTCGTTCTTGCCCAACGCAAACATCTTTTTAGCGGCACTCATTGCTATAATCGCAATAGTTCCGTTTGTCGTACTTGTTTGCAGAATGAAAAACAAAAAAGAAAACGCATAAAAATAGCTGTGCATACGGAAACAACCGTATGCACATTTTTTGTAAAAAATTAAAATGTATGCAATAAAAAGCAAGGAAAGTGTATTAACTATATGAAGAAATATATATTGTGCTACGAAAAAGTTCATTTTTGGAGAATTATTTGGATAAAATATACAAAAATGCTTGACTTTTTTTCTCCGTATGATATAATATTACTATGTTTTTAGGAAGGAGAAATTGATGAAAACAAACATTTTAAAGCGCGCGTCAACCTTGCTGCTCGCCTTGGCGTTGATCGTGACTCTTTTGCCGATCGGCGCTTTTGCAGCCCCTTCGTATACGATCTCTGTTTCCAGCTGGAAGACTTTTAAGGATAGGGTAAATCGCAATTCAAGCTGGAATGGCGGTCCTTCGGGTTCGTATAAGCTTACCGCAGATATAACGATCCCCGCAGGCGAATCCGTTACTACAACGTTCACGGGTACGTTTGACGGAAACGGATACACCATTACTACGTCGGGTACTATTTTTAGCACGGTAGGCGCGGGTGCAACTATCAAAAACTTTACGGTCGAGATGCCGGGTGACTCCTCCAGCTCGATCTCCAGCACTCCCGTTGCGTATTCGATAAATGCTTCGAATACAAATACGATCACGTTCCAAAATATCACTAACAACGCAAACGTTACGATCCCTTCGGGCTCTACGTCATACGGCGCGGGAATTGTTGGCAGGGTTTCATCCAATGCTACCGTTGTGTTTGAAAACTGCGTAAACAACGGACATATCACTTCCGCTAACCAAACGGGCGGTATAGTTGCGAATGCCCCTGATACAAGCACCTACAGTGCTTCTCTTACGTTTAAGAATTGCGTAAATAACGGAAACGTAACCACGAGCAACCTTTTCGCAGGCGGTATTTTAGGTCATAGCGAGGGCGAGGCTGATGTTTCGTTCAGCTATTGTACTAACAAGGGCGACATTCAATCCAGCGGTAACGCGGGCGGTATTTTGGGTAATTTCAGATACGGTGGCTCTACTACCTTCGACTACTGCATAAATATGGGCAACATCACCCAATCGGGAAGCAGCACCAACTCAACCTACGGCGCAGCGGGAATTCTCGGTTGCGTTCGCGACGAGGTGTCATCCTCAACCAATACGTTTACCCATTGTATAAACACGGGTGCCCTCAGCGCATCAACGGATCGCACGGGACCTCTGTGTCTTAACGCAAATTCATCAAAGCTTACTTATTCCGATTGCTATTACGTTTCTGCAACGGATGAATTAATCAGCGGTGCATCCCCAATTCTCGTTGGTAACGCTGATTTTGCCGCCGAGCACGGAATTGAGCTGACTCTTGCCGCTCTTGACTTTGCTATCGTATGCAAGGACTCGCAGATCTATATAATCTACGGCTCATCTGCGGCTCTGACGAGTGCTGTGCTTCATTTTGATGCCAATTATATAAACGGCTCAACTAATAAAATAACGATAGAAGAGGGAACCGTTGACATAGTGAGGTCCGAGTACGAGTATTCGGGCATTCAGATAAACGGTGTATATCTTTGCGATTACGTTATCGTTTATCCCGAAAACTGCGACCTCATAACCTACTACGCGGGCTTTGCGCTTGCAGACGATCTCAGACAAAGCTCGGGTATTGACATCAAGGTAGTATCTGACGCTACCGCTGAAACGGAGTATGAGATACTCATCGGCGTTACCAACCGTCAGGAATCCATCGACGCCTCCAAGGTCAGCCTGCAGGATGACGAGTACATTCTTTGCCTTGATGGCACGAAGGTAGTTATGCAGGGCAACGACTATATGGTTGCGGGCGGCGCAAGTGCGCTGATACATTCATATATCGACGTTGACGCGGACGGCAATATCATCAACCTTCCTACCTCTGCCGTTCCAAAGACCTTCCGATTCCAAAGACCTACCTCTGCTATACTTATGATAGGCGACGGTATGGGACAGAACCACATTGATATGGCGAAGAACAACGGACTTGAGGCGTTTGTTGCCGAGAGTCTGCAGAGCTTCTCTTGGTGTACGACTTATTCAACGTCCGTGTCTCTCGGAAACGCATCCTATACCGACAGCGCGGCTTCGGGTACTGCTCTTGCTACGGGCTATAAGACTCTCAATAACTACGTCGGCGTTGACGAAAACGGAAACGTTCTCACCAACGTCCGCGAAATGGCTTACGCCTCTGGCGCAAAGACCGCAATACTAACCACCGACGTTATTACGGGCGCAACTCCCGCATCCTTCCTTTGCCACAACGAAAGCCGTAGTGCTACCTCGGCTCTTCAGTCCGAGATAGACGCTCTTATTGACGCCAAGATGGTTGATTATTGCGTAGGCACTAAAGACGCGGACGATCTTACCGAGCGCACCCGCGATGCCCTTGCGGCAGTTTCGGGCAACGATAGTACCTTCTTTGCTATGATCGAGGGCGCTTACATTGATAAGTACTCCCACTCAAATGCAACGTCTGACGTTCTTCACTGCGTAGAACGTTTTAACGATTCTATCGCATACACGATCGCATTTACCGTTCTTCATCCCGAAACTGTTCTCATAGTTACTGCCGACCACGAGTGCGGCGGACTTACGAGCGGATTTGAATTTACGTCGCTCAACCATACCAACACTAACGTTCCCGTGTTTGCTCTCGGCAACACAGATTCTCTTATTACCTCCGAAACGATCGATAACACCGACATTGGCTCCTTCATCGGTCAGATCTTTACTAAGACCGAGAGCGAGGGACTTGAGTACACTCTCAATGACGAGGGTACGGGTTATATAGTTTCGGGAGCAGAGAACTGCACCGACGAAAAGGGTATCATTCCCGCAACTCACAATGGACTTCCCGTCGTTTCTATCGGAAGTGGCGTGTTCGAGAATAACACCAACGTCACCGCCGTCTACGTTCCCGCAAGCGTTACCTCTATCGAGGCTTCCGCGTTTGCAGGAGCAACGGCTCTTGAGGCTATCTATTATACTGCCTCTACGGATCAATGGGATCAGGTGAGCAAGGCATCCGGTTGGGACAGCGGATCGGGCAATTACACGGTCTACTGCTTCGACGGAGATGCTTTGGCGCTTGCTTTCTTCACGTTCGCCACGGGTGCAGACCTAACGGGGGTTGAATACGACAAGACCAACAGGTACTTGCGGCTTGATAAACTACTGACTGCCGACGAGTTGGCGGCGCTATTCGAGGACAGCGCCCTCAGCTTCGCAACGGCGTCGGGTACTGATGCCTCGGGCGCGTCGCTTGGTACGGGATATACCGTGACCTCGGAGATCGAGTCAAAAACACAAACGCTGACGCTCATTGTCTTGGGCGATATAGCGGGCGACGGAGTGATAGATTCCGCAGATAGTCTGGCTATGTCGCAGTCAATGACAACGGGTGAGCCCTTGACGGGTATTTACGCCGAAGCGGCGGATTATAACGAGGACGGCTTGCACACAAGCGTCGACTTCCTTATGATAAAGCTTCAGATAAAAGGCGAATAATAAATTTTAAATGGACGCCCCACTTCGGTGGGGCGTTCGTTTTGTTAGTGGATATTTTTACTTGTAATATTATCGTCGGTTTGGCGAATATATAATAGTGACAAGGGGCGACGCGGAGGTTGCTATGAGAGAGAAAAAACACAAAATTACTTTAGAGTGCAACAGCCTTTATATTGAAACAAGGCAATTTTGTATTTTTTCAGAGGATGGCGTAGCCGTAGCGCAGATAAGGATAGATACACCCTCGAAGGATTCGTGCGGCATAGTCGCAAAATATTTTTCCGTGCTTTCGCAAATGCAGGAAAAATATGCAAGACTCACTCTCGGAGAACAAGCGAGATCCGAGTACGAGGCTGACGCAGATCCGCGTAAGCGTTTTACTTTCAAAAAGTATTTCTATACAGCCAAGCTCGATATAACCTATCGGGATGAAGAATATATCTCGGTTTTGGCTGTGGCAAGGCTTACGCGCGGAAAAGAACTGCTGTCCGTAGGACGAAGAGGACGGATCTTTACTGCGGGAGGGATCGTTCCCCCCATTGAATTCGGCGTGAGAAGATTGCCTGCGGATGAGGTGCTTGTAATAGGCTCCGATGCCGTCCCTTGTCGCCGTAAATATGGAACGGGTGACAAATACGAGAGTTTTGCACTAAAAGCAAAGGGTTAGAGGAATAAAATGGATATACTTAAATATCGTTATGATGCGGAAAATCTCAAGGTTGCACTTAAATGCAGATATTTGCATATATGCCCCTACGGTTTTATGAATAATTCCGGGAACTATACGGCAAGGGAGATCGTAGCGTGTGTGCGCAAGGGGGATTTTGATTGCTTGCCCCAAAATCTTTCAGCCGCCGCACGCATATCGCTTGACACAATAAAGGACAGTGAGAGCGCACGCGAGTGCGATATTATGATAGAAAAGGCGGCTCTGCTTGACGCTATTTGCGAAAGCGAGCTTATGTCACGCTTAAGAGCGCAGGAAGATGTTCCTTCTTATAATATCGCAAAGTAAAAAGGCTGCGAAGGAAACGAATACCCACAAAATGCTCATTTGCAGACAGATCTGACCAAGAAAGTCAAGCGGCATGTGCGAATAGTCCCATATGCGAAGATGAAGTAATTTGTTAAGGACGAGCCCTGCTACAAGCTCCAATGCACTTATAAACACTCCGCCAACTATGGCTTTAAATATAAGAGGGAGGCGACGAAAGCGTATCTTGTCTTCAATATAATAGAAAAAAGAAAAGCATAACGCACCGCAAATTGCCATGCTTACGTGTGACCAGCCACGCCAAAGCACCTCGAGAGTGAAGTAGAAAACTCCGCCGATGGCGCAAACTAAAAGATATTCGACGGCTTTGCTTCTATAAGATGTCTTGAAAACAACGTTTGTGAAACTCATTTTGCCTCCGTTGGGGGTGTTTTTTATTATTCTTTGCCCCAAATTAAAAAAATAAGAAGAAATTTGAAAAAAATTAAAAAAAATT
>JAFXAC010000091.1 GCA_017522125.1 Clostridia bacterium | reverse complement strand
TTTGCCGAAGGCAAATATATCACTATAAAACCGCCGCGCGTTTTTACTCCGCCTTTTCCTTTGAAATAAAGGAATAAACGATAGCGGCGAGTGCGCCGCCAACGAGCGGAGCAACGATGAATATCCAAACCGCCTTAAGTCCGCCCATATCGCCGCCGATAGCCTGCACTATAGCGGGACCGAGGCTTCTTGCGGGGTTTACGGACGTTCCCGTAAGGCTCGTGCCGATGAGGTGAACGAGCGTGAGCGCGCCGCCGATAACGATGCCTGCGACCGCGCTGTTCTCACTCTTTGACGTTACGCCCATGATAGCGATAACGAAAATGAAGGTAAGAATGACCTCGACCGCGATAGCGGCAACCATTCCCCACGTCGTGCCGTACATAGCGTCAAGGGTAGCCGTGCCGTTGACACAGCCGCCGATATTGCTAAATCCGCCCGCGAAGAGCGCAACGATGAACGCACCAACGGTAGCACCGAGGCACTGGCTGATAACGTATCCGATAAAGTCCTTGAATCCGAGCTTCTTTGTGATAAGCATCGCAATGGAAACCGCGGGGTTGATGTGACAGCCCGAAACGTTGCCGATGGAGTATGCCATAGCAACTATAACGAGTCCGAACGCCACAGAGGTAATGAGCTTACCTGCCGCGTCGGCACAGCCGACTACTGCGGCAACGCCGCAAGCAACGGCAACAAGCACCATCGTGCCGATAAACTCGGCTACGTATTTTTTGAAAGCTTTCATTTTGTACTCCTTTTATTTAATTATTTGTTCGCATATTTCTCTGCGTCGCGCTGGCGTATCTCCGTGCGGCGTATCTTGCCGCTGAAGGTCTTGGGAAGCGCGTCAACAAATTCGATAATTCGGGGGTACTTATAGGGTGCGGTATTGACCTTGACGTAGTTCTGAAGCTCCTTTACAAGCTCGTCCGAGGGAGCAAAGCCCTCGCGCAGAACGACCGTCGCCTTGACGAGGAAGCCGCGCAGAGCGTCGGGAACGCCCGTAACTGCGACCTCAAGCACCGCAGGATGCTCGATCATGACCGACTCTATCTCAAACGGACCTATACGGTAGCCCGACGATTTGATTATATCGTCGTTTCGTCCAACGTAGCGGAACATACCCTTTTCATCGCGGTAGGCGATGTCGCCCGTGTGATAAAAGCCGTCACGGTAGGCGTTGGCAGTTTCCTCCTCGTTGAAATTATAGCTTGAAAGCAGACCGTAGGGGCGCGTTGCTATGCTGTCCACGCGGACGCATATCTCGCCGTTCACACCGCGCGGACAAGGGTTGCAATCCTCGTCCACTATCTGAACGTCATATCCCGGAACGGGAAGTCCCGCCGCACCGGGAACGGGCTCGGTATAGGGCGCAAGAGATGCAATGATAACGGGAGTTTCGCTTTGTCCGAAGCCCTCGTATATCTTGTGTCCCGTGCGAGTGAGCCACTCGTTGTAAATTTCGGGGCCGAGCGCCTCGCCCGCCGTGCAACAATGCGTAAGCGAGGAAAGGTCGTATTTCTCGACGTCCTTAAGTAATATCATACGGTACATAGTGGGGGGAACGCAGAAGGTAGTAACCTTGTACTTTTCCACTATTTTAAGTATATCGTCGCCGTTAAAGCGGTCAAAATCGTATACCATTATCGCGCTTTCGGCAAACCACTGACCGTACATCTTGCCCCAGAACGCCTTCATCCAGCCCGTGTCGGAAACGGACAGGTGAAGTCCGCCGTCAACGCAACGGTGCCAGAAAACGCCCGTCATAATGTGACCGAGGGGATAACGGTAATCGTGGGAGATGAGCTTGGGGTAGCCCGTCGTTCCCGACGAGAAGCAAAGCATCATCGTTTCGTCGGCGGAGAAATCCGAAAGGTAATCGGGCTTTTTCCACTCGGCAGGAGTCGACTCAAACTCGGCGTTGAAATCGCGCCAGCCGTCGGGGGCGTTGCCGCCGATGACGAAGCGATGCTCGACCGTTTCGTACTTGCCGTTGCCGCCGTCAAAATGCTCGGTACAGCCGTCGTCGCACGAAAGCACTACCGCCTTGACCTTTGCGGCGTTGCAACGGTAAACGTAGTCCTTTGCCGTGAGCATAGCGGTTGCGTGTACCTCGACAGCACCTATCTTGTGCAGACCGAGGAGCAGATACCAGAAATAGTAGTGACGCTTCAGAACGAGCAGGACCCTGTCACCGCGGCGAATGCCGAGCCCGTAAAGGAACGCGGCGGCGCGGTCGGACTCACGCGAAAGCTCGGAGAAGCTGATTATCTTCTCCTCCCAATTCTTTGATACCCAGACCATAGCCGTTTTGTCGGGCTTGGTCCTGCCAAGCTCGTCGATAACGTCATACGCGAAATTAAAATCGTCGGGGCAGGAAAGGCGCAGGTTCTCCTGCGCGTCCTTCAGCGAGGAAAAGCTGTCCCGCGAGCGCCCCAGATATTTTTCATAAATAGCCATTTTTCGTCCTTACTTGATAACTATTGCCAAAAATTCTGCGGCGGTATCGCCTACTGCCTTGAGCGCGTGGGGAGTTGAGGAATCGAAATAAGCGCTGTCTCCCGCCTCAAGAAGATACTCCTCCTCGCCGATAAAGAGCTTCATCGCGCCCGAAACCATATAGTCAAATTCCTGACCTGGGTGCGAGTTGAGCGCGGGAACGCTGTCGTTAGGCTCAACGGTAACGAGGAAGGGCTCTGCCTTTTTGTTACGGAAGGGGAACGCAAGATGCTTGTATTTGTACGCGCTGTTACGGTCAACGTTAAAGCCCTGACCCTTTTTAACGACGGTGCAAACGGAAAGCGTCGGGGACGTGCCACTCATAAGGTCAAGCACGTCGATGCCGAGGATATTTGCCGCCTCGCAAAGAAAGCTTATCTGAAAATCCTTTTCACCGCGCTCGTAGGACTGATAATCCTCAAGCGTCTCGCCAAGCCTTTGCGCCATTTCCGCCTCGGATATCTCGCATATCTCGCGCATATCGCGAAGACGTGCGGCTATCTCGCGAAGCTCGTCGGAATGTGTTTTAGCCATACTTCACCTATTATTCAAGCACTTCCGCGCCAAGCGCAAGCGCACGGATGTTGAAATCAAAAAGATTCTGACGCTTTGCCGAAACTACCTTCGACATAGCCGCGGGGATAGTTTCCTCCTTGATAACGCCGCTTCCCTTGATAACGCTGCCGAGGAGTATCATATTAGCGATACCGTCAAAGCCGCGCTCGGTGGAAAGGCGGGTAGCGGGGATATAGTGAACGTTTACGTCGGTACGGCGAACCTCTCTGTCAACGAGAGAGGAGTCGATATAAATATCGCCGCCGGGAACTACCGCGTCCTCGAACTTGTCAAGCGAGGGACGGTTCATAGCGATAAGCACGTCGGGCTCGTTAACGATGGGAGAGCCTACGGGCTCGTCACTTACGATAACGGAGCAGTTGCACGTTCCGCCGCGCATTTCAGGGCCGTAGGAGGGGAGCCAGCTAAGCTCCTTACCCTCGATGAGTGCGCCGTAGGCGATGAATTTACCCGTGAAAAGCACACCCTGTCCGCCAAAGCCCGCAATAAGAATATTCTTAGTCATAATCTTTACCCCCTATCAGTTTTTGTCGGCGTACTTGTCCTTGTAAACGCCGAGAGGATAGTAAGGAAGCATATTCTCCTCAAGCCAGCCCATAGCCTTTTCGGGAGTAAGTCCCCAGTTGGTGGGGCAGGTGGAAACTACCTCGATAAGAGTAAATCCCTTGCCCTCGGTCTGATAAGTAAACGCCTTCTTTATTGCCTTTGCGGCGGCGCGAATGTTCTTGGTGTTGTTGATGGCAACGCGCTCGATGTAAGCCGCGCCGTCAAGCTGAGAGAGCATCTCGCTGACCTTTACGGGATAGCCGACGGTGTTGACGTCGCGTCCGTAGGGCGAGGTCTGCGTGATCTGACCGGGCAGAGAGGTCGGAGCCATCTGACCGCCCGTCATACCGTAAATTGCGTTATTTACGAAGATAATGGTGATATTTTCACCTCTTGCGGCGGCGTGAACCGTCTCCGCAGTACCGATAGCGGCAAGGTCGCCGTCACCCTGATAGGTGAAAACGACGTTTTCGGGGTTAGCGCGCTTTACGCCCGTAGCAACGGCGGGAGCGCGGCCGTGAGCCGCCTGAACCATATCGGTGTTGAAGTAGTTATAGGAAAATACCGAGCAACCTACCGAGGCAACGCCAATGGTCTTGCCCTCGATACCGAGGCTGTCGATAGCCTCTGCAACGAGGCGGTGGATTATACCGTGTCCGCAGCCGGGGCAATAGTGCATGGGTACGTCGGTAAGTGCGTGGGGTCTTTCAAATACAACTGCCATTTTCTGCGTCCTCCTTAGTTAAGTTTTGCGGCGGCTTCCTCGATAGAGGCAAGCACCTGCTCGGGTGAGGGTATCATACCGCCCGTGCGGTTGCAAAGAGTTACGGGGCGGCTGCAACGGATTGCAAGCTCAACGTCCTCGATAAGCTGTCCCATAGAAAGCTCAACGGAAATGAACGCACGGCAGGTGGTAGCGAGCTTGTTAAGCGCTGCCTTCGGGAAGGGCCAAAGAGTGATGGGACGGAACATTCCCGCCTTGATGCCCTTGGCGCGTGCGGCGTTAACGGCGTTGCGCGCAACTCTTGCGGCGATTCCGTAGCCAACGACGCAAACGTCGGCGTCCTCGGTAAGATACTCCTCGTACATTACCTCGTCAGCCTCTACCTTTGCGTATCTTGCATATCTGTCGATATTCCATCTCTCAAGCTCGTCGGGAGTAAGAGAGAGGGAGTTTATGATATTGTGCTTGCGGGAAAGTCCCGTGCCCGTAAGTGCCCAGGGCTTTTCAGCCATTTCGGGTGCGGAATCGGGAAGCTCAACGGGCTCCATCATCTGTCCCATAGTACCGTCGGCAAGAAGCATACAGGGCATACGGTATTTCTCGGCAAGGGCAAAGCCCTGAATGGTCAGCTGTGCCATCTCCTGAACGGAGTTGGGAGCGAGAACGAGCATATGATAGTCGCCGTGTCCGCCGCCGCGGGTAGCCTGAAAATAGTCGGACTGAGAGGGCTGGATACCGCCAAGACCGGGGCCGCCGCGCTGTACGTTGACGATGAGGGCGGGCAGGTCACAGCCTGCCATGTAGGAAAGACCCTCGCTCTTAAGGGATATTCCGGGGGAGGAGGAGGAGGTCATAACGCGCACGCCTGCGGAAGCCGCACCGATGACCATATTAACGGCTGAAACCTCGCTTTCTGCCTGAAGGAAAACGCCGCCTATCTTGGGCATACGCTTTGCCATATATGCAGCTATCTCTGTCTGGGGGGTGATGGGGTAACCGAAATAATGGCGGCAGCCTGCGGCAATAGCAGCCTCGGCAATAGCCTCGTTACCCTTCATAAGTACCTTTTCTGCCATTTTCTTTCTCCTTTATTCCTTGATTATCGTAATGACGCAATCGGGGCAGATAAGTGCGCAGGAAGCGCAGCCTACGCAAGCGGATGCGTCGGTGATGGTGGCAGGGTGATGGCCCTGCGCGTTTATCTTCTCGCTGTCCATAGCGAGCAGCTTTTTGGGGCAGGCGGTAACGCAAAGTCCGCAGCCCTTACATCTGTCGGTTCTGAAGCTGATTTTTACCATTTTAGTTTCCCTTTCGGTATGTAAAATTTAACTTATTATATTATTATATATTATAATTCCCGTTTGTTCAACAGTTTTTTGCAAAAAAACGGCTTTCAAAAGCCGTTTTTTTATAATTTTACCCGTTTACTATGCCGCCGTGGGCGATTTTATGGCTGAACGGTAGCAAAAGCCCCTCGGCAGGCAGCTCGGAGCTTCTTTTTTTAAGCTCGTCGCAAAGGTCCTCCCTTGCCATCGTGAACGCCACGGGAATGCCCATAGCCTCGGCAACTCCGAGCGCGTAGGGCGTTGCCGCCACCACGCTGTCGGCGGTGCTGTTTGCGCCGAGCGCGGGATTATTGAGTATCGCCGTGAAAGCCAAGCCGCACGCCGCCTCTATCTCGCGAAGCACCTCCACGGTGTCCGCGACGGTGCGCGTAAGCGGGCGGTAGGGGCTTATGACCGCAAGCATATCGTAGCTTCCCTCCTCCTTGAGGGCGGGAACGTATCGACCGAGCGCAAGCGCGCCGCGGTCATCGCCGCCAACGTCGATAACGGCGCGCACGTCGCGCCTTTCGGTTATCGAGTACGCCGCACCGGGGAGCGCGGGAACGTCCACGTTAGTGCCTGCAAAATCCGACGCTACCATCTCCACCCCAAGCGAGCGAAGAAGCTCTGCCGAGTCGGTGGTGCGGAAATACGGATTTACTATATCAAGGTCGGCAAGAGCCAAGGGCTCGTCGGGGAACGCGGCGCGGAGCGCGGCGGCAAACGCTATTGCCGCCGTGCTTTTTCCGCTTCCGTAGTGTCCCGCGAAAAGCGTCACTCTGGCTTCTCTTTTGAGTATCGACTTCATATTATACGGTCTGAGTCCAGCCCATATTGTCCTCTACCTTGCCCCACTGGATACCCGTTACGGTGTCGTAGAGCTTCTGGCTGAGAGGACCGATAGAGCCGTCGCCGATGGTCATTACCTCGTCAACGTAGCGGAGCTTGCCAACGGGGGAGATAACTGCGGCAGTACCCGTTCCGAATACCTCCTCAAGAGTGCCGTTCTTCTGAGCCTCGATAAGCTCGTCAACGGATATCTTGCGCTCCTCAACCTCAAGTCCCCACGCGCGGCAGAGCGTAAGAACGCTGTCACGGGTGATACCGGGCAGAATTGAGCCGTTGAGCATAGGAGTTACTACCTTGCCGCCGATCTTGAAGAAGATGTTCATAGCACCGACCTCCTCAATGTACTTTCTCTCAACGCCGTCGAGCCAAAGCACCTGAGAATATCCGTCGTCGTGCGCCTTTACCTGAGCCGCAAGGGAGCAAGCGTAGTTACCGCCCGTCTTTGCAAAGCCCATTCCGCCGCGAACTGCTCTTACGTAATCGTCCTCGATCCAGATACCAACGGGCTTAAGTCCGTCTGCGTAGTACGCGCCCGAGGGAGAAAGAATGATGCAGAAAAGGTAGGTCTTGGAGGGCGCAACGCCGAGGAATTCATCCGTACCGATGATGAAGGGACGAATGTAGAGGGACGTACCGTCGTCGGTGGGTATCCAATCCGCGTCAACGTCAACTACCGCGCGAACAGCCTCGACGAACATCTCCTCGGGAAGCTCGGGAATGCAAAGACGCTTGTTGGACGCATTAGTGCGGCGAGCGTTCATTTCGGGGCGGAAAAGGCGGACCTTGCCGTCAACGCCGCGGTAAGCCTTAAGTCCCTCGAACATCTCCTGACCGTAGTGGAATACCACGCAGGCGGGGGACAGCTCGATATTGTGGAAGGGCTCTACTCTGGCATCGTGCCAGCCCTTGCCCTCGGTGTAGTTCATCATAAACATATGATCGGTAAAGATCTTGCCAAAGCCAAGAGCCTGACCCTTTGCAGGCTTTGCCTTGGGAGTTGTAGTTCTTGTAATCTTGATTTCCATAGCTTTTTTCTCCTTGTTTTAGGTTAAGTCAATTATATCACATTACAGCGCAAAATGCACTATATTTTTTGAATTTACAAATATTACTGCTTGGAGAGGGGATTTTCGGGGTCTGCTATCATCTCGGCGCCCCACTCGCGCATCTTGTACTTGAGTATCTTGCCCGCGTCGTTCATCGGGAAGCTTGAGCAGATGTGAATGTATCTCGGCACTTTGTGACGCGCCATTCTCTCAAGCGAATACTCGCGAAGCTCCTCGGGAGTAAGCTCCTCGCCCTCCTTCGGAATTACCCAAGCCATACATTCCTCGCCGTATCTCTTGTCGGGAACGCCGACGACCTGAACGTCGCTGACCTTGGGGTGCGTAAAGAGGAATTCCTCAAGCTCGCGGGGGTAGATGTTCTCGCCGCCGCGGATTATCATATCCTTAAGTCTGCCCGTGATGCGGTAGTTTCCGTCGGCATCGCGGCAGGCGATGTCGCCCGTGTGGAGCCAACCGTCGCTATCAATTGCCTCACGAGTTGCGCGGGGCATCTTGTAATAGCCCTTCATTATGTTATATCCGCGCGCAACGAACTCGCCGTTCTCGCCGTCGGGCAGGTCCTCTCCCGTTTCGGGGTCGATTATCTTACACTCGACGTTCGGGAAGGCGTGACCAACGGTACCCACACGCGCCTCAAGAGGATCGTCAACACAGCTCATAGTACAGCCGGGCGACGCCTCGGTCTGACCGTAGACGCTTATTATCTCCTTCATATTCATCGTCTTGGTCGCGCTGAGCATAAGGTCGGCAGGGCAGTTAGAGCCTGCCATAATGCCCGTGCGGACGGACGAAAAATCGGTCTTTGCAAAGTCCGCGTGCGACTGCATTGCAATAAACATCGTAGGAACGCCGTTAAACACGGTTATGCGCTCCGCCTGAACGCAGGCAAGCGAGGATTTGGGGCTGAAATACGGCATCGGAAGGAGCGTTGCGCCGTGCGTCATTGACGACGTCATCGACAGCACCATTCCGAAGCAATGGAACATCGGCACTTGTATCATCATACGGTCGGCGGTGGAAAGGTCCATTCTGTCGCCTATACATTTGCCGTTATTGACTATATTGCGGTGCGTGAGCATAACGCCCTTGGGGAAGCCCGTAGTACCCGACGTGTACTGCATATTTGCAACGTCGTCGGGACGGACGGCGGCGGCGCGCCTTGATACCTCCTCGGCAGGAACGCTCTCGCCCATTCGCATAGCCTCCTCAAGAGTCACGCCGCCCGCCATCGAAAAGCCGACGGTAACGACGTTGCGAAGGAACGGAAGTCTCTTGCAGTGAAGCGGCTGACCCGAGGGAGTGGAAGCGATTTCGGGGCATATCTCGTTGATGATAGCGCGATAATCGGAATCGCGGCAGCTTTCGACCATAACGAGCGTATGCGTATCGGACTGACGGAACAGATATTCCGCCTCGTGTATCTTATAAGCGGTATTTACGGTAACCAGCACCGCGCCTATCTTCGTCGCCGCCCAGAAGGTGATGAACCACGCGGGGACGTTGGTCGCCCAGATAGCAACGTGGTCGCCCACGCCAACGCCCATAGCGATGAGCGCGCGCGCAAAATTATCCACGTCGTCGCGGAACTGCGAGTAGGTGCGAGTATAGTCAAGAGTTGTGTACTTGAACGCAAGCTGGTCGGGGAATTCCTCTACCATACGGTCAAGCACCTGCGGGAATGTCAGGTCGATAAGCTCGTTCTTCGGCCAGACGAAGCGGCCCGTTCTCGAACGGTTTTCGGGCAGACGGGACTTTTTAGCCGAGGAGCTTTTGCCGAATTTCTGCATATAGCTGACGAAATGGGGCAGAACGATGTCCGCCGCGCCAAAGTCCTCGATAACGCCCTTGTCGCATTCGTAGCTAATATAGCCGCCGTAGCCGACGGAATCGAGCGCGTCAAGCATCTCGGCAACGGGAAGATCTCCGTCGCCCATAAGGCAGAACTCCACCTCCCCCGACGCATTCTTTGCGGAATCGCGGATGTGGACGTGCTTGACGTACGCGCCAAGACGCTGAATGGTCACCTCGGGGTCCTCGCCGCAATATCTGTAAGGATGGTGCATATCCCACAGCGCACCGACGTTGTCGGACGCAAAGGAATTAAGCAGCTCGCAAAGCCTTTCCGTGTCGGCGTAAATGCCCGCAGTTTCAACGAGCAGAGTAACGCCCATCTTCACAGCCGTGCCGAGCAGACGCATTATCATACGGCGCACGGCGGCATCGGTAGCCTCGCCCTTGTCCTCGCCAAAGGCGTGAAGTCTTACGAATCTGCAACGCAGATCGTGCGCGGCAAGTATACATTCCTCAATTTCATATATCGCGGAGTCGATAGCGTCGGGGTCGCTTTGCGAAACGTCGGAAAGCGAGTCAACGCAGCTTACCGCGATTCCCACGTCGGAAAAGCGGCGTGCGGTGGTCTTTATATTCTCGGTGGAAAACGGCTTGCCCGCGCCCGACAGCTCGGGCGAGGTTATTCCGTGAAGCTCGATGCCCTCAAGCCCTGCGTCACGGAAGGCCTCGAAAAGCCCGTCCCAGCCGTATTGCTCCCAGCCGTTAGTCGAAAGTGAAAGTTTCATAGGATATCCCTCTTAATTACTTTGAGTTATTCTGATCGTACACGATCTTATTGAGTGCGCTGACGTACGCTCTGATGGACGCACCGATGATGTCGGTGGAAAGTCCCCTGCCCGAATAGAGCTTGCCCTCGTAGCGCAGACGGATGAGCGCGTCGCCCATTGCGCCCTTGCCCTCGGTAACGGAGCTGATGCGGAAATCGTCAAGCTCGTAGTGGTATCCGAGTATCTGCTCGATAGCGCGGAAGGCGGCGTCGATAGGACCGTCGCCCGCGCAAAGTCCCGTCATCAGCTCGCCGTTCTTGTCAAGGGTGATCTGTGCGGTGGCGGTAATGGTGTTTCCGCTGTTGATAAGGTAGGAAACAAGGCGGTAGGTGGGGGACACCTGCAAAGCGTCGGCGGCAATTATCGCGTCAAGCTCGCGTGTGGTGATGCTCTTTCTGCCCGTCTTTTCGCCAAGGCGGTGGAGCGATTCGTAAACTCTTGCCCTATCGTCCTCGGTAAGGCTGTAGCCGATAGCGGCGGCTGCCTCGCCAACGGTGATAATGTCGGCGTCGGTGGGTATCTCTCTGTCGTCGTAGGCGGAAACCACGCTCTTTACGCTCTTGCCGTGGCGGTCGCCCGAAAGGTGAGAAACTCTGTCAGCGGTGCTGGAAAGCTTGGTGGTGTCAATGCCAAGACTTACGCCCATCGCGCCGCCCTTTATCGCGATAGCGGCGGCAAGGTCGCAAACGGAAGCTCCGCCGCGGCAGAACACGGTGCTGACCTCGTCAGCGCCCGCGGAGATAGCGGAAAGTGCGGCGGCGTTGGCAAGTCCCATAGCGTCGGAGCATTCAATACCGATGCTCACGCCCGCAACTGCGCCGCGCAGGGCGGAAACGATAGCGCCTATCTCGTGTGGGAGCGACTCGCCCGCGGTGTCGCAAACGGTGATGACGGACGCTCCCGCGGCGGCTGCCGCCTCGGATGCGGCGATGAGGTAGTCAAGGTCGCACCTCGTGGAGTCAAGCGCGCGGAACTCGACCTCTGCACCAAGGCTCTTGGCGTATGCGACGGTGTCGCTGATGACGGGAAGCATAGCCTCGGGCTTTTTATGATATACGTATTCAGCCTGAACGGTGGAAACGGGCAGAGCTACCGAAAGGCGCGGATTCGTTGCACCGCTGATAGCCGCCCAAGCCGCGTCGATGCCGGCCTTGTCGGCGGCAACGCTTACGGAAAGGGTGCAACCCTCAAGGATCGCACTCGCGGTGCGGTAAAGGAGCGCGTCGCTCTTTGCCTCGGTCTCGCTGATAGAGCCAAGCTCGATAATGTCCACGCCTATCCTGCCGAGCATACGAAGCACCTCAAGCTTTTCCTTAAAGGTATAGCCCATAGCGCCGAGGCGAATAGTAGCGTCAGATATTTTGATCCTTCTTGCGTTTGCGTTCATAGTCAGAACCTCTCTTAAAATATTTTCTAAATTTTGCGGGAGTGCCGTAAAAAACAAAAAACCCCCGAAGCCATGCTTCAGGGACGATAAAAACCGCGGTACCACCCAGATTGCCGCTTGCGCGACCTCTTTTACAAGAGCCTAACAGCTCCCTGCCCTGTAACGGTGGCATCCGTGACACCCTTTTCAGATGTCCCACTCGGGAATGAGAGCGTACCGTGTCCGCGTACCGACTCACAGCTGCCGTCGGCTCTCTGAAACGCTTTTCACTTACGCATTTTCCGTCATTGCGTTTGATTTTGAAATTATGAAGTCATTTTAGCATAGCGCACTCGCTTTGTCAAGGGGTTTTTGAAAAAAATTTCAAAAACCCCCGTCAAAAATCACAATGCCAATCTGCGCACTATCTCACCCGCCATTATAAGCCCTGCGGCGGCGGGTACGAAGGAGATACTGCCCGGAGCGCGTCCCTCGACGGCTACCTTCGGCGCGATGGGCGCTTCGTCCGACCACACCACCGAAAGCGACTTTACGCCGCGCGCCTTCAGCTCGCGCCGCATAACGCGGGCAAGCGGACAAACGCTGGTGGAGTAGATGTCGCCCACCCGAAATCTTTCGGGATATAGCTTATTTCCCGCGCCCATCGAGGATATCACGAAAGCACCCGCCGCTTTTGCACGGCAGATTATATCCACCTTCGCCGCCACGGTGTCGACCGCGTCCGCAACGGCATCGTACGCGCCAAAATCTATCTCGTCCGCGTTTTCGGGCAGATAGAACAGCTTTTTTGCCTCGACCTTGCAATCGGGATTTATAAGGGCAATGCGCTCCTTTATTACCTCGACCTTCGGTCTGCCGACGGTCGATGAGAGCGCGATTATCTGCCTGTTGAGGTTCGAGGGCGCAACGTCGTCGCCGTCGACGACCGTTATCGTGCCGACGCCCGCGCGGGCAAGCGCCTCGCACAGATGTCCGCCGACGCCGCCCACACCGAAAACGAGAACGCGCGACTCGGCAAGACGGCGACAGCCGTCCTTGCCCAAAATATATTCCGTTCTTGACGTGTCAAGACTCATTTGCGTGCCATTTCCTCTTCCTTATTCTTTTTGACCGTTCTGACTATCAGGAATATTGCCACTCCTACAAGCGCAACGACGAGAACGATGCCTACCCAGCTAAAGTCCGAGGGCACGAAAACGTCCGTTTCATCCGCAACGACGATAACGGCGGGAATTCCCGTCTTTTCGGTAAACTCGGCAAGCTTTTTATTTATGAGAATATCGTCTATCTGCATTTCGCTATGGTTGGTCAGATGTGACGTCGCGCGAGCGCCGTCCGTTTCGTACTTAAACGAGGACTCAAGTCCGAGTTCTTCAACGTTAGCACCCATCGTTTCTATAACGTAGGCAAGGTCCGCGGGGAGCGAATACTTGTAAAGTCCGCCGAATCTTGACGCTACAACGGACTCAAAGCGAGCGCCGAAAAGGTCGTTTACGCTTTCGTTAAGGTTGTTACCTACCAACGATATGCAATAATACCTCTCCATATCCTCGTTGGCAAGGAAAACGATGAGAATATTGTCCTCGTAGGTATCGCCCGCGGGGAATTCCGCCGCGTACTGCGCGTTTGCGTAGTCCTGCATTACCTCCTCATCGTATTCATCGTCCTGCGCAAAGAGTCCGCCAATCCCTGAAAATACCGTGGAGATAAGCATAAAAACAGCAAAAATAATTATTATGATCGGAGCTAAAAGCGCACCGAGACAACCTCCGCCGCCACCGCCGTAATAGCGCGGTCTGTGCCAGCCCCAGCCGAAATGCGGGCCGTGAAAATGGGGCGGTCTGTGATGCGGCGGTCTGTGGTGACCTCCAAATCCTCCGCCACCGAAGCCTCCGCCTCCGCGCGAGCCTCCGCCGCCAAATCCTCCGCGCGAGCCGCCTCCGCCGCCTCCGCGTGAGCCGCCTCCGCCGAAGCCTCCGCCTCTTGATCCTCCGCCTGGTCCGGGCATATCCTTATCCTCTCTTTCGTAGTTACTTATTAAATATTATATCTCGGCAAACGCCGTATTTTGTTTCCTAATAATAAATTCTCGGTCAATTAAAAGAATTTATCAATGACCTCTGCCTCTGCCTTGGCAATTTTTGCAAGATACTCGTCGCTCTGAAGCATTGCGGAGTCCTCGGGATTGGTGTGGAAGCCGTGCTCAACGAGGAACGCGCGAACACAGCCCGAATTTGCCGCGCTTCTGATAACGCGGTAAAAATCCTCGTCGGGATTTTCGTTCGAGCGACGTATCTTTATGCCGCGGTCGGCGGTGTTCATAACGCCGATAACGGCGTCGTTAAGTGCCTTTGCGATGGGGGCGTTGCCCTCAAGGTCCTTGACGGAATAGTACGTTTCAACGCCGCGGGTGGCAATATATTCCTCGGGCGGAATGTTCGTAGCAGGGGCGTTGGAGTGGAGCGAAATGAACATAACTGCGCCTATCTCACCCGCGATACCGCCGCGCCACATAAGCTCGGGGTCGTCGGTGACCTCTTCACGCGTAAGCTTTACCTCAAAGCCGCGCGCGACAAGCTCGTCGCGCAGATAAAGCGACAGCTTATAGTTCTGCGTTCCCTCGTAAAAGCCCTCGCGCGTGGTGTGGGGGTTGCCCTTTTCGCCGTGGCCTGCGTCTACTACGATAATTCCTCTTGTTTTTTCCATAATATTTTTCCTTTCTTCAATCGGAAACCGAAAGCATTTCCGTCATTATTTTTTTAAGCTCAGTATGCCCGTCAAGCGCGGGGTCCGCCGCGAGCAGGGCGTGCGCCGACTCGGTAGCCGCGGCAAGGAGTGACGCGTCGCCGCAAAGGTCGGCAAAGCGGAATCGCACGCCGCCGCTTTGTCTTACGCCGTCCTTTCCGAAGAAGTCGCCCGGACCGCGTGCCTCAAGGTCGACCTCGGCAATAGAAAAGCCGTCGTAATTGTCGCGCATGGTGTCAAGTCGCTTGCGCGAGGTGGGGCTGTGCGTGTCGGACACGAGGATGCAGTACGATTTCCGCGCTCCCCTGCCCACTCTGCCGCGAAGCTGATGGAGCTGTGAAAGCCCGAACCTCTCCGCGTTTTCAACTATCATAAGCGAGGCGTTCGGCACGTTTACGCCGACCTCGATAACGGTGGTGGAAACAAGCACGTCGATATCCCCCGCCGAAAACGTCGTCATTACGGCTTCCTTCTCCGCCGCCTTCATCTTGCCGTGAACGAGCGCGACGCTGACGCTCGGCAACGCCTCGGAAAGCTCCTCGGCGTACACGGTAGCCGCCTTAAGCGGCGGCTTTTGCTCGATGCCGTCCATACCGATATCCGAAAGCTCCACCTCGCCGCTTGGCGTGGCGTTTTCCTCTATCGCGGGGCAAACGACGTACACCTGTCCGCCCTCGCCTACGGTCTTTTCGATAAAGGCGTTAAGCCGCGTGCGGTAGCTCTCGTCCACCGTGAAGGTGTCCACGCGCTGTCTGCCCGCGGGCATTTCGTCTATTTTTGAGATATCAAGGTCGCCGTAAACCGCAAGCGCGAGCGAGCGCGGTATGGGCGTTGCGCTCATAGCGAGAACGTGAACGTTCTGCGCCTTTTCCGCAAGCGTCGCACGCTGTGCCACGCCGAAGCGGTGTTGCTCGTCCGTAACGACGAGCGAAAGGGCTGAAAACTCAACTCCCGACGAGATGAGCGCGTGAGTGCCGATAACGATATCGCACCTGTCCTCACCCTCGGAAACGAGCGCGGCGCGGACGCGCCTTTTCTCCGCCACCGTCGTCGCGCCGACGAGCAGTGCGCACTTAACGCCGAGCTTTTCAAAAAGCGGCGCGAGGTCCTCGTAATGCTGACGCGCGAGTATCTCCGTGGGTGCCATGAGCGCGGACTGTCTGCCGTTTAGCGCGGCGATATACATCGCCGCCGCCGCGACCGCGGTCTTTCCGCAGCCAACGTCGCCAACGACGATGCGGCTCATCGGCACGTCCGTGCGCATATCGGCGGCTATCTCGCTGATAACGCGCTTCTGCGCACCCGTAAGCTCGTACCCAAGCAAGGGTAGCATCGGGGAAATATTCTGTTTTTTGCAGGGGAACGCGCCTCTCTTTTTCTCGTGCTTGTTTTGCATCGCAAGTCCGAGCGAGAAGAAAAACAGCTCGTCAAATATAAGCCTGCGCTTTGCCGCCGCGAGCGCCGTATAGCTTTCGGGCGAGTGTATGTTCCTTATAGCGAAGGCAAGCGTGCAAAGCCCGCGCGCCGTCCTTATCTCGTCGGGGAGATGGTCGGAAAGGGTCGGCAGGCAGTAGCGTATCGCCTCGGCGGCGTTTTGCGCCACCTGCTTTTGCGTAAGCCCCTCGGACAGCGGATACACCGCGCAAAAATCGGGGAGCGCACCCTCGCGCCACGGCTCGAACGCGGGCGAGGTCATATAGTACCTTACGCCGCTGCGCGTTGCCTTTTGCTCCACCACGCCGTAAAAGCGCCACTCACTGCCGACGGTAAAGGTCTGCTTCAGATACGGCTGATTGAAAAAGGTCAGCTCGCACGTTCCGCTTTCATCAAAGGCGCGAAGCTTTACGACGGTCATTCTTCCGCGCAGCTTTGCCGCACGCGGCTCGGTGGCTATCGTAAGCACGAGCGCGGATTTTCCGCCACCCGTGTACGACTCGGAAAGCGGTCTTATATCCCCCCTGTTTTCGTAGGCGCGGGGAACGTGGTAAAGAAGCTCCAAAAGCGTGGTAACGCCCGACTTGGCATACGCCGCCGCACGCGTAGGACCAACACCCGACAGCACGCTGACGGGCGAGGAGGGAGAAATATTGCTTTTTATCTTTTCTGCCATCTTACCACCGCCTTTTTTTCTAATTATACCACTTATTACCACTTTCCGTCAAGTGCCGATTTAATATTGACTTGTACCATTTTCTGTGATATTATTATTTTATTAAGATTACTATGGTGACACGATGATAAAGATAGGAAATACCGCGCTTCGCCACGGGCTGATGCTTGCGCCGATGGCGGGCGTGACCGACCTCGCTATGCGCAAGATATGCGCCGACAGGGGCGCGGAATATGCCGTAAGCGAGATGGTGTCGGCAAAGGCGCTCGTCTACGAGCAAGGGGCGCGTGCGGGCGCCCCCACAAAGACCGCCGCCCTTTGCAAAATAGACGGAGAGATACCCACCGCCATTCAGATATTCGGCTCGGATAGCGAATTTATGGCTGAGGCGGCGCGGCTTTTGTCAAGCGGCGAGTACCGCGGCTTTTGCGGCATTTTACCCGCCGCCGTGGATATAAATATGGGCTGTCCCGTCAAAAAGGTAGTAAGCTGTGGCGAGGGCAGTGCGCTGATGCGCACACCCGAAAAAATATACGACATCGTTTCCGCCGTCTGTCGCGCGTCCGCCCTTCCCGTGACCGTAAAGCTTCGCGCAGGCTGGGACTTAAATAGCTTAAACGCGCCCGAATGCGCCGCCGCCGCCGAGAGTGCGGGCGCCGCCGCCGTGTGCGTACACGCGAGAACGCGCGAGCAATTCTACACCCCGGGCATTATGCCCGAGATAATACGCCTCGTCAAAGAGAGGGTGCGCATTCCCGTTTTCGGAAACGGTGACATAAGCTGCGCCGCAGACGCGCTCAAAATGAAAAGCGAAACGGGCTGTGACGGCTTTGCCGTGGGCAGAGCCGCAATGGGCAACCCGTGGATATTCAACGAGATATCAGCCGCCCTTGACGGCACGGAGTACGTGCCGCCGAGTGCCGAGGAGATAGCCGCCACCGCCGTCGAGCAGCTGCGGCGCAGCGTTGCCGAAAAGGGCGAGCGTCAGGGCGTGGCAGAGGTAAAGGTAACGCTTTCCCACTACGTCAAGGGGCTTCACGGCGCAACGCGCGCACGCGCCGAAATAATGGCGCAAAGCAGTGCCGCCGCCATCGAGGAGGCTCTGCTTCGGGTGCTTTTGCCCTAAATCCCACTAAAACCGCGAAAGGAGGCGAGCCTCTTGAAAACCGCAGATAAGCGTCCTGCCGCAGTCAGCGCGGACGTGCTTTCCCGCGCGAAGGAGGGGGACGTCGCCGCCTTCGAGGAGATACTTTACGCCTACGAGGGCTACGTTTACGGACTTGCCCTCTCGCTTACGGAGCATCGCGAGGATGCCGAGGACGCAACGCAGGACACCTTCCTAAAGCTATGGCGCGCCCTGCCCGAATATCGCGGCACGACGGCGTCGCTCTACTCCTACGTCCTTCGCATCTGTCGCAACTCTGCGCTTGACGTTCTGCGCAGGCGCAGACGCGCTCCCCTTCCCCTCGTTTACACCGACGAGGACGGCGAGGAAACGGAAATAGATATTCCCGACACGTCGCCAACGCCCGACGAGGACTACGTAAGGCGCGCCGAGGCGGCGGAGGTACGCGCCGCGGTGGACGAATTGCCGCCCGATATGCGCCGAATGATATATCTGCGCCATATGGCAAACGCCGATTACGCGGAGATAGCGGAGCTTCTCGGCATTCCCGAGGGTACGGTGAAAAGCCGACTGCACCGCGCGCGCAAGAAACTGTGCGAAATTCTAAAAAAACGGAACGTTCCGCCACGCTGAACGTCATAAAAAATGAGTACTACGAAAGGAGGCAAGGTCTTGGAAAACAAAAATATATCGGGGCATAGCTGTGAACAGCTTGACCGCTTTGCCTCGTATGCGGATAAATATATAGACGGCGAGCTTACCGAAAAGGAAATAAGCGAGCTTTTCGAGCACGCCGAGGTATGCCCCGAATGCCGCCGCTATCTTGAAATTACCGTAAAGACCGAGGAGGCTGTGGACGTTCCCGAAATGACGCCTCTGCCGCGCGGACTCCACGCGCACATAATGGCGTCGGTCAAGACGGATGCCGCCGCCGCAAGGGTCAGGGCGCAGGAGATACCGCGCATCTCGCGCTTCATTCCCTTCGTTGCCGCCTTCCTTTGCATCTTTCTTGTCGCCGCGTTCTTTATGTCCACGCCGACGAGATTTAACACAGGCTCCGACAAGGCTACCGAGGACGCGCTGCCAAACGGCTCCGTCATAGTGGACGAGGAGCTAAACGACGCCGCGCCGCCCCCCGCCGCCCCCGACGAAACGGACGCGCCGCCACACGATGCCGTAACCACCGCACCGAGCGTTGAGTCCTCGGCGGCGGGCGTTGAGTCCTCGGCGGGCGCGGAAAACGGGCAGTCGAGCCCCCTTGACAGCGAAAGCATAACGTTTATCATTTTCGGACTTTGCGCAATATTTGCGCTATCGTCCGTCGCGGCACTCGCGGCGTTCGTGTTTGCCGCCAAAAAGAAGCAATAACAAAAAAGGAGAACCCCATGTCAGTAGAGCTTAAAATTATGACCTTCAATTTGCGCGTAGACGTAGCGGGGGACGGCGTGCATCGCTTCCTCAACCGCCGCGAGACCGTGCTTGCATCTATCGAAAAGCACTCCCCCGACGTCATCGGCTTTCAGGAGGCGACAAATCCCATGCGCCTTTACCTGCGCGAGGAGCTTGCAAGACGCGGCTACATAACCGTCGGATGCGGCAGAGATTCCAATATGCGCGGCGAGTCCGTGATAGTTGCCTACAAGCACGAAAATATGGAGCTTTTCTCCCTTGAAAACCGTTGGGTTTCGGACACGCCCCTCACCCCAGGCTCGCGCTTTGAAGGCGACCAGAGCTGTTTTCCCCGAATACACACAGCCCTCGTTCTGAAGCACAAGGAAGCCGACGCTCCCTTCCTTTTCATCAACACCCACCTCGACCACGAGGGCGAAAACGCCCGCGTGCGCGGCGCGGCGGTGATAAAAAAGCGCATTGCCGAGATAGGTCTGCCCTTTATCCTTACGGGCGATATGAACGCCCTGCCCGACTCCGCGGCAATACGTTCCTTTACCGCCGACGCGCTTTGCGGTGCGCCCGTTACTGACGCTACGCGCCTGTGCGGCGGCACGTTCCACGACTTCGGCAGGCTTAAAGATCCCATCAAGATAGACTATATCTTCACCGATATGCCCTGCGAGGCGGAGCGCACCTACGTCGTTGACGAATACGACCGCGACGGCTTTTTCCTTTCCGACCACCTTCCCGTCTGCGCTTTCGTCACCATACCATAACAAAATTAACCAAAAGTTCACATTTGCGGCGCACAAGTGTGATATAATTAGTAAAAATATTTGAATAATATTCAAATTCGGAGGAAAATTATGTTCAAAAAGGCAACCGCTTTATTTTTAGCTATTCTTATGGCCACCCTCGCGCTTGTCGGCTGTACCCCCGCATCCGTCGGCGGCACTGACGGAACCACGGACGGCACGACCGCGCCCGAGGAAACCACGGGCCCTTATATCCCCGTAGAAATACCCGTAGAAAAGCTTGCGTCCTATAAGGTAGTAAGATACGAGTATGCAAGCAACGAAACCATAGCACTTGCGCAGAAGGTGCGCAACGCTATCGGCGACACCCTCGGCACGAAGCCCGGTCTTATGGCTGACACCCTCGGCAAGAACGAGGAGGTTCCCGCTACGGCTTGCGAGATACTTATCGGCTACACCAACCGCCCCGAGTCCACGAAGTATCAGGAAATGATGCGTGAGCTTGATTACGGCGTTGCGTTTGAAAACGACCGCATCATCATTACGGGCGGAAGCGACGGAGTGCTTGAAAAGGCAGTTGACTTCTTTATCGAAAAATACGTCGTCGCAGGCGCGTCATCTATCGTCCTCAACTCCGCCGCACCCGACGTGCGCGAGAGCCGTCCCTATATGTTCAAAGCTCTCTCGATAAACGGCGTTGATATCAAAAACTACAAGATAGTTTATCCGAAGGACTCCGACCGCATCACCTACTTTACCGCCGTTGCTCTTGCGGATTACGTAAACTCCAACCTCGGCTATAAGCTTGAGGTGGTCGACGACTCCAAGGAGGAGAGCGAATACGAGTTCCTCGTAGGCGTTACCAACCGTACCGTTTCCACCGAGGCGGCAAAGATATCCCTCGGCGACGATAAATACATACTCTGGCAGACGGGCAATAAGATAGTTATGCAGGGCGCGTCCTATTACGTAGGCGCGGCGGCAGGCGAATTTGTAAACAAATACGCCAACGCAAGCGGCACTAACGTAACCCTTGACGTAACGGGACTTCCCACCACCGCAAAGGCGTCGACCTTCACCTTCCCCAAGGCGACCTCTGCCATTCTTATGATAGGCGACGGTATGGGACAGAGCCACATTGATATGACCATCAAGACGCAGAAGATAGACGAGTTCGTAGCCGCAAGACTTCCCGTAGTTACCACCTGTAAGACCTACTCGCAGTCCGTTATCAACGGCGTTGCGACCTACACCGACTCCGCCGCGTCCGCGACCGCGCTCGCTACGGGCTACAAGACGCTTAACGGCTACCTCGGAATGATACCCGTTGACGAGCTTACCAACCAGAGCGTGCAGAACGTCCGCGAGCTTGCACACTCCAAGGGCTACAACACCGCAGTAGTTACCACCGACGTTATCACGGGCGCAACGCCCTCGGGCTTCCTTTGCCACCTTGACAACAGAAACGACTCCGCAGTGCTTCAGGAACAGATAGACGCGCTCGTTGCCGAAAACGCCGTAGACTACGTTTGGGGCGCGACCTCGTCCTCGCTCCGCCGTCAGCTCGTTCCCAAGGCACGCGAGGCTCTCGGTCAGATTTCCGCAAACAACGAAAACTTCTTCATTATGATAGAGGAAGCGTATATCGACAAGAACTCCCACAACAACGACCACGAATCCACAATGAACTGCGTTGAGCGCTACAACGAGTGCATTGCGTACTGCATCGCATTCACTATGCTCCACCCCACCACCGCGCTCATCATCACCGCTGACCACGAGTGCGGCGGCATTACCGCAGACGGAGACAACTACATCTACACCAGCAACAACCACACCAATACGAACGTTCCCCTGTTCGCCCTCGGCGGCGGCGTCAAGGAGTGGGTAGACAGCACCTATGCCCTTGAGAACATCGACGTTGCGAAGCACATCGCTTCCATCTTCGGCGCGACTGAGTTTGGTCAGTCTGGATTTATCCCCATGCCCTAAAAACTTAAACAGAAGCGGATGGCGTTGCCATCCGCTTTATTTTTATAGTTGACATTCCTAAAAGAATATTGTATAATTAATAATAGCCAATTCCCTACATAAATAAATTAACGGAGGAAAACTAAAATGGCACAATTTGATATCCCCAAGACCGCAAAAATTTCCGTACTTGAAGAGCCCCGCAAAATGGTTCTCAAGGAGCTTCCCATTCCCGAGATCGGCGACGACGAGATACTCGTTAAGGTCGAGGGCTGCGGCATCTGCGGCACCGACGTTCACGAATTCAAGGGCGATCCCTTCGGATACTGCCCCGTTCAGCTCGGCCACGAGGGTACGGGTACCATCGTTAAGCTCGGCAAAAATATAACCAAGGACTACACGGGCAAGCCCCTTGCAGTCGGCGACAAGATCGTTACGGGACTTAAGCCCTGCGGCGAGTGCGACGTTTGCAAGTTCAAGCCCGAGATCGTTCACCTTTGCGAGGGCGGCGAGATCTTCGGACTTATGCCCGGTGAGGCTAACTACTTCAACGGCTGGTTCGGCGAATATATGAAGGTCAACGCAGGCGGCGTCGTATTCAACGTTTCCGATATGGACCGCGACCTTCGCATTCTTATCGAGCCCGCGGCTGTTATCGTTCACGCCGTTGAGCAGGCTAAGAAGATATTCGACTTCAAGTTCGATTCCTACGTTCTCGTTCAGGGCTGCGGACCTATCGGACTTCTCCTTCTCGCTATGGTTCGTTGCCTTGGCGTTCGCAACATCATCGCTTGCGATATGGACGAAAAGCGTCTTGCTATGGCTAAGCGCCTCGGCGCGGCTTACACCGTAAACGCAGGCGACGCTGACGCCACCGAGCAGGTAAAGGCTATCACGGGCGGACTTGGCGCAGAAATGCTCTTCCAGTGCACGGGCTCTCCCAAGGCTGCTTCCAAGGCTTGGAGCTACGTCCGTCGCGGCGGCTCCTACTGCGAGCTTGGCTTCTTCGTAAACAACGGCGACACCACCTACAACCCCCACCTCGACCTTTGCAACAAGGAAGTTAAGGTCATCGGCTCTTGGACCTATCAGGCTCAGGACTGGATTCAGTCCTTCTCCTTCCTCAAGGAAGCTCAGGACAGAGGTCTGCCCATTACCGACCTTCTTACCCACAAGTATCCCCTCGACAAGATGAACGAGGCTATGGAAATGAACATCTCCATGGAAGGCCTCAAGATCGCATTCGTAGCCGAGGACTAAGCTAAAATTAAAAGGAGAACATCAAAAATGCTTCGTTCCCGAAAGATATCTCTTATCGCGCTCTTTGCGCTTTGCGCCCTTCTGCTTTCGGCGTGCTATCCCAACGGACGCCCCTTTGCGTCGATCGACCAGACCGATCTTATCACCATCAACGACGTGAGAAAGGGCGGCGGAATATACGTCATCAAGGATCAGACGCAGATAACGGCTTTCATTGATATGCTTAACGGCTGCACCTACGAAAAATTCGACGACGATGATGACACCGATACCGTGTTCAAGCAAAGGCAGTACTACAGGATAGCCATTGAGGATCAGGTATTCTACATCAACGACGAGGTGTCCGAGATATATATCAATCCGATAGTCAATTCGGGCAGAGAAGGCAGATATAAGATAGTTGATTTCAACAAGGATATCTTTGACGCTCTCCTTGCCGCCGCGGAGGTTTCAACACCGCCCGCGCAATAAAAAAATGCGCCGCTGGCGCAAATGATGTACGGCTTCGCCGTAATGATGTTGCGCCGTTGGCGCAGTGATGTTCGCCTACGGCGAGTGATGTGTTTGCCTTTCGGCAAACGTTAAGGAAAAAAGCGGAAGAAACGCGAGTTTCTTCCGCTTTTGTTTTTTATAGAACGCTTTTTGCGAAAGCAAAAAGCTACCTTAAAATTATGCAAGGGGCGCTTTTCGTCCGATAAGCAATATTTTTCACCAAATCCTAACGCTTTGTTGACAACTCGGAAGAAATGTGGTAAAATATACTTGTCACACGAATTGAATATTTGCAACCAATAACGGGAAAATTCTTTTTTGGTAAAAAGTGTTTTCTCTCTTTTCTCATTCCGTTATTGGTGAGCAATTCGTGTGACAACAATTGTGAGGAAAACATTTTTTCGGTGCGTTTCCTTCGGGGGCGCACCTTTTTGTATGAGGACAGGGGGTAAATATATGAGCAATGATATTCCGAAAAAGGTAATAGACGTTACAGGAATAGAGCTTACGCCGGGGGAACCCACCGTTTGTCTTGGCAACGGAGAGCAAGGCTTTGAGTGTTGTTGCGACGAGTGCGACTACTTTTTACTTTGCTTTCCCGAATTTGATATACAAATTGAAGAATATATCAAATATGAGAAATACCGCTTACTGTATGAAGCGAACGAAGCAAAAATTTTATCTTGTATAAATGACCCCAAACGTTAACTGCTGCTTTTTATAAAACACACAAGGTCAGAGAAGTTCTCTGACCTTGTGTGTTTTATAGACTTTTTATTCAAACAAAAGTGCTTTTACTCTTGCCCAGATCTCGTCCGCGACCTCGTCAAGCGGGCGGGCGGCGTTGATCCTTATGATCTTTTCCTCGCCCTCCATCTTGGCAACGTGGGCAAGCGCGCTCTCAAAGCGCTCCCTTACCTTGCGTTGCTTTTCGTCCGCATCGTATATCTCCTCGGACGCTCTGTCAGCCGCGCGGCGCGCGCGAGTTACCTCGGGCGGCACGTCAAGATACACCACCGCGTCGGGCGCAAGACGCTCGGCGCAGGGGCGATTCAGCTCGTAAATATCCGCAACGCTGAGCGTATCCCCCGAATTGTACGCCATATTCGAAAGGTAGTATCTGTCGCACACGACGTGGCTTCCGCCCTCGAGCAAAGGAAGCACGAAATCAATATGCTCAAGCCTGTCGGCAACGTGGAGATACGCCATACTGTCGGGCGATATCCTCACGCCGCCGTAAAGTGCGGAGCGAATGACCGCACCCACTATGTTTCTCGAATCAGGCTCGCGCTCGATAAGGCAGGGCGAGCCCGTATACTCGGCTATGCGGCGGCGCAAAAGCTCGGTCTGCGTGGTCTTGCCACAGCCGTCCGTTCCCTCAAAAACTATAAATTTTCCGCGGGCGTTCTTGTTTTCGGGCATAGCCTTGCTCCTTTACTTAAAAAACGAATTTGAAGGTGTTGCTTCCCTTGCGGGGGATCTCGTACTCTTCGGGAAGCTTCGGTCCGCAAGAGTAAGAGCCGATTCCACGCATTGCGATATCAACGCAAACGTTTACGAAATCATTGGGCTTCAGCTCGAAATCGTGGAGAGTGTCACGAAGCTGTACGGTGGTGTAGGGGTTGACGGAGAACGAGAAATTCTTGTCCGCGGTCATATCGAAAACACCCTTTACGCCGAGGTACTTCGACGCATAGTGGCTTCCCGATTCCTGAGGACGAATGTACTTTCTATCGTAGTTGTCCTCGGCACAGCTCTCGTAGTAGCCGTAGTCGGTGGCAACGTGCTTGTCGATATAGCTCTCGGTAGGACCAAAGCCGATGTAGGCGAAGTCGCCGCACGCCTTGTCAACGCCGAACTCGATACCAAAGCGAGCCATATTCTCGATATAGTCCGCGATCTCGTACTCAAGCGCGATCTCAAGCTCGTTACCCTTTACCGTGTAGGAGAGCTTGAACTCAACTGCGGGCATAAGGCAGTTTGCGGCAAGACAGCCAACGAAATCGTAGCCGTCATCACGCTTCTCGCAGGAGAAGATATTGGGCTTGCAGCGAGGCAGGCGGAATCTCTCGTTGAGCTTTGCGGAAAGCTCGCGGTCGTTATCAATAAATCTCGTTATGTTAAGGTGAATGGGAGTACGGAGAATCTCCTTGCCGTCAGCCTTGATGGACGTAAGCTCGCCCGTATGCTCGTCGGCTGTGATCTCGATGCTCTTTGCTCTTGCCGTGATAGCGGGCAGAGGAATGTCCTTGATCTCAGAGGTGCGCTTGCCGCCGTAAACGGCACGCATTTCAAGCGCGGAGGATTTGGGCTTGCGGTCGGGAGAGAGGATACCGTCAACGCAGAAGTTGTCGTCGTGCTCGGTCTCGCCGAAGTCGCCGCCGTAGCAGAAGCCCTTGCCCTTCTTGAAGGCGTGGTCTGCCCACTCCCAAATGAACGCGCCGAACATCTCGTCGTGCTCGTCTATCATCTTCCAATAAGCCGCAAGGTCGCCGCAGCTATTACCCATAGCGTGGCTGTACTCGCACATTACGAAGGGACGGAACTCGTCGGGGTTGTTGAGTATCTTTTCCTCGATCTTGTTAAGGCGAGGATACATATAGCTGACCATATCGACAAGGTCGGTATAGTAATACTTCTTGTCTGCGCAGGTGAAGTTCTCGTAGTGAATGGGACGGGTGGTATCCCTCTCTCTGATGTATTTCGCACCCTCGAAGAAGGACTTGCCAAACGAGGACTCGTTACCCATCGACCAGATGATTACGCAGGGGCGGTTCTTGTCGCGCTCAACGAGTGCGACCTGACGCTCGGTGATAGCGTCGGCAAAGAACTCCATCTCGGCGTACTCGTTCCAAAGCGGAATATCGTATCTGCCGTCGCGGCGAGCCGCGCCGTGGGACTCAAGGTCTGCCTCGTCCATTACGAAGATACCGTACTTGTCGCAGAGCTGATAGAACTCGGGACGGTTGGGGTAGTGGGAGGTACGGACGGCGTTAACGTTGAGCCACTTCATCATACGAATGTCTTCCATAAGATTTTCAAGGCTGACGGTAGCGGCGGTCTTGTAGTTGAAATCGTGGCGGTTTACGCCGCGGAGCTTCATCTTCTCGCCGTTTACCTTGAACACGCGGTTCTCGATGGTAACGTAGCGGAAGCCGACCTTCTCGATTATCTTCTCGCCGTTTGCGCGAAGCACGAGGGTGTAAAGCACGGGCGTGTCCGCGCTCCAGAGCTTAACGTTGCGCGTGGTGAAAACAACGCTCTCGCCCGCCTTGGCAACCATGTGCTGGCGACCGAAGGTGAGGTCTATGTCGACCTTGCTCTCGTTTATGAACTTCAGCTTGCCCGTCTTGCCTCTGACGGTGGTTTCTATCTTATAATCGGTGATATGCTCCTCGGGGCGGCAAAGAATGTAAACGTTGCGGTAAATACCCGAGAAACGGAACTTGTCCTGACACTCAAGGTAGGAAGCAACGCTCCACTTAAGCACCATAACGTCAAGCACGTTCTCGCCGTCACGAACGAGGTCGGTAATATCAAACTCGCTCGTTGCGTGAGCTATCTGGGAATATCCCTTGTACTCGCCGTTGACGTAGAGGTAGAACGAGCAGTCAACGCCCTCGAAGTTGAGGTAGTAACGCTCGCCCGCCTTCTTTGCCAGCGCAAAGCTGCGGCGATAGTGCCAGCAGGGGTTGTCGTAGGGCATATGGGGAAGCATTACGGGGAACGGGAAAGAGGAATTTATGTATTGGATATGGTCATATCCGTGCATCTGCACGCAGGCAGGGACGGGGATCTTCTCGGTAAGCTCCTCGGAAAGTACAGCTTCCTCGACGTTTCTGTGCTGCTTGATGAGCCAAGTGCCGTCAAGCGAGATAAAGCGCGAGCTTGTCGCGCGGTTTACGATGCCGAACTTCGTTCCGACTCTGTCATCCTCGGCAAAGGGGATATAATACGCTCTGTGAGGCTCTGTGCCTATGCGTTCTAATCTTTCGTATTCTTTCATTTTGATACTCCGTTTGTGTTTTTTGATGCCCATAGCACCCTATTGTATATTATAACTTATTTTATGGAAAAGTCAAGTTGTTTACATAAATATCCTCTGCAACGGGGCACTCTTAATAATAGTTTCTCGAAATTCAATACAATACGTTCCCCACCGACAGGAAAAGGACAGAGATTTTTGCGTTCTCCGTCCTTTTTTCTTGTATGTATTCAATTGTCGATATGCTTCGCTACGCTCAGCTCGATATATTTGCCTTTCGTCAAATTCGATATAACCTCCCTTTCGGTCGGTTTCGATATGATATCAATCCCTCGTTTGCGTAGCAAACATATCGAGCCGTAGGCATATCGAGTTGCGTCAGCAACATATCGACAATCCCGCAAGGGATTGATATCGATGCGTTGTGCCCTTACGGGCACAACGCTATTTCGTATGTGACAGAAACCACTCGAAGAGCGCAGGGTCTGCGTAAGCGTTGAGCCAGCAATCGTGCTGAACGTCAGGGTATACCGTCAGCTTGGCGTTGCCGCCGCGCTTGTTTACGCCGTCGACCATTCTGATGGACTCGGCGATATTTACCGCGGGGTCTTTAGCACCGTGGAACGCCCACACGGGAACGTCCTTGAGCCTGCCCGTGTTCCAAGCAACTCCGCCGCCGCAAATGGGCGCGATAGCGGCAATGACCTCGGGCATACTGATGCCCATCTGCCAGGTGGCGTAGCCGCCCATGCTGTTGCCGATAACGTAAAAGCGATGCTCGTCGCAATAATCCGACGCGAGAATATCCTTCACAAACGCCTTGAGCGTTTCCCAATAATCATACCAGGTGTCAACGCACCTGCACTGCGGCGCAACGCAGACGAAGGGGAAATCCTCATACTCTCCCGTGATGCGGAAGAACGAGTTTGCCCTTATCATTCCAAGGTCGTCGCCGCGCGTGCCCGCGCCGTGCAGAAACAGTATGGTCGGGTGCTTGTCGCCCGCCTTGTGCCCCGCAGGATAGCGCACGAGATATTTTAAGCCGTGAAATTCTTTTTCTTCAAACATTTCTGCCCTCAAAAATATTATGTGAGAAGGTTCTTTTCGGTCTCGGGGTCGAAGAAATGCATTACCTTACCCTCGCAGGTAACGTAAATGTAAGAACCGAAGGTCAGCGAGCTTCTCTGCTCGTCGGTAAGAGAAATGGTAGGAATGCGAACGATGAGCTTGTCGCCGTTCTCCTCAACACCGTGCAGGTGAAGCTCACTACCCATCATCTCGTTTACGGTGATCTTGCAGGGGATAGCCGCGCTGTCGCCCTCGCTCGAAAGCACGAAATGCTCGGGACGAATGCCGAGAACGATCTCGCGGGAGGTGATGCCGCGCGCCTTGAGCATCTCTGCCTTTGCACCCGTTACCTCGATCTTTGCGCCGTAAGGAGTTACGTAGTACTTGCCGTCCTCGTAAACGAGCTGAGTCTTAAAGGTGTTCATCTTGGGAGCGCCGATGAACTCAGCAACGAAGAGGTTGTCGGGCATATCGAACACCTCGGTGGGCGTGCCGACCTGCTGAACGAAGCCGTCCTTCATAATTACGATACGGTCGCCGAGAGTCATAGCCTCGGTCTGGTCGTGCGTAACGTAGATAAAGGTGGTGTCGATTTTCTGACGGAGCAGAATGATCTCGGCTCTCATCTGGTTACGGAGCTTTGCGTCAAGGTTGGAAAGCGGCTCGTCCATAAGGAATACCTTACTGTCACGAACCATAGCGCGTCCGATAGCAACACGCTGTCTCTGACCGCCCGAAAGAGCGCGGGGCTTTCTCATAAGATACTCGGTAATTCCGAGGATCTCAGCCGCCTGAGTAACCTTTTCGTAAACTACGTCCTGCGGGACCTTCTTAAGGCGAAGGCTGAACGCCATATTTTCAAATACCGTAAGATGGGGATAGAGCGCATAGTTCTGGAAGACCATTGCGATATCACGGTCGCGGGGCTGAAGGTCGTTTACAACGACGCCGTCGATCTCAACGGTACCTGCCGAAATGTCCTCAAGACCTGCTATCATACGGAGAGTAGTGGATTTTCCGCAGCCCGAAGGGCCTACGAAAACGATAAATTCCTTGTCTGCGATATCAAGATTGAAGTCCTGAACGGCAACGGTGTCCTTGCCGTAGACCTTCTTTACGTTAGTTAATTTTACAGTAGCCATTTTTATCTCCTCTTATCCTTTTACTGCTCCGCCCGTGACGCCCTCAACGTAATACTTCTGCAAGCAGAGGAATACGGTGGTTACGGGAATGGCGACAACAACGCCCGCAGCACAGAACATGGTGTAGTGTGAGTTTACCATAGTTTTAGAAAGCCATTCGAACATACCGACGGCAACGTTCATTCCCGCGCTGTTCTGATGTATCAGATAGCTTGCGAGCATAAAGTCGCCCCAAGGTGCCATAAAGCCCATAAGTATCGTATAAATTACGATGGGCTTCGCAAGCGGCATTATAACCTTGTAGAACACCTGAAAGCGCGTTGCGCCGTCAACTCTTGCCGCCTCGTCAAGGCTCTTCGGAATAGTGTCAAAGAAGCCCTTGGAAACGTAGTATCCCATACCGCTGGATGCGCAGTACACGATGATAAGTCCGACGGGAGCCATTTCCAAAACGAGTCCGAGGTCGGAAAAGACCTTGTAGATAAGGATCATGGTAAGGAAGCCGGGGAACATTCCCAGAACGAGCATAGCGTTCATAAGTCCCTTTCTGCCCTTGAATCTGAGTCGGGACAGAACGTAGCTCATGGAAAGCACGAAAATCGTCTGCAAAACGGCGGTGCAAACGCCCATAATGCCCGTGTTGATGAACCACTTAAAGAAATCCGTTTCCTTGAAGAGCCTGATATAGTTATCAAATCCGAATTGCTGAGGCCACAAATAGCCCGTCTGTCCCTGATATTCTACCTTGAAGGACTCAAGGATCAAGCCGAACAGGGGGAAGAGCCATATAAGAGAAATAAGAATAAGCACTATATATACGACGGTATTGTCGATCCTGCGGCTTGCCTTTGCACCGAGGCCCGTCTTTTTAATAGCTTTATTATCGGTTTTTTTCATCACTTGTAATCCTCCTCGTTTCTCGTAGACGGCATTACGTTATATACGATAAGGGACAGCACCGCAACGACGACGAAGACGAGAATACCAATGATCGACGCCATATAGTATTTACTCTCTGCGCTGTTCAGCGTCATCTTATACAGCCACGTGATAAGCAGGTCCGTTTCGCAGACCGAAACACCGCCCGCCGTACCGATGTCGGTATTGATGAGCTGGTTGTTCTGCGTAAGCAGGTAGATAACGTTGAAGTTGTTGAGATTGTTAACGAAGCTCGTCAGCAGATACGGGCCCATAACGAACATCATATAGGGAAGCGTGATCTTTGAATACTGCTTCCAGCCCGTTGCACCGTCAATGCGGGAGGACTCGTAAAGGTCCTGCGGAATATTCATAAGTATTCCCGTTGCCATAAGCATAATGTGGGGGATACCTACCCAGATATTCAGAACGATAAGAAGTATCTTCGACGAGATCGGGTTCTGCCAAAGCGAGAACTGCTTTGCCGCAAGCATCGAGTCGGGAATGAGATTCCAGTCAAGCAAAAGCTTGCCTATAATACCCGACGAGTCAAAGAGCTTAGCAACGTAAAGCAGAGAAACGAACTGGGGAATAGCGATAGTCATAACCAGCACCGTTCTCCAGAGCTTTTTAAGTCTTATGCCCTTTTTGTTTATGAGTATCGCAACGAACATACCAAGGAAGTAGTTGGTAAACGTTGCAAAGAACGCCCACATAAGGGTCCATGCGAGAATTTCACCGAAGGCAAGACCGATACCGCCCTTGCCGAAGTCCAAAAGCTCGTTAAAATGCTCAAGACCTACCCAAGAGAAGAGGTTGGAGTATCCGTCGTGCGCGGCATCGTAGCTCGTAAAGGCGATAAGCACCATGTAAATGATGGGAAGCACCGTGAAGATAAGTATGCCCGCAAGAGGGAGAGAGAGCATCGTCTTATGGAACTGGTCGTCAACGAGTGAGCGAAGGTCGTCCTTGCCACTCTTGACCTTTTTGCCCTTTGCGGTAATGTCCATACAGATACGGCACTGCTTGATCTGCATACGCCAGGTGTAAACGAAGGCAATTATGAAAATAACGGTAAGAAGTCCGTAAAGAAGGACCTTAACGGAGTCGTCACCCGCTACCCAAATGTCCGTGTCGTAAAGCTCGTTGTACTTGAACTCACCCTGAACCGTTCCGACGGTAGCACCGTTTTGGAACCAGTTTACCTTCGAGAGCCAATAAGCTCCGCCGCTGGGAACTATCATGTACCCGATAAATACCACCTCAAAAAGCAAAAAGAGGATTCCGCGAAGTATCTGACCGTAGTAGAAATTACCGAAGCCAAATATTAAAAATGAAAGCTTTACAGCCCAATTACCCTTTACAAAGGTGTAAGCAATATCCGAAACGCTGTTCTTGATACCCAAGCCGAAGCCCTTGATGGCTCCGAATATTTTAAGCCCGAGATTTTTGAAGAAAACGGGAATGGCAAAAAGGAACAGCTTTAGCTTATATAAAAGTTTTCCGAACTTATTTAGCTTTAAATAATCTAAATCGTTTAATCTTTTCATAGCCAAAACATAAACCGAGTTTATAAACTCCTTTTAATAATAAGAAAACATTGTCAGGCGATACATAACTATGTATCCGGCTAACAATGCCTTTTTTTCAAGGTTGGGGAGCTAAGAGCTCCCCAACCTGTAAATGATTCGTTTATGCGGGAATAAGGGTTACGGTGCCGGTCTGTGCGCCGTCCCAAACAAGCTGTACCTTGTAGTTGCCGTCAGCCTCTACAACGATGTTACCGCCGTTGAAGCCAACACCGAAGTTTACGTCCCAAGATGCGCCCTGGCGAACCTTGAACTCCTGACCAGCCTTCAGCTCGAGAACTGCAGACTCGTAGGTGGTGTCGTTGATCTTGGTCATGGGGAAGTCGGTATCCCAGTTGGTACCGCAGATATTACCGATAACGCCCCATGCGCTCTTCTGCTCGTCGGTCATGGTAAGAAGACCGTCGATAGCTGCCTTGTACTCGTTAAGAGCAGTCTGGAGGTCAGCGTCGGAAGCTGCTGCCTTAGCGTCAGCGCCGAGAACCTTTGCGATATCCCACCAAGAACCGTGGATCTGGCCCTGGGGAACACCGTACTCACCCTGCTTAGCAAGAGCTGCAAGGGAGATGTTTGCCTGAACTGCCTCGGAAGCCTGAGCTGCCTTGTTGGAGGGACCCCACTGGAAGTTTGCGAATCTCTGGTTCTGGCACTCCTCACCGGTGAGGTACTGTGCGAGCTTGGAGAGAACGGCTGCCTTCTTAGCGTCGCTCTGAGGCTTTACACCCATAAGCTTGTTACCGGTGTAGGAGCCGAGGTGGTAATCCTTACCGTCAACGTTGAAGGAAGGAAGGTCGGTAGCACCGAGGTTTGCGCCGAAGTGTGCAGCTGCATCCTCTGCTGCCCAGATACCGGTGATAACAACACCTGCATCGGTGAAGATGTCAGCGTTGCTGTCGTAGCAGGTAGACTTAGCGAGCTTCTGCATACCCTTCATAGCTGCAAGACCTGCAGCGGAGTTGAAGGTATCGTCAACTGCGTTGAAGTTGCCCTCTGCATCCATGGTCCAGTTGGAGTGGCATCCGGTTGCAAAGAAGAAGGAAGCGGTGTACCAAGCGTTCTCAAGAGCGTAACGGAACTTAACGCCCTTAGCCTCGCAAGCTGCGATGATCTTCTCAAGGCTCTCAGCGTCTTCGTCAGAGATTATGCTCTTGTCATAGTACATATAGTAACCATTGTCGCTGGTCATGGGGTAAGCGTAAAGAGTGCCTGCTACGGTAGCTGCTGCTACGGAGCCTGCATCGTTGCTTGCGATGATGTTCTCGGAAGCTGCCTTACCGGGAGCTGCGAGAGCGGAAGCCTGAACAAGACGAGCGAGCTGGTCCTGTGCAAAGCAGTAGATGTCGGGAGCGGTTGCAACGTCGTTACTACGAGGGAGCCTGCGTCAGCCTCGGTAACGCCCTCGATCTGAGCGTTGATAACGATGCCGGGGTTAGCAGCCTCGAAAGCGTCGATCTGCTGCTGGAAGAGGGCGGAAACGCCTTCCTTCTCAGAAACCCACATAGTGATCTCATAAGTACCGGTAAGATCAACCTCAGTTGCACCACCGGTAGTGGTGTCGCCGCCGTCGCCGGTGCCGGCACAAGCGGTCAGGCATGCTGCGAGCATGAGAGCAGACAGCATAAGAGCAAGAAACTTCTTCATTAAAGTTGTCCTCCTGATGTAATTTTTTTATTCACGCACAAGGCGTCCCTATTATTATAAGGTATTTTTGATGTTTTGTCAATAAGACTATCAAAAATTGATTAGATTTATGGACTTTATACAAAACACTCAGTTAATTTTTTAACAAAAACGTAAAATTGAATGGAATTATTTTCTATATTCGTCAAAGGCAGGGAGCTTTCTTCCCTCGTAATCAAAGAGGCATTGGTTAGCCCATTCGTTCGCGGTGGGCTTGCCCGCCTCGCCGATATATTCGAGCGCTGACTCGGACGCCCAGCAGATCCCCTTGCGCGGTATCCACAGCGGTTCCCAATAAAATGCGCCCGCTATGCCGTCGGCACGCGCTCTTGCAAGCAGGTCGCGTATAAAGCGCGCCTGACCGTCGTGAGTAAAGGGATATTTTTCGGACAATCCCTTGATATACGCTCTTTTGGCATCGATGATGATGGGGTACGCCTTGCCGTCGATGTAATACGGCTCGTCAGTAAAGCCGTAGCCAAGCTCCATTATCATTATAGGCTTACCGAAGCGGCGGCAGGCGCGAAGATTTGCAAAAAGCTCGTCGGGCGTGCCGTGCCAATAAGTGTAGAAGGACGCGCCGATAATATCGTAATCCACGCCAAATTCGTCCATTTTCGTGTAAAACTCCTGATATACCGCCGCATCGTTGCTGCGCTCAAGGTGGAGGATAAGCTTCGCATCGGGGCATATCTCGCGGCAGGCGCGCACGCCCGCCTTGATAAGACGGCAAAAGCCCTCGTAATTTCCGCGCCTTCCGTCCTCCTCAAGTCTGCCGTGAGGCCAGAGTATACCGTGGGTTATCTCGTTGCCGACCTGAATATACGCGGGGGCAACGCCGTTTTCCACGGCGGTCACAAGGCACTCGCGCGTAAACGAATACACCGCGTCGCAAACCTCGTCAAAGCTGAACTCGCGCCACGCCTTCGGAAGAAGCTGTTTTGCGGGGTCTGCCCAGAAATCGCTGTAATGAAAATCGAGCAGAAGGCTATATCCGCGGCTTTTTGCAAGCTTTCCGAGCCTTACGTAATTGTCTATGTCGCAGTTGCCCGCAAGATAGGGCGTGCCGTCCTCGCCGCGCGGGTCGTTCCACACGCGGATGCGCATACAGTCGACGCCGTTGTCCGCAAGCGCGGCAAGCGGGTCTATCTCGCGCTCGCCGTCAAAAAATCTCGCACCGTGCTCCAGCTCCTCAAGGTAGGTAGATGCGTCTATTCCAAGTATCATATATCCTGTCATCCTTGTTCTGAATTATTTTTCATTATTTTATAATAACACTGGTCTGAGGTCCGACGGTGAGTATCGTTCCCTCAAGCTTTGCGCTTGAAATGCCGATAGAGTCGCAAACAGCCACGAAATTGATGCCCGAAAGAGCCGCGCACTTCGAAAGGTCGACGGTAAGCTCCTCGGTCGCGGAGGTGTTGTGGAAAAGACCTATCTTTTCGCCGTCATGCTCGATAACGAAGCCGCCGAGATATCTGCTTGAGCAGTCTACGGACTTGTACTCGCCGCGTGCGATAGCGCCGTACTTGTGGCGAATGGCAATGAGCTTGCAGTAGTAATTATACATACTGCCCTCGTCCTCCATCTGCTGTGCGACGGTCGTCTTTATCTGATTCTTGTCGGGGTAGGTCGCGCCCACGGGGTCCTTGATAAGGTCGGAGTCGCCCCAAAGCATTGCAAGACGGCGGTTAGCGTCGGTGTTCTCACCGCCGCGCGAGCCGCGCATTCCTATCTCCTCGCCGTAGTAGATAACGGGCGAGCCCGGGCTTAAGAGATAGAGATTTGCCGCCATACGCATATGGTTTTCGGTGACGAACGCGCCCGCGATTCTGTCCATATCGTGATTGGACAGGAAGGACATTGCCATACCGTTTGGATTTTCCTTTGCTATCTTTGCGTTGTAGCCCTCAACGTACTTCGTAAAGTTGTTGATGGACGAGCCCTTTGCGGCAGACGCGGCAAAGCCCTCCGCCTGCGACATTGCAAAGTTAAAGCAGTTCATCGCGCCGTAGTAGTCGAGTATCTCCGTTTCGCCCGACCAGCACTCGCCGACGCAGTATATATCGGGCTTTATCGCGCGAAGCTCGCTCATATACCACTCCCAGAACGCAACGGAACGGGGGGTATCGCCGTAGTAGATGTACTTTATCGCGTCGAAGCGGAAGCCGTCGATGCCCATATCAAGATAGTGCTTTGCGATATTAAGAGCCTCGGTCTTTACCTCGGGGTTGTCAAAATTCAGCTCGGGCATATCTCCCGAGAAATTGCATTCAACAAAGCAGTCAACGCCCGCTATCTTCTGATATGCGATGCCGTTCTTCTTTTCTGCCGAGGTTACGCAGGAGTAGTAATTATAATACTTGTTCTGCGTGTCGCCCGACGCACGCGCGCTCTTGAACTCAAGATACCACGGGTGCGAGCTTGAGGTGTGGTTTATGGCAACGTCAAGTATAATTTTTACGTTGCGCGAGTGGCAAAGCTCGATAAGCTCCTTAAGGTCGGCGTCCGTGCCGAAGCGCCAGTCTATCTGGTAGTAATCCTTTGCATCGTACTTGTGGTACGAGGGCGAGGAGAAGATGGGGGAAAGCCATATTCCCTGCACGCCAAGGCTCTTGCCCGAATTTATGTTGCCGTCGTTGAGATAGTCAAAGCGGTTGATGATTCCGCGCAGATCTCCGATGCCGTCGCTGTTCGAGTCGGAGAACGAGCCTACGAATATCTGATAAAACGTCCTGTAGTTATCGTTTATGGGGTCGACCTGCGGTGCGGGAGCTTCCTCTGGCTTATCACAGCCCGTAAGCGTAAAAGCCGCAAGCATCATAACCACCGCCAATAAAAAAGCAATTTTCTTTGTCATTTATCTTCTCCCTGTTATTCCTTGACCGAATTTAAAAGGGCGTCGTCTATCTTGCCCCATGCGTTCGGTCCCGCGCATTTTACGTAGATACCGACGGTGATCTCGTCGCCCTCGGTATACTCGATATTCTTTATCTCGGCGGTGTGCCACTCGTTGTAAACGGTGATTTTCGCGTCCGCGCGATAAAGCATCTCGCCGTTTATCATAACGTAGGCGTAGATATCGGTAGCACCGCCGTCTCCGCCCATTATCGAGATGGAATAATTATATTTTCCGCTTCGCAGGCTCTTTACGCTTTGCGAAAGCGTAAATTCCACACAATTTGCCGACGCGCCCCAGAAATGATAGTGGCTCTCACCCGTCATTGAGTCGCTGACCTTATTTTCAATCTTCAGCTCGTCAAATTTCCCGATGGGAGTCGCCGTCCAGCCCGCGTCGCCTTCCTCGAAGCTCCAATTTTCAAGATAATTGTATTCGACCATAGATACGTAGCAAACAGCGTCCATACCGCCAGCCGTACCCTTCACGGTATATTTCGCCACGCCGCCGTTCTTCATAGCCTCGACGTTGACGCCGTGCCACTCAACGGGAACGCTCGCACGCGAATTATCACGCATAACGGCGTTGACGCTCGCGGGGAGCGAGATATCGCCGCCGAGGTCGAGAATGAGATTCACGTCCTCGATAGCGTCAACGGCGTTCTGTATCGCGTTGCCATCTCTGACGAGAGAAAAAACCTTCAGCGACTCTATCGCCCTGCCGTCCGCATCGAAGAACGCCTGATTGTCAACGGCACAGCCGCCGTACCACTTGCCCGCGTCGTCGGGGTCGTACTCCGCCGCGTGCGAGCTTGCCCAGCCCGAGCCGTGCTTTTCCCAAAGGGCAAGATTTGCCTCGTAGCTGTCGCCGCCGACGGATATCCAAGTGCCTTCCCAATAAAAGACGCCTATTCCGCCCGCCGTGTGCGCCACGGTGTCTATCACGTCGCGCACGAGATTTGCCTGTCCCTGCACGGTAAAGGGGTAGCTTTTTACAAAGTCGCCGCCCTCACCGATGGTGTTTCCCGAAAAATCGCTGTCCTCGGCGGTAAACGCGTAGGACGTTTCGGCAACCATTACCTTCTTGCCGTATTTTGCGTTTATATCGGCAAGCACGGCTGAAAGATTTTCAAGGCTTCCGTGCCAGTAGGGGTAGTAGGACGAGGCGAAAACGTCGTAATCCACGCCGTAGTAGTCAAGGTTTTTGCCGTAGCCTTCGTAAGCCTCGACCTTTTCGGGATTGGCAAAATGCACCGCCACGAGCGCGTTCGGACACACCTCGCGCACCGCGCGTGCGCCCGCTGACATAAGGCGCGTTATACGCTCCCAGCCACCAAGCGAGCTTGACTTTTCACCGCACATAGCGCCGTTGGTCTCGTTTCCGACCTGCACCATTCCCACGTCAACGCCCTGTGCGATAAGCCTTGAAAGGCTTTCCTTTGTGTAGGAATAAAGCGCGTCCGCCTTTTCGTCGATGCTCATTTGCGCCCACGCCTTCGGCACCATCTGCTTACCCGGGTCTGCCCAGAAATCAGAATAATGGAAGTTGACGAGCAGCTTCATTCCCGCGGCGGTGGCGCGCTTGCACACCTCTATGGCGTTGTCGATATCGCAATTTCCGCCGCCGTAGCCGTTGCCGTCGGCGTCAAAGGGGTCGTTCCACACGCGCACGCGCACGTAATTTATCCCGTTATTTGCAAGAATTTCATACACGTCGCGCTCCGCGCCGCTGTGGTCGTAGTATTTTACGCCGCTTTTTTCAAGCGCGGGAACGCACGAGGCGTCCATTCCGAGGATAAAATCCTCGGAAAGTGACTCCACCTTTTTTACGTAAAGGGTATCGGAGCTTACCTCGGCGTCGCTCGCGTGCGGACGCCAATCGGCATTCAGCTCCCTGCCGCCACAGGCGGCAAGGAGCACAGAGGCAAGCGCAAGCGCGACGAGCGCGGCAAGTCTTTTTACCCTCATCTTATTACTTTACGAGAGCGTCGTTTACGTATACTCTCACACCGTAGGAGTCAACGGTAACGGAGCCGCTTTCCTTTGCAATAACGCTGCCGCCTGCGCGGGTAGCGTCGGCAACGAGATTCCACTCTCCGTCAAGCGTGTAGGGGAGAGCCGTCTTGTTGGCGTTCATTACGAAGAGCGCCTTGCCGCCGTTTCCGTTGTCAAACGTAACCGCAACGACACCGCTTCCAAGCTGGGTATACTGAACGTCGGTCGCGTTATCGGAGAAGATGCCGTAGGTCTTTCTCATTTCGATAAGTCCCTTGTAGTAGAGCATCATTTCGTACTCTGCATTGCCTTCCTTGAGAACGGACCAGTTGATGTTATTTACCTCGTCAGAGGACATATAGCTGTTTTCGTCGCCGCCCTTGGTGCGGAGCATCTCCTCGCCCGCCTGCCAGAAGGGCATACCCTTGGACGCGAGAATGATAGCCGCGCCAAGACGGTTCATAGCCGCCCTCTCCGCGTCGGACGCGGTAGCGTTGGAGAGAAGGAGCTTATCCCAAAGGGTGTTGTTATCGTGTGCGCTCATATAGTTTACGACCATAGAGTTTTCCACAGTCCAGCCCTTGCCAACACCAACGCCGCCCTTCATACTGAAAATTATCTTTGAAAGGTTTGCGCTGTTGGGTGCGCCGTTGATGTAGCCCTGTGCGGTCTTTTCAAACACGCTTCCCTTAAGTCCGTCGCGCATTACGTCGTTGAATACGGCAATCGAGCCGATTGCGCTGCCCGTGGGCTTGATATTGCTTATCTGCGTCTGGTTAGCCTGAGGACTTCCGTCGATGGTAAAGCCCATCGTCCAGCCCTCGCCGTATATCAGCGCGTTCGGGTTTATCGTATGGACGGCACTCTCGACCTCCTGCATAGTCGCAAGGTCGTGAAGTCCCATAAGGTCGAAGCGGAAGCCGTCAAGATTGTATTCCTCCATCCAATAGGACGTGGACTCGACCATAAACTTGCCGTACATATATCTCTCGGAGGCGGTATCGTTTCCACAGCCGCTGGCAGAGGAGTTCGCGCCCGAGGTGGTGTATCTGTAGTAGTAGTAAGGAACTATCTTGTTAAAGGAGCTGTTCGCATCGTAGGTGTGGTTATATACGACGTCCATAACAACGCCGATGCCCGCCTTGTGCAGAGCCATGACCATCTGCTTGAATTCCTTTATTCTTACCTCGCCGTTGTAGGGGTCGGTGGAGTAGCTACCCTCGGGAACGTTGTAGTTCTCGGGGTCATAGCCCCAGTTGAACTGCGTGTCGGGGGCAGTTTCGTCAACGGATGCGTAATCGTAAACGGGGAGCAGGTGAACGTGCGTGATGCCGAGATTCTTAAGGTAATCAACGCCGACTGCCTGACCGTGCTCGTTTACAAGTCCGTTTTCGGTGAATGCAAGGTACTTGCCCTTGTACTGCGAGGAGCTTATCTTGTTGGAGAAGTCACGAACGTGAATTTCCCAAATGACCGCCTCGGAATAGCTCGAAACGCTCTTAAGAGATGCGTCCTCGCCCCAGCCCTCGGGGTTCGTGCGGGAGAGGTCAACGACCATTCCGCGCTCGCCGTTCACGCCTGCCGCCTTAGCGTAGGGGTCGACCGCCTCCTGCGTGCCGACCGAGGTGGTAACGGAATAGGTGTAGTACGTGCCGTGTCCGCACTGCTCGGTGTGCGACCAAACGCCCTTGTCGCCGCGGGTAAGCTCTACCTGCTTGTAGGCTTCAACGCCGTTGCCCGCGGTAAAGAGATTGAGCACTACCTTGTGCGCGGTGGGCGCCCAGAGCTTGAATACGGTGCTGTCACCGCTTACCGTCGCGCCGAGGTCCTTGCCCTCGTAGTGATAATTATCCGCAAAATACTTGCTGTCGAAAATGCCCGTGGGAACCACTGCCTTTTCGCCGTAGCCCGCAATGGAAACGCGGTAGTTGCCCGAGATATCAAGGGGCTCTGCTACCTCTATGTAGCCCGTGATCGCCCCCACTCCAAGCGTGGAAACGCTCTTTACTGCGACCTCGCGCTCGCCGTCGTAGACCTTGACCTGATCAAGACTTGAGATGGTTACCTTGGGAGTAACTCTGAACTGTATCTTGCTTTCGTCGGTCATTCCCGCAAGAGAGAATTTCTTAATCATTTCGAGAGTTTTTCCTCCGTCGTTACTTCTGTACTGGTCCTCAACGCCCGCCTTGAGGTAAATAACGGTCTCGCGGCCGTCGATAACGGCAAATCTGTCCTGATCGAAGTCCTTCGTCGCACTTCCCCAAGACGTTCCGCCGGGCTCGGAGCAATCCACGCGGACGATGAAGCCGACCTCCTCCACGCCCTCGGGAACGTTTATAACGACCTTGCCGCCGTAAGCGCATTCGTGGAAGGTGTAGCCCTGACCTGCCTTATCGCCCCACCACATCCAGATGTCGCAGTTTTCGTAGCTGCCCTTGTGGGTCCAATAAAGCGTAAGCTGGTTGTAGCCGTCCTCAAGCGGAAGGGTAAATTCATCGGTGGGGGTGGTGGTAGTATCCGCACCCGTGGTCTCACTACCCGTGGTAGTGTCGCCCGACGCACCCGTGCCGCCGCACGAGGAGAGCATAAAACAAAGCGCCATCAAAAGCGCCATAACGAGAGAGATGATTCGCACAAATTTCTTCATGTTCTTCTCCTTTTATTATTATAGTTGAGTTCATTATATCATCAAAAGCGAAAAAAATCAATACGTTTTGCAAAGAATACGCCCCGCGCCGAGTTGACTTTATCTGTATCGGGTGGTATAATATCGAAAAAAGGAGGCGGAAAAATGGTAAATATTTTATTTGATTGCCCCAATATCGACGATTTTTACGATGAGCTTAAGAAATATTTCTCCCCCGAAACGAAGGTCGCCGTGGTCGCGTTTTCATTTTACGACGACGAGGTGTTCGACGCGGCATCGTGGGAGCGCGTTTTCGGCAGGGGTGTCGGACGAATGTATTTTGAAACCGTCGACTCCTTCCGCCCATTCGGCGTGCGCGAGGAAAATATAACGTTTATCAATTACTTTACCGACACGCACGAATCCGCAAGGCAAAAGATACTTGACGCCGACACGGTGTATTTTACGGGCGGATTGCCCGACAGAATGATGGACAGGATACGCGAGCTTGACCTTTGCGACGTGCTTTTGGCGCATGGCGGCGTGGTGATGGGCTACAGCGCGGGTGCTGTTATCCAGCTTGGACGCTACCACATCTCACCCGACGCGGACTACGCCGAGTTCGGCTACTACGAGGGGCTTCCCTACCTTTCGGGCTTTGACCTTGAGGTGCATTACGAGCATCGCGCACAGCAGGACGAGGGCATTCGCCGCGCACGCGCCGAGGGCGGCGTGCCAATATACGTTTTCCACACGCGCGAGGGCGGAATAGTCGTCGAGGACGGCAAGATCCGCACCGTCGGACACGTTGACGTGATAGGCGTTTGAATCCGTTCCGTCGGAACGGATCCAAAATGATATATTTGCCTTGCGGCAAATATGATATACGCTGCGCGTATGATGAATGATGTGTTTGCCGTTGGCAAACATTAAGGAAAAAAACAGGAAGAAATGCTTGCATTTCTTCCTGTTTTTATTTATGAAAGACTTATTTTCAAGCGCCGAAATTGAGCAAAAGCGCCCACGCGAGTCCGTAATAGCTGATGACGGCGACAAGGTCGTTCACGGTGGTGATAAGCGGCCCCGACGCAACGGCGGGGTCTATTCCGAGGCGGTAAAAGCACAATGGTATTGCCGCGCCCGTAAAGCCCGAAACCGTCATAGCAAACCACAGCGCCGCCCCAACGCAAGCCGCGACGGAGAAGGCAACGCCCGCGCCGTATCCGCCGAGCAGTAAAAGATACGCGCCGACTATGGCAAACGAAAACAAGCCAAGCGCAAATCCGCCCAAAAGCGCGACGCGCGTTTCCTTGACGGTGAGCATAAGCTGCTCACGAAGGCTTAACTCCTCGTTGCTTCCGAGATATCTTACCGTAACGGCAAGCGACTGCGTTCCCACGTTTCCCGCCATTCCGAGAATGAGCGACTGAAACGCCACTATCATAGGAAGCTCCTTGACCACGTTTTCGAAAAATCCCACCACAGCAGACACGCCAAGCCCCAGAAACAGCAAGATGATGAGCCACGGGACTCTTTTTTTCATACTTGCAAGGATCCCCTCGTCCTTTTCCTGCTCCGAGCTGAGAGCCGCAAGCTTTGCGTAATCGTCGCCCAGCTCCTCGTCGACAATCTCCGCAATATCAATAGCCGTGATAACTCCCAAAAGCTCGCCGCCCGAGGACAGCACGGGGATAAGCTCCTCGGAATAAGCGCGCAGACGCTCGATGTTCTCCGATATGATGTCCTTATCGTAAACGTATGGGAAATTCGTATATATCAGCTCCTCAAGCGGCGTGTCGCTCCTTGCAACGATAAGGTCCTTAAGGTCGATAGCTCCGTAAAAGCTCCCGTCCCCGTTTTTTACGAAAATAGTATATATATTGTCGTTTTGCGCCGCCTCGGCAACGAGCGCCTTCATCGCCGCCTTTACGCTTATTCCGCGCGAAACGCAGATGAAATTCGTACTCATCTTACTGCCGAATTCATCGTCCTCGTAGGAGTCAAGAAGCTCTATGTCCCCCTTTATATCGTCCTCAAGATGCTCAAGCACCTCTTGCCTTACGTCGTCGTCAAGCTCGTCAAGCGCTTCAAGAGCCTCGTCGGCATCCATCTGCTCGATAATGTCCGCCGCCTCGTCGGCGTCAAGCTCCGAAAGATACTCACCCGCATCGTCAAGAAAGGGCAGGACGCTCGACATACCCTCGATTCCGAGAATATGCAAAAGCGCGCCCCTTTCCTCAGCGCTAAGCTCCTCAAAGGCGGACGCTATATCGTTATCGTGATAATCCTCAAGCAGAAGCCTTATTTCTTCCGCCTCCCTGCCGCTTCTGATAACTTCCAAAATATCGGCGCGGTAGTCCCTGTCCTCGGTTTTATAAACAGCTCTTTCTTCCATTAGATCACCCCTGACAAACGGCGCTTTGCGCCGCTTTAGCATATTTGAGTATTACCGACCTTTGATGCCTCTTTATTCAATATAGCATAAATAAAAACCCGTGTCAACACACAAATCCCCTTGCACGCCGCACGCTCGGCGGCAGTCGCCCAAAGCACGAAAACGGCGGGGCTTGCCCCGCCGTTTTCGTGCAATTTTTATTTTTCGCCCTTTGCGTAGGGGCGAATGCTCTGAATTCCGCTTCTCATTATAAGTCCGCGCGTAAGCGGGCAGCACAAAAGTATCCTTTTGACCGATTTCATACGGAGCTTCAGGCGCAGCGAGCGCGTATCCTTGCGGTATATGCGCTGTGCGTCCGCGTAGGTTTTGCCCCTTCCGAGCGCAAGCGCGATCGCGTCGGCAAGCACCTTTCCGCTGTACATCGCACTGCTGAGCCCCTCAAACGAGCTGGCGCTTATAAAGCCCGCCGCCTCGCCAAGCAGGAAAACGCCGTCCTTGCCCGTGCAAAAATCCTTCATCGCACGCGGACTCGACACAAGGCACGCCTCGGTCCTTACGGCGTCGCCGAAGGAGTTTTTAATAAACGCCTCAAGCCTTGCCTTTTGCTCGTCAAACGCCTTTCGGCAACCCTGCTTTTTGAAAGCGCCGCCGAAAATAACGTAGCCGCCCTTATGTATCGTCCACGAGCAGCTGTCGCTCGTCCTTTCGTCGAATATGCAGGAGTAATACGGCAGGCTCTGCCCCTTGTTTTCAAACCATTGCTGAATAGCGACGTACTGAACGCGCATAGGCGCAAAAAACGTGCGCCTTACCACCGAGCCGCCGCCGTCCGCGCCGACGATGGCGCGTGCGCTGACCGTTTCCGAGCCGCCGTCGCGCTCAATGCTGACGCTGTAAAGCTCGCCGTCCCTTTTTATCTCGCCGCATCTTCCCTTCACCACGTCAACGCTCGGAGAAACGAGCGAGATCAGCCAACGGTCAAAGGCGTACCTGTCCATATTGAGATAGTGTCGCTGATAATACCTGACGAGCCCCTTGTCGATATCTATAGTTTCCACCGCAAATATCTGCGGGTCCTCAAGAACGCTTTTCGGAAGCACGAGATCGAACCTTGCAAGCAGCTTTTGCGCGTCGGGCGCAAGAAGTCCGCCGCACGGCTTTGCGGAGTCGGGCGATTGCCCGTCGATAAGCAGTATCTTAAGCTCGGGGCGAGAGCGCGCCATTTCCTTTGCAAAGACCGCACCCGCAGGTCCCGCGCCCACTACGGCAATATCGTAAATGCTTTTATTTTCCATTTCGCCCTCCAAAGCGCCTCTTTTCATCACCGAAATGCACTTTTACCATATTGTAGCACAAAAACCGCAGAAAATCAATCCGCGGCTTTTGCTTTCGCGTTGCGTTCTCTTATTTTTCCGCAAGCTTTTGCAGCTCGACGTAAGTTTGCTCGTCATAAGGCGACGTAAGCCCCGCATTTACGATAGTCGAAAGGAAAACGCCACCGTCCTGCGGCTCTTCCACTATCCTTCTGTATACCTCGCACGCGGCGGAATAGTCCGTCTTGCTTTTCATATATATCTGAAGCGCGGCAATACCCGCCGTAGCGTAGCAATAATTCGACGTAGGATAAACGATCCCAAGCCTTCGCCAATAGGTCATAAGCTGATTTCTTATGCTACTCGTCAAGCCACCCACGTCGTATTCGTCTATAAGCTCGCTCATTATGCGATCAAAATCCGCAAGCGTCAGCGTCGACGGGTCGCGCGTAAATATTATCTCGTCAAATTCGTCCTTGATGACGCTGCAAATTACCTGATAGACCCAATTAGATAGCGAATACAGCTCCGCGCTCCTTATACCCTTGTTGCCAAGCTTGCTTGAAAGGTAGCTGTACATAAGGGCGGTGTTTGCAGTAGATTGCGTTTCCTTAAGGTCGTATGCGTGGCACTCGTTATCGCTTACGACCGCCGCATAATAATGCCCGATCTCGTGCGCGATTGTTTCAAGCGCCGCTTGGTCCTTGTGGAAATAGCATATCGGCGTATTTCCCGCGTGATAGAGCATTGCGTGGTTGTATGCGCCCGCCTTGCTTGCTATAATCACCCTGTCGTTTTCAAAAGCGCCGAGCATAGCATTTGCGGCACTTTTCGGCAACGAGGAGAAATAATCGGCAAGATAGTTTTCGTCAAATGAATCGTACCTCGCGCCCAAATACTTGTTCGAAAGAGTATATTCAGCGCTCGAAAGCCCCGCGTCAAACGTATAGCTTTTTAAGGCAAGCTTCTTATACAGAGGAACGAGGTATTTTTTTACGTATCTGCGCAGAGCCTTTCGCTGGACGGGCGTATCCCCCCTGTAATACCTGTGCTTGCTTGAATATTCGTAATAATTAGAGGTAAGAACAGACGTGGCATAGCCGTCCGCCGCTATGAGGTAGTCCTTATATACCTCAAACATCCTTTCGTCGCTTGCATTGCTATTTTTAAGAGAATTGTATTCTTTTTCAAGAAGCTCCATTTCATACGCATAGGAGTCGGTAGACGGAGTTACGGAGATCATACTGTCCCCGAATTCCCTTTGCACTACGTCAACGAATGCCCTTGAAAGCTCGTTTTCCGCGCTCTTGGATTCGTTATAAAACTCCCAGAAAAGCCCGTGCGCTTCATCATAAGCCTCGTATGCGTACAGATAATCATTCCACGCGGCGGAATTCGACGTATCACAGTAATACTGCAGCTGTGCTATATCGCGCTGCGTTTCTATTTGCGCCATGAAGGACAAAAGCTTATAAAGCGCATCCTTAAATTCATCCACCCCCACGGAATCGGCTTTGCTAAACAAGTCCTTGACCTTAAGCACCTCGCCTTTATATTCCTCAAGGTCGTCATCGGTAAGCTCAAATTTCAGTGAGGACACGTGAACCGAGGGATAAACGATTTCAAAAACGTATTTTTCGCCCTCGTCAATGCTCGTATTGCCGACAGGAGCGTCGTCACCCTTAGCGCACGACAAAAGCGCACAAGCAAGCGTCACAACGCTCAAAAGCAGAGCAATTATTCTGACCGACCGTTTCATTCTTATCCTCCATCATATTTCGCTAAATCAATTATAGCATAAGCCGCCGTGCTTTTCAATAAAGAAATCCTTTATCAACCAATGGTAGAAAAGGGGCTGTCTCAGTTAGATGCAGAAGTCGCGATTTTGTCGTCGTCGGCGTACGAGGGTACGCCAGAGGGCAAAATCGCGGCTAAAAAATACGTATAAAAATCGAAATCCGTGAGGATTTCTACCTTAAAAAACCGCTTTCTTCATCCTTTTGGACGAAAAAAACGGTCTTTTTTTCTTTACTTATTTTTGTATTTTTGTTCTGCGCTAAATGAGACAGCCCCTTCTTTGGCTTGATGCGTTACGGCAAACGCCTTTTGATTTTACCAAGCCCTATGTGATTTTTTACTTGTATATCAATTTCCTTCGTCGAAGGGATTTTCATCTCTCGCCAAAACGGCTTGTCTGCCATAACGCGATAATACGCGCCCCACGGATAATTTCTGATACCGCTTTCTTCCTTATCACAGCTTCTTATATCGGCGTATTTGACCTCTTGCTTTTTAAAAACGTAAAGAGCCGTTATTTTTTTACTATGGAACACGAAGCTATGCGGAACAAAAGCCGCGTACCAAGCAGTATTAACGACACCAAACAGCGAAAATACCACTCCCATCTCGACGTAGCTTATAATAAAACCTACGATCCCAATAATTGCGGCGACGATCCCGACGAAAACGGAAATCAACCATTTGTATATAAAGATTTTTTCTTTCACCGCCTCGCACCGCCTTTTTTATCGGATCGCATCTTCAATTTTCTTTCATTTTCCTATCAAATCCGAGGTAGCGCGTTCCCTGAAAAGACAGCACGCCCTCGTCGCCCACCACGAGCAAGCCAAACTCACTGATCGGCACCGTCAGCTCTATACGATCGCCGCTCTGCACCTCAAACGTAACGTGGTAAGAATGCGAGTGGTGGTGGTGACCGTTGCCGTGATGGTAGTGTATTGACGTCCGCTTATCCACGATCCTTGCGTCCACCGACAGCCTCGGTGAGTTGTTGTTCCTGACCCATTCGATGATGAGCCTTGCGAAAACGAAGATAAACATTGCTATCGCGAGAAAAAACACTACGTAAAACATTCCGAACATTGTTGATATATACTCCTTATAAACTATATCCTTTCGTAATGGGCTGACACCAAACGCTTTAGCTAATTATATCACATAATCGTGGGCTTTTCAATACGTGCGCCATCACAAAAATTAATCCCCGACGCAGAGGCGGCAAAAGCGCGCTTCTGCATTTAACTGATGATTTTAATTTATCTGATAAACCCATCGATCACGGCAACCGCGGTCGGTGAAAGAGCCAAAAGCCATACCTGCTTATCGCATTTCAGCTTGACTCTCCTATTGAATTTTCTGATCTCCCTCAAGCCGTAGATCGGAAAATGAGGCACGTCGAAGGCTTCCGTGTCGCCCTCGCGCCGATCTCTTGCCATTTTTCCACAGCCTTCCTTTGTCAAATTATATCACACGAATGGTAATGATCCAATATTTCCTTTAGCCGAGATATCTCAAAGCTTATTTATCAAAAAGTTGTAAAAATCCTCCGCGTAAACGGACGTGGGATGCCGCCCGTGCAGCTCCACGATTAGATCGCGCTCGCAAACGGGCTCGGCAATACTGACGAGCTTCAAGCTTTCATCGTGAAGCTTGCCCCACGAGTGCTCGGGCCAAAACGCTATCCCCGCGCCCATACCGATAATATTCTGCACGGCGGTGGGCGAATCGGATTCGAATATGACCTTGGGATAAAAGCCCGCCATGGAGCAATACCTGCTGCAAATAGCACCGAAGAGGCGGGTGTTCGACAGCATAATAAAGCTTTCGTTCCTTACCTCGCTCAAAGCTACCGACGAGACCTCGGCATATTTTGAAGCCCGCGGGACTGCAAGATAAATTTTTTCCTTTTTCACGAAGCGGCGCGCGCATTTGTTTTCGGGTTCGCCGCTCAATCCGTTGGTCGTGATAAGTATGTCGCAGTTGCTTTTCGTTTCGTTCTGCTCGAAATCAAAGATCGCCTCGCCGTTCTCCTTTTTGTATTCCATGATCGCGTTTATGACGAGGGATGAGGCGGCAAGTATGTTAAGCCTTACCTTTTTCGTGACCGATTGTTTTAATTCCTCCATTTCAAGCGCAAGACGGTCGAATTCGGGTATCAACACGTCCAAGCGCTGCTTCAGATAAACGCCAAACTCGGTCAGCACCACTCTCCTTCCCTCGCGCCGAAACAACGGCACGCCAAGCTCGTCCTCAAGCAAATGGATCGCTTGAGTGAGGGACGGCTGAGATATATGTAACACCTCCGCGGCGCGTGTGATATGCTCAAGCCGAGCAGTCGTTTGAAAATATTTCAGCTTTTGTATATCCATAACTCCCCCCATTATATAGGAAAAACCTATTATTTTGATAATAATTATATATTTTACTTTTGCATTTGTCAAGAGTATAATTAAAGTATCTTATCAGGAGGAAGAAAAAATGCAGATTTTCGAAATTATTATGCTCCTATGCTTTGGTATGTCTTGGCCCATCTCCGTATACAAAAGCATACGCTCAAAATCAACTAAAGGAAAAAGTGTAATTTTCATCATTGCTATCATAATCGGCTATATCTCGGGAATCGTAGGCAAGATCGTAAATCAGCAATTCACCTACGTCGTGGCGCTTTACTTTATCAATTTGATCGTTGTAAGCATCGACCTCGGGCTGTACTTTATCAACGCAAGGCGCGAAAAAGCCGTTGCGGCGTAAAAGCAAAAATACACACGCACTCCGCCGAGCACAGCGATAACCATTGCAAGCAAGGCTTACAAAAAGATGCTCTCTGCAGGCCGTGTATATCTTAACTTTCACGGGCTGTATATCATCAATTCCGAAGGAATTGCATATCATCACGGCAAAGCCGTGTATAGAATCAATCCAAAGGTAAAATACACGCTACGCGTGATGCCATGCCGTCGCTTTGCGACGGATGCCATACGCCGCGCGGAGCGCGGCGATTCCTTACCAATCCTTCGGATTGGATGAAAAAAGCACTTGCGTACGCAAGTGCTTTTTTCTTGGGTTGCCCCAACAAATTTGAACCTTTTTAGCCAACACTATTTATCGTAATGTCGCCTTCAACTTTATCACATTTCAGAGAATTGCAAATAACATTTCCTTTAATTTTTACAGCTTCAACATCTCCCTTTACTGTCACGTCTCCTCCACAGTTAATATCTCCCGAAAGATTTCCACCGCAAGTAATTGTGCCGCCTGTATTACAGCCTCCCGAAAAAGAGCCTGCGACCGTGATATCTCCACCACTATTGCAACCGCCCGACAAAAGACCGCCAATAACGGTCTCTGCTCCCGAATTACATCCTCCGGAGACAAGGCCGGAAACATTGATATTCTTTCCCGCTTTACAACCGCCGGATATATTCCCATTTACCTCAATATTGCATTCACTCTGCACATTCTTTGCATCTCCAATTATCTCAAAGGTGAATCTATCGACTAAAGAATCATATTGCAGTATTTTTCTTCCTTCGCAAACTACTCCGCGAATAACGGTATCATCCGCCCATGGGAATTCCGCACAGTGGTCGTAATGAATTTCGGCATTGACCTCTCGTGAAAACAGCTCATCGATGTAGCAACCGAAAATGTCAGCCATTATCGGCAAGAACGTAACATCGGGGGCGGCTTTTGCATTTTCCCATTTTGAAACAGATTGGAAAGTAACACCTAACTTTTGTGCAAGCTCATCTTGACTTAAACCGCTTTTCTTTCTATACTTTAAAATATTTGCTGCTAAAACCATATTTGTATTTTCCATTTTGTCAACTCCTTTCGTTGAATTAATTATATCACATGTAATTCATTTATACAATAAGCCAATGGTTTATATTTTTCAACCTGCGGTTGAAGTAGCAACTTCAAGGCATAAGGGACAAAAGGGGTGCAATGGTGTAAGATGGTTGCCCCCTGGGGGGACGGCGCGGGGGCGTGCGCGCGGCGCAAGCCGCGCTGGGGTGTGCGGGTGGGGGGTTGGGGTGGGGAAAAAGAAAAAGCTCCATAAATGACAACCTGTATTAACACAGTTGCCGCTTTAGCGGCAACTGTGCTCGCAGCAAAGCTGCAAACAGACTGCTAAGTATAAGTTGAAGCTGGTTCAAGCCGAACAAGAGAAAGGGAAACAAAAAGCGAGTAGCTCAAGCTACTCGCTTTTCGTTTGGCTCCCCCTGCTGGGCTCGAACC
>JAFXAC010000090.1 GCA_017522125.1 Clostridia bacterium | reverse complement strand
GGCAAATGCATTTTGCATTTGCCCCACGCCGTTTTTAATTTGTCTTAAGAATAAAAGCACTTGCCGTCGATAGTTACGGAGCAAGCCGTTCCATTTGCACGCCACGTTGCGTTAAGCTCGCATTCGTACTCGGTAAGCTTGCCGTCCGTGATAGTGAAGGTGTACTTTGCACTACCCATCAGGCTTCCCGCATCCACAGTCTGCGTGATCTGCTCGGCAAAGCTCATATCGGGCCTTGTGGTGGAGAGCTGATATTTGCCGTCGGAAAGCGTTTTTATGTCCGTTACGTTGTCCTTGGAAAAATCGCCGCAATCAAGCAGTCCCTTGATGAACGCCCTTGACGAAAGCTCGTCAACCTCGCCCGTCTGGCTTTGCTTCGTATCGAGGTCTGTTACCGTTTGCTTGCCATTCTTGTAGGACAGCTCAAATTTTCCGCCGTCGTTTTCTGACGTAATTTTGTAGTTATATCCGCCCTCGGACGAAAAAATGCCCGAATCGCTCTCGTTTGACTTGTACTCGTCATCGCCGACGCGTATATTTTGCGAAAGAGTAAGCTCAAATTTGCCCGCGTCGGCATCAAGTCTTTCCTTTAAGGCATCGTCCGCCCACGTCAGCACGCGCAGGTCGTCCACCTCGGTATAACGGGAAATATCGGTAGTCTTTACAACGGTAGTGCCGACGTTTTCGACCTTTGCCTCAAGCACCATAGATGAGGTCGCGGACTCTTGCTCGTTCTTGAGCACGAAATCCACCCTTATCGCGGAAACGGTGAAATCCTCGCGTATCGTAGCGGCGAACGTCGCGTCACTTACGCTGACAAGACCTGAAAGAGCGGCGGTCATTTCCTTCAGAAAATCAAGACTTTCGCCCGAGGGCTTCGACATAGTTATGTCCCAGCTCTTGTCGGCGTTTTGCGAAAAGCTCTTTTCGCCGAAGTCGGCGGGGTTCATCGTATCCTCTATTCCCTCGTCCTCGTTTTCGGACATAAACGCCTCGTAATCCGCTTGGCTTATGTTAGAGTAAAAACGGTTTTTAATACCGTTCGTTTCGTAGCAGGCAAACATCTTGCCGTCAAGGTAGCCTTCGATCTCGCTTGAGTTCTCCTCCTCCTTGCCGTTGACGGTGAGTGTCGACGAGGACTCCCCCAAATGGCGAAGCACGCCGTCGTAGTAGGAATAAGCCGCCGTACCGACGAAGGTAGATACTATGGAGGTTTTTGATGGCCGAAAACCTGGGACCTGCGACGGAACCTCCATATCGAATTCCATTTTTCCGCTTGTCGTGAGCGTATAGTTTTTAAGGGAGTTCATTTTGTCCATCGAAAGCTGCCACAGCTCGTCGGCTGTCTTTGGCTCTATCGGCGCAGGCGTTGTCACCTCATTCTCTCCTTGAGCATCGCCGCAAGCGCAGAAAACGCAAGCGATCAGCATAAGCGCCAAGAGCAAGGAAGCGATCCTTTTGAATTTTGTCATTGTCATTCTCCTTTCAAAAAATCCTTACACTCCATTTTATCACACTATCTTACAAAAATCAATAAACTATCAGTTGATATGAAATCACCGCAGGGGTGATTTTCATTTCATTCCATCGGCGTTGGGCTTGGAGCTTCGTCCCAGACCACGGTGATATTCTCTCCCTCGCTCCTCAAAATGCCCGTTCGGAGTGCCTCCTGACGCTCGCACTCGGTTTCCTTCACACAAAGCTCGCCGTTTCTTATAAAGAGGTAATAATCGTGCCGTCCTCTGTCTATCAGCGCGAAGATGCGCTTGCCCGTGGCATTATCGTATATCTCGACCCACTTTTCCGTTATATTGCCACCCAAGCTCATACATAGGCACAGCTCGGGAGCGCCGTCGCCGTTCATATCCGCCAAATAAAAGCCCGTGCAAAAATATCCGCTGTGTCCGACAAGGTGCTTGCCGTCGACGTAGATGCCCCCGTCCTCCTTATGCTCTATCAAAGCGTCGCCAAGCGGGGAAACGGTGATCGAAAAATGCGGCTCAACACCCTTATCGTCGGGGTGGTAACGATCCCACACGCGCTTGGGGATAAATGGGGATTCCGCGTAGTATTTTTTGCTCGTGGATTCCTCGCGCAAGGTCTCAAACGGACCTGCGCCGCTGCCGATATCCTTTATAAGCTCTATATCCTCGTCGGATATTCCCGAAAAATAATGGTCGTAGTAAATGACGTGCTGCTCGTAGCCGATATAGTAGATATGCTCGCTGTCCGAAAGCCTTACCTCGCAGTCAAAATCAAATCCCAAGCGCCCAACGAGGCTATCGTTCGTCCACTCGTCAATTTCTTCAATCATCTCCCTGATAGCCTTTGCCTGCTCCTTACTTAATTCAACCGTGACCGCCGCCGCGGGCTCGGTGCGCTCGCGCGTCGGTGCGGAGTAAAATCTTACGCTTCCCGTTATCTCCTCGCCCGAGCAGCCGATAAGGCTCACCGCGCAAGAGAGCGCAACGATGAATAAAAACAATTGCTTCATAAGGCTTTCTCCTTTCGGGGGCGTGAGATCAAGTAATTTCTTTGGAAGTATATTTTATCGAGAACACGTCAAGCGCGCGTATGGTTATATAACCCTTATCAAGCGCCTCGCGCACGGGCATCTCGGTGCCGTCGGCGAAGGTAACGATAACGTATTGGCTCTTTATAGACGGGAAGACGTACGCGTACTCACCGTCCGCAAAGAATATCTCTTGCATTTGATCGGTAGGTATTCCCTCCTCGATCGTAAGATCCCTTATCGTGGCTATACGCTTCTCCGAATACGGCGAATACATATTGTCCTTGACGTGGCGGAACTTCAAGCCGTCCTTGACGGCGGGAACGCTCGCGGGCGGCGATGAACGCTCGCTTGAATATACGAACGCCTCGTCCTCGTAAACGAACACGTAGCGGTATTCCTCGCTTGCTCCAAGCTCGACGTTTTCGGGAATCAGGGTAAGAACTCCGCCCTCCTCGACGTATTTTCCGACGAAGGGGAACGAATTTTTAGAATCCAAGGACATAGAAAATCTTTGCTCATCGGGATAGAGGGTAAAGGACGGATCCCATATCTTATCGTCGATACCCTCAAAGCTCATCCAGCTTTCCCTTTTCGGCTGTTTTTTCATAAGCTCGGTGGTGGGGTATATTCTTGTGCTTTTCATCTCTTGCGGCTCGGTAATAAACAACTGATACCGCAAGCTCGTGCCCTTCGAATCGTGATAGACGTTAAGCAGAGGCGCGGTAAGCGTCACCTTTTCCGAGGACGAGCTATTTCTGTTCTCAACTATCTTTTTCCACTCGCTGACAAGGTGGTCTTTATTATCTTGCCCCGCGCTTCTGCCGCCGTTTAGCGACAACGCCTGCATGACGTAGCGCGGAACTATACCGTTCCCCCCGTTAGACGGCGAGCCGTCGTCATAAACGCACACCATATCATTCCAATCTAATGCCTCGGTCACCCTTTCAAACCCCGCGTCGTGCATATATATCCTGTAATAGATGATGTGGTAAATATCCTCAAGCATTTTCTTATACCGCGCATTCGCCTCGGAATAGCTCTTATACTCCGAAAAATCGCCGTGATAGGCGTATATGACCGAGGATGAATTGATCCGATTCGGCACACAGCCTATGCCGTCGGCGTGCGCGTTCGTAAGCCTTATCTCATAATACGAAAAATACATACTGATGGAATCGTTGATAAGGAAAATTATCTCCTCGTACGTGAGTGGGTCGCGCTTTCCGCTTTCGCGCAAATCCTTCAGCTTTCCGTACTGCTCCTGCGTGAATACCGTAGCCGTGCTTCCGACCTTGTGGATATACTGCTCGTATTTCTCACGCATCGCCTCTTGCCCCATCGGAGAGTCCCACATGGCGTTTGGGTCGCCATCTTCCGCGTTGATATCGTAAGGCTCGTTTCCTCCGTTATCGGTGACAATGGCGTACATACATACCGCAAGAATTGCGACAGACAAAAGAAGCAAGGATATTACGACCGCAAAAAATTTAATATTTCTTTTCATAATGCGTTCCTTCCTTTCGTTTTTTTGCAGGTGCTTCATCCCTGCGGATACATTGTATCGTGTACATATCGCCAACTTATCTCCGACTTATTGCCGAGTTGTAAAAGTTACGAATATCTTCGTACCCTCGTTTATCCTTGATTCAAAGCGCATATTTGCGCCGTGTGCGCCGACTATCTGCTTGCAGAGCGCAAGCCCAAGCCCCGCGCCGCCCTCGGCGCGGGAACGCGCCTTGTCGGTGCGGTAAAACGGCTCGGTCACGTGCAATAGCTGCTCCTCGCTCATTCCCTTGCCGTTATCCTCGACTACCGCGTGGGTGTCAGAGCAACATAGGCGCACCCTGCCGCCCGACGCGCAAGCCTTTATCGCGTTTTCCGTAAGGTTATAAAAAAGCATTGAAAGCAGCGTTTCGTTGCCCTGCACTACCACGGGCGCGGTGTCGCAGACTATCTCCACGCCCACCTTTTCGGCTCTCATTTGCAGTTTTTTTGCAACGTCCGAAAGAACCGCGCCAAGGTCTACGCCCGACGTTTCCATCTCGTTTTCGCGTATCACGGCACCGTCAAGCATAATTTCGGATATCTTTCCAAGCCGCTCGGCTTCTGACACGATATACTTTGCCGCGATAAGCCTACGCTCCTCGGTGGTGTTTGCCCTTTCGATAAACTCGGCGTAGCCGCGAATGCTCGTCAGCGGCGTGCGAAGCTCGTGCGCCATATTGTCAACGAGCATTTGCTTTTTCTCCGCCTCGTCCTCAAGTGCCGCCATCTGCTCGTTTATCTTGGCAAGCATAGCGTTAAAGCTCTTGGCAAGGAGCGTAAATTCGTCGTCCCCCTGCTCCTTCGCGGTGACGGAAAAATCCCCCGCCTCGATGAGCGCGGTGGTCTTGCGAAGCTCCTCAAGCGGCGCGGAGAGCTTTTTCAAGATGAAATACAGGCACACCGCCAAAACCAATGACACGCCGAGCGCCGTAAGCGCGTAGGTAATTATCAGCGCGCGAAGCTCGGTGTCGAGGTACGATACGTTCTTTGCAAATATCATTTCATATTTGCCGCCGCATATTTCAGAGGAAATAAGCACGTGTCGCTCGTCGGCGTAAAGGTCCATATGCGCAAGCGTCCCCTTCTCCACCTGAACGTCGCTCGGAAAGCTCGTATAAACGACCTCGCCCCCTTCCTTGAACGCAAGGTACAGACCCTTGCTTTTATAGTACGTTCCGAAGGAATGCATCAGTAGCGACGGGCTGGCGTGGGCGCTTGACTGCTCCATATCCTCAAAGTCGCGCTCAAAGCTCTTTGCAATATAGTATTGCTCCGCGCTTGCGGCAGTCTCGGTCGCCTCTACGTTCTTATGATAGGTGTAGAAAGTAAGCGAGAGAATACCGACGTTCAAGCATAAGAGAAAGAGCGCAAGGGTGAAAACGTACGTCCTTTGCCAAAATCTCATTTTCATATCTCAAGCCTATAACCCGTCTTGTAGACCGTTTGAAGTCTGTCCGCAATGCCAAGCTTCTGGCGAAGCCTTTGGATATGGACGTCAACGGTACGGGTATCCCCTTCGTAATCAAATTCCCACACGAGCTGTAAGAGCTTTTCACGGGACAGCGCAAGGTTGCGGTTATTGACCAGCACCTCAAGCAGATCAAACTCGCGCGGCTTTAGCGATATCTCCGCGCCGTTTTTGTAGACGCGGCGATTATCAAACTCAACGCGGATATCGTCAAATTCAAAGCACCCCACGTCCGCGTGCGTCCTGCGAAGCACCGCCTTTACGCGCTCCACAAGCTCGACGATATCAAACGGCTTCGTTATATAATCGTCAGCACCGAGGCGCAGACCCTTGATCTTATCCTGCGGCGCAGACCTCGCCGTAACGAAAATAACGGGCGTTCCCTCAATATATTCCATAATATCGAAGCCCGAATATTCGGGAAGCATCACGTCGAGGATGATAAGATCGTATTTGAACTTCATAGCCTCATTCAAGCCCGCCGCGCCGTCAAATACCTGAGCGCACTCGTGCCCGACAAGCTCAAGATTGAATTTTATAAGGTCGTTTATCGCCCTCTCGTCCTCAACGATGAGTATTTTAGCCATATCTTCACCCCTTGCGTCATTCGGAGATATCCCCGCCGTTTTGATCTATTATAGCATATCAATATTGCCAAGTTGTAACCAAATTCTATAAATTCGGTGATTTTGAAAATACTTGCCACATAAGAAAACGCCCGACCTCTCGCTGTGAGGTCGGGCGTTTTACTATTTTACGCGCGGTGCGTGGAGGTGGCGATCTCTGCGATCTTCTCCTTTACGCTGCGACGCTTGTAGTTCTTTTTCATTCTCCATTGCCAGTTGCCCTCGGCAAGTGAGGGAGTGTTCATTCTCGCCTCGTCGTTTTCAAGCTCGAGGTAGTCCTGCATAGCAACGATGGCAAGATTTGCGCGGCTACGCATTGCAGACTCGATAACGGCACAGGTAGCGCTTTGTCCGACGCGGCGGTGCGTGCATCTGATAAATCTTTCCTTTATCTCACCCGCAAGATTCTTGCACCACGTTGCGGTACAGTCGGAATCGTGAGAGCCGGGGTATACCACGCAGTTGTCGGTGGTGTATGTACGGGGCAGATATTCGCTGTTTTCCTCAAAGTACGCAAACTGCAGTATCTTCATTCCGGGGAAGCCCGTGAACGCGAGAAGCTCGCGCACGTCGTCGGTGATAAAACCGAGGTCCTCGGCAATTATCTTCGCCTTTGGGTGTGCGGCGCGGATAGCGGCAAACAGCTCCTTGCCGGGTGCGCTTACCCAGCTACCTCTGTGTGCGGTCTTGTCGCCGTAGGGTATGGAATAGAAGGACGCAAAGCCCCTGAAATGGTCAATACGGAGTATGTCGTAAAGCTCGAACGCCGCGCCGACTCTCTCGCACCACCATGCAAAATTCTCCGCCTTCATAAGCTCCCAGTTATAGATCGGGTTGCCCCAAAGCTGACCGTCGGGAGAGAAGCTGTCGGGCGGACAGCCCGCAACGACGGTGGGATTGAAGTTCTCGTCAAGCAAGAACTGCTTTGTATTGCGCCAAACGTCCATGCTGTCGTGCGCAACGTATATGGGCATATCGCCGATTATTACTATCTTTTTGGAGTGAGCATACTTAAGAAGTGCCTTCCACTGGGACATAAACGCATACTGCACCCATTTCCAAAATCCGATATCGTCGACAAAATCCGCCGCCCACTTCTTTGCCTTTTCGTAATCGCGGTGCTCAGTGCCCCACTCCGTCCACGCGCGGTGGTTGTAGTAGCCCTTAAGCGCCATAAAGAGCGCGTAATCGTCAAGCCAAGCGGCGTTTTTAGCGCAAAAGCTATCGTACCTCTTGCCGCCCTCAAAGCGAGAGTAAGCCTTGCGAAGCACGGTGTATCTCGTGTTAAAGAGCCAACCGTAATCTACTCTTTGCGTGTCATGCTCGGACTCGGCAAGCTCGTCAGCGGTGAGAAGTCCCTCGCTGTAAAGCGTGGGAAGGTCGATGAAATAGGGGTTGCCCGCGATGGACGCGGGGGACTGGTAGGGGCTGTCGCCGTAGGACGTGGGGTTAAGGGGCAGGACCTGCCAGCATTTCTGGTGCGTGTCCGCAAGGAAATCCACGAACTCGTACGCTTCCTTACCGAAGGAGCCGATGCCGTATTTAGAAGGCAGACTGCTTATGGGAAGAAGAATACCGCACTTATGTGAAAATCCAAAATTCTTATTATCCTTCATTTCAATCTCCTAAAATCAAATGGTCTTTCGCAAAAATCGCCCGCACGGCTTGCCGTTCGAGCTTTTTTGCATTTATATTGTATCATTAAAATACCGAAATGTCAAGCCTCAAAGCCTATTTGCGCGGCTAAACAAGCTCAAAAGCCACCGACACGCATATTCCAAGCGCCGCCGATATCAAAATGAGCGCGATAGACGGTATCTTCTTTTTGAATATAAGGCGCGAGCCGATACAAATGAGCGCCAAAAGCGCAAAAACCGTTACGGCGGCAAGATCGGGGGAAAAGGTAAGCGGATAGGAATATCCCGCGCTTTTTGCCACCAGCACCGCACCCGTGGAGAGTATCAGCGCGATGATAACGGGCTTCACTCCCGAAAGAAATCCACGGAAATATTTGTTGTCCGTAAGATTTTTAAGAAGCGAGGCAATAAGCAAAATTATAATAAACGACGGCGTTACGACGCCGAGCGTCGCCACGATACTGCCAAGCACGCCGCCCTGCGACGCGCCGACGTACGTTGCCATATTGACCGCAATAGGTCCCGGTGTGGACTCGCAAACGCCGATGAAGGCGTAAAGCTCGCTCTCGCTGAGCCAACCGTACTTCACTACGGTCTCCTCGATGAGCGGTATCATTCCGAACGCGCCGCCAAAGCAGAAAAGTCCTATCTTGAAAAATTCAAGGAAAAGCGTGAGATATATCATTTTTCACCCCCGCCCCTCTTTGCCGCCACGGCTATCACGCCCACTACGCCGCCCGCGAGTATCAAAAGCACGGAGCTGAAGCTTGCGCCCGTCAGCTCAAGCGTGAGCATAAGGGCAAAAACGGCACAAAAGCTGATAATATTAAGCGGCGTTTTTTTCATTTTGCGAAGCATATCCTCGCCCGCCGAGAGAATGAGAAAGGCAACGGCGCATTTTATGCCGACGAAGGCGTACGCCACGTATTTATTAGCCATAAATGCGTCAAGAAAAAGCGAGATGCAATATATGACGATAAGCGACGGAAGCACCACGCCCACCGTCGCCGCAAGACTGCCGAGGAAGCCGCGCCGCTTGTAGCCGACGTACGTCGCAAGGTTGATGGCGATGGGGCCGGGTGTCGACTCGGCGATGGCAATGACCTCAAGAAGTCCGTCCTCGTCAAGCCATTTCTTTTTTTCGACCACTACCTCGCGGATATTGGATATCATAGCGTATCCGCCGCCGAAGGTAAAAAGCCCTATTTTTAAAAAGGTAAGAAAAAGTGATAAAAGCATATCTACCTCTGTCAAAATTTAAGTAAATTCATTATATCACAAATAAAGGACGGTTTCAATATAAAAACTGCCCAAGTAAATTGGGCAGTTTTATCTTTTTATTTTCTTCTGTCCGCAACGCTGATGCGCGTGAGGGCGCGTGCGAGCTTTATTTTGGCGGCGTCGACGGCGGCGCGGTCCTTTTTCGCCGCTATCACCCTCTCTGCCCTTTCCTTTGCCTTTTTCGCTCTTTCAAGGTCGATGTCCTCGGAAAACTCTATGCTCACGGCGGCGATACTTACCTCTCCGCCCGAAACGGACAAGAATCCGCCCGAGCAAGCGGCGCGGCGCTCACCGTCGGCGCACGAAAGCTTAAGCTCCCCGATACCGAGAGGCGCAAAGAGGTCGGTATGTCCCGCGAGAATGCCTATCCTTCCCTCGGTGGTCATAACGCTCAGCGCATTGACGCTTCCGTCAAACACCTTGCCCTCGGGCACAACTATCTGAACGTGAAATTCCTTCATTTCATTCCTCTTTTGCCTTTTTCGCCTTCTCTACCGCCTCGTCGATATCTCCGACGAAGAGGAACGCGGACTCGGGCAGGTCGTCGTGCTTGCCGTCAAGGATCTCTCTGAATCCTCTTATAGTTTCCTTAAGCGGCACGTATCTTCCCTGCATACCCGTAAACTGCTCCGCAACGGAGAAGGGCTGGGAGAGGAAGCGCTGTATCTTACGGGCGCGGCTTACAGTCAGCTTGTCCTCGTCGGACAGCTCGTCCATACCCATAATGGCGATTATATCCTGAAGCTCCTTGTAGCGCTGAAGCACCATCTGCACGTCGCGCGCGGTGCGGTAATGCTCCTCGCCGACCGTTTCGGGCGCGAGCATTCTCGACGTGGAATCAAGCGGATCGACCGCGGGATATATACCGAGCGAGGAGATGCTCCTCGACAAAACGGTGGTTGCGTCAAGATGCGCAAACGTCGTCGCAGGCGCGGGGTCCGTCAGGTCGTCGGCGGGAACGTAGACCGCCTGAACGGAGGTGATAGAGCCCTTCTTCGTGGACGTTATCCTCTCCTGAAGCGCACCCATTTCGGTAGCGAGCGTGGGCTGATAGCCAACCGCGGACGGCATACGTCCGAGAAGCGCGGATACCTCAGAGCCCGCCTGCGTGAAACGGTATATGTTGTCTATAAAGAGAAGCACGTCCTGCCCCTCCTTATCTCTGAAATACTCCGCCATCGTAAGTCCCGACAGAGCAACGCGCATTCTTGCCCCGGGCGGCTCGTTCATCTGACCGTACACGAGCGCGGTCTTTGAAAGAACGCCCGACTCCTTCATTTCATTATAAAGGTCGTTACCCTCGCGCGTGCGCTCGCCAACGCCCGTGAATACGGAAAGTCCGCCGTGCTGCTTGGCGATGTTGTTGATAAGCTCCATTATAAGAACCGTTTTACCAACTCCCGCGCCGCCGAAAAGACCTATCTTACCGCCCTTCGCGTAGGGCGCGATAAGGTCGACGACCTTGATGCCCGTTTCAAGCACCTCACTCGTTCCGCTTTGCTCGGAGTACGAGGGCGGATCGCGGTGGATGCACCATTTTTCCGCGTCCTTTATCTCCTCGCCGTTGTCGATAACGTCGCCGAGAAGATTGAATATCCTGCCAAGCGTTTCCCTGCCAACGGGGACGCTGATGCCGCTACCCGTGTCCACGGCGTCAACACCGCGGCTCATACCGTCGGTAGAGGACATGGCAATACATCTTACCGTATCGTCACCAAGCTGACTTGCTACCTCGCATACCACGCGGCCGCCGTCGTGCTCGATCTCGATAGCGTTAAGGAGCCTTGGCAGATGCCCCTTTTCAAATTTTATATCAATAACAGGTCCGATTATAGCTACGACCTTGCCGATGTTTTTTTCCATCATGTTCCTTTCTTAAAGTGCTTCCGCACCCGAAACGATTTCTGTTATCTCCTGCGTTATTACCGCCTGTCGCGCCCTGTTGAAGCTGAGCGTGAGCGTGTCTATCATCTCAGCGGCGTTTTTGTTAGCCGAGTCCATTGCCGTTCTGCGTGCGGCTGACTCCGCCGCTACCGCCTGACATACCGCGAAATACAGCACTCCGCCGACGTAATTCGGCACGGCGGCGTCAAGCATTGCGGCAACGTCGCCCTCCAAAAGCACGTCCGAATCGACCGCACTCTCCTGTGCCGTAAGCGGCAGGAGCGTGCGCCGCTTTACGCATTGCGACAGCATTGAAACGAATTCGGTATATATAAGCTCCACGCGGCTAAACCTTCCGTTTGCGAAATCGCGGCACACCGCGCGAGCCGCCTCAAAGCAATCGCCCACGCCAAGCTCCGCAACCTCGCTACAGTTGCGTGAGAATATCTCACAGCCACGGCGGTCAAAAAACTCGATAGCCTTTTTACCCAACGGCAAAACGACCGCATTTTCTCCGTCCGCGCCGCTTTGCTTTAGCACGTTTGAGTTATATCCGCCCGCAAGCCCGCGGTCGCCCGCAATAACGATATACAAGACGTCCTTGCCCTCGCCCTCGTCAAACCAAAGAGAGCCTTCCCTTGCCTTTGGCGAGGAAATAAGCGGCGCAACAGCCTTGTCAAGCACGCGGCAGTACTCTGCCGCATTGTCGGCGTTCTGCCTTGCCCGACGCAGCTTTGAGGTAGCAACAAGCTCCATTGCCTTTGTTATCTGCATGGTGCTTTTGATGCTCTTCATACGCGCCTTTATCTCATTCATTGATGCGCCTGACATACGCTTGCTCCTTTACAGATTATTTTCCGCCAAAAACTTGTTTTTGCAATAGCTTATAGCTTCCTTAAGCTCTGCCTCGCCCTCGGCGCTCAGCACTCCGCTCTCTCTTATCGAGGCGAGAAGCTCCGCGCGCGTTGCGACGAGATACTCAAAGAGATATTTTTCCATATCGCCTATCTTATCCACGGGAACGTCGGCGAGCATATTGTTTACAACGGCGTAAATGATAGCGACCTGAAGCTCAACGTCAACGGGCGCGTTTCTGCCCTGCTTTAGCACCTCAACTATTCTTGCGCCCTGCTCAAGTCGCGCCTTGGTATCTGCGTCAAGGTCGGAGCCGAACTGCGCAAAGCTTTGAAGCTCGCGGTACTGCGAGTAAAGGAGCTTTAGCTGTCCCGCAACCTTTTTCATCGCCTTTATCTGCGCGTTTCCGCCGACGCGGGATACCGAAATACCCGGGTTTACCGCAGGGCGAACACCCGAATGGAACAGCTCTCCCTCAAGGAATATCTGTCCGTCGGTTATGGAGATTACGTTCGTCGGAATGTACGCCGAAACGTCGCCTGCCTGCGTTTCGATAATGGGAAGCGCCGTCATAGAGCCGCCGCCGCACTCGGGAGAGAGCCTTGCCGCGCGCTCAAGAAGCCTTGAATGCAGATAGAAAACGTCGCCCGGATACGCCTCGCGTCCGGGGGGGCGTCTGATAAGCAGCGACAGTGCGCGATATGCGACCGCGTGCTTTGAAAGATCGTCGTATATGATAAGAACGTCCTTGCCCTTATCCATAAAATACTCGCCCATAGCACAGCCCGCGTAGGGTGCTATATATTGCAAGGGCGAGGGGTCGGATGCCGTTGCCGACACCACGATGGTGTAATCCATAGCACCGTTTCGGCGCAGAGTTTCCACAACGCCCGTAACGGTCGACTGCTTTTGTCCTATCGCAACGTAGATACAGATAACGTCCTTGCCGCGCTGATTTATGATAGTATCGGTAGCAATAACGGTCTTACCCGTTTGTCTGTCGCCTATGATAAGCTCACGCTGACCTCTGCCGATAGGAACCATCGAGTCGATAGCCTTGATGCCCGTTTGAAGCGGAACGGAAACCGATTTTCTCTCAATAATTCCGTACGCCTTGCGCTCGATGGGGCTGTAGGTGTCCGTTTCGATAGGTCCCATAGCGTCAATGGGCTGACCGAGCGCGTCCACTACTCTGCCGACGAGCACCTCGCCTACGGGGACGGACACGACTCTGCCCGTGCGCTTTACAACGCTTCCCTCGCTGATGCCGACGTCCTGACCGAGAAGCACGACGCTGACGGAATTTTCCTCAAGGTTAAGTGCCATTCCGTAGCTGCCGTTGCAAAACTCAAGCAGCTCGCCCGAGCAGCATTTTTCAAGACCGTACACCTTGGAGATACCGTCGCCTACCGAAATAACGTAGCCCGTTTCATCCTGAACTATACGGCTTGAATAATTCTTTATCTGTTCCTTTATGATCTTGCTGATGTCCTCTGTTTTAGACCTCATCTTATCACCAACTTTACCTTAAATAACTGTTTTTTCAAGACTCTTTGCCAAATCGTCAAGCCTGCGCTTTACCGTGCCGTCAAGCTGAACGCCCGAATATCTTATCGCGACGCCGCCAAGCACCGAGGGGTCGACCGTGTTCGTGATCACCGCGCACTTGAGTGTCATTTTGTCTATCCTTTCCTTCATAGCCGCAAGCTGTGCCGCCGTCATCGGACGTGCCGTAACTGCCTCGACGCGCTCGATATTATGATGCTCGTCGTATAAAAGACAAAACTCCCTTACCGCGTCGCAAAGTGAGAAAAAGATACATTTATCGCTCAAAAGCTTAAGAAAATTAACGCAGTATTCGTCAAGAGATGAAAACGCGCCGTCAATTAGAGCGTGCTTTTCCGCTTTTGATACGGCGGGCGTGTCAAGCAGCTTTACATAGTCGGGGTTTTCCTCGACCGCCGCGCTTGCCGCCTTGATATCAAGGGCTATCTCCTCGATCCTGCCCGCCTCCTCGGCGGCAAGAAAGAGGGCGCGTCCGTACTCGCCGTAGTCCCTCATATCATTCACCCATACCCGAAATGAAGCTGTCGATGAGCGCCTTATGCTCCGCCTCGTCGATATCTCGCTCGATAACGGCGGCGGCTATCTCGATAGCCATGCCCGAGACCTCGTCCTTCACCTCGTTTACGGCACGCTTGCGCTCAAGCTCTATCTGCTCCTCGGCGCGCTTTAAGGTGCGCTCCGCCCTCTCGCCCGCTTCCTTAAGGATCTCTTCCTCCTTTTTGCGTGCGAGCTTTACGGTGTTTTTCAGATATTCCTCGCCCTCTGCCTTGACCTGATCGAGCTTCCACTCGTATTCAGCCTTCGTTTTTGCGGCATCGGTGCGATATTCCTCTGCCTTTTCGTAAATGTCGTCTATCTCCTTCTGCCTTGACTCTATCATATTCATGATAGGCTTAAACAGCAGCTTGCGGAGAATAAAGTAAAGGATAAGCAGATTACACCAGGCGAAGATCATAGTCCAGAAATTTACGCCTATAAACTGTTCAAATCCTTCCATGAAGAATCCCTCCGAGGCTTTTTTAGCTTATCTTGAAGAAGATGAGAAGAAGCGAAACTACGAGAGAGTAGATACCCGTGGTCTCGGTAACTGCACAACCGAGTATCATATTGGTACGCAGAGTGCCTGCCGCCTCGGGCTGACGTGCCATACCCTCAAGCGCCGCGCTTACCGCGCGTCCCTCTCCCATAGCGGGGCCGATAGCGCCGATACCCATACAAAGTCCTGCGCCAAGTGCTCTTGCTGCTGCAATAATTGCTGTTTCCATAATTTTTATCCTCCGAAAATTTTATTTATTTTTTTGTATCTCTTCCCTCGGCGGGTTAGCCATACCGATGTACACCATCGACAAGAGAGAAAAGACGAGAGCCTGAACGAATCCCGAGAAGAGGTCGAAGTATATCGACAGCACCGCGGGAATACCCACCTGAAATACGGGGGGAATAAACTCGATGACCGCCTCGGGCAGCCAAGCGAATACAAGGGACGAAAGCCCCGAAAGCGCACCGTAGACGATAGTCATAAGCACGCCGCCGCCCGCCACGTTACCGAAATGACGGAACGCCATCGAAATGGGGGTGGCTATCTCACTGATGATGTTCATCGGCGTGAGAAGCGGTATAGGCTCGGTAAAGCCCTTGAGCCACGTCAGAAGACCGAAGTTTTTGATGTTTCCGTACCATACCACCAATATCGTGGCTATTGCCCACGCCGCCGTTGTCGAAAGGTCGGCGGTGGTGGAACGGAATATCTGCGTCATTCCTATAAGAGAGCCGAGCATGGACGACACGAAAAGCGTTCCGATAAAGGGAACGAAGCGCTTGTTGTGCGCCCCCATCGTTTCAACGACCATGTCCGTAAGCATTCCGACGAGCTTTTCGGCTATCACCTGCTTGCCGCTCGGACGCTTTTCAATTTTGCGCGTCAGTATAAACGCGACCACCGTAACGAGTATCGTTACCGCAAGAAGAGAAACCATAGTCTGCGTCACGTTTATCCCACCGAAAATGGGAATGGTAAAATATATTTTAGGGCCTGTAATATTTATATCCATAGCGTTTCTCTCCTTTCCGTTTTATTTTTTGACATCATTTCTTTTTGTTGCATATGAGCGCCGCCGCGTTGAGAAGCGGTCGGAACGAAAGCAGGGGAATTACCGTGGCGACCACGTCAAAGTAATCCGTAACGAGCGCGAGAATAAGCACCACCGCCATCGCAAGCGTCCTTACGCCCTGCGAGAGCTGAACTCGCTTTTGAAGCTGTGCCTTGTGCTTTTCGGCAAACTGCGCCGCCGCCTCGTCGTCCATCTCCCCGTCACCGCGCTCCGCCATAATAGCATCAACGGCACGGTTTACCGCAAGAGAGAGGAAGATAAAATTGAAAAGCACCGTGGCGCACCCAAGCGCAAGCCCCGTAAACACGCGGTAATTAAGCCGACCGAGCAAAAAGAACGCAAGCACGGTAACGGCACCGACCGCTACCTCGCCCAAAAGCAAAACGAGCGTTTCCGCAAGCGGCATACCCTTTTTATTCATCGGACTTGTACCTCCAATCCTTCGTGCTATTCTGCTCTTCTTCTATTTTTTCAAACGTTTTGAGCGTGTAAATGAGGAATTTTACCATTGAAAAAAGTCCTGCAAAAACGCCCAAAATTATCAGCGGAACGTATATCCACTCGGGCAGAGAGAGCTTTGCTACAAGCAAATACCCAAGCCCGAAGGCAAGTGCTACGGGTAGCAAGAGGTTGAAAAACGACTGAAATATCACGTTCATCAAAAAGAACGCGTTATATACCTTTTTCACACCCTGCCCCTCATCAGATATCGTCTATCTTGATAAGATTAGTTTTACCCGTTGTGCCCGTTTCATCACTTCCCGTAATAACGAGCTTGTCCCCCTCACAAAGCGAGAGGCTCTCGATAGCTATTTTCTTTGCGTAGTAGAAAAGAACGTCGGTGGACGTGAACTTTTCGCAAAGCTTGGGGGTAACGCCCCAAGAAAGCGCGAGCTTTCTCCACGTTACCTCGTCGGTGGTAAGACCGATGATGTCAACGGGAGAACGGAAGCGCGATACCATACGCGCCGTCATACCCGAAATGGTGCAGGCGACTATCGCCTTTGCGTTGATATCCATCGCCATAGCGCAGGTTGCGTGGGAAACCGCGTCCGAGGAATTTTTTATCTTAAACTCCGTGGAATAGAATTTCGACTTGTAGTCTATGCTCTTTTCGGCGGTCTCGGCAATTTTCGACATTATCGACACAGCCTCAACGGGGAACGCGCCCGCCGCCGTTTCGCCCGAAAGCATAATCGCGCTCGTGCCGTCATAAACGGCGTTTGCAACGTCGGATATCTCCGCACGCGTGGGGCGGGGCTTGGTTATCATCGACTCAAGCATCTCGGTGGCGGTGATAACGCGCTTGCCGAGCATACGGCACTTGGTGATAAGCTTTTTCTGTATTGCGGGGAGCTGCTCGAAGGGGACCTCAACGCCCATATCGCCGCGCGCCACCATCGTGCCGTCGCAATGCTGGCATATCTCCTCGATATTATCGATTCCCGCCTGATTTTCTATCTTCGCAATAAGCTCTATGCCCGCCGCGTCAAGAGAAGCAAGATAATCCTGAACGTCTATGAGGTTTTGCTTGTTGGAAACGAACGAGCAAGCAATGTAATCAATGCCGTTTTCAACGCCGAAGGCAATATCGCTCTTATCCTGCTCCGAAAGATACGGACGGCTTAGCACCTTGCCCGGGAAGCTCATGCTCTTGCGGCTCGACAGCTCGCCGCCGTGGCGCACGGTGCAGTTTATGCGCGTGCCCTCGACGCTTTTAACGACGAACGACAAAAGTCCGTTGTTGAGAAGTATCGTATCGCCCACTCCAAGCTCGTTGGGGAGATTTTCATAGTTTACGGATACCTCGTTCTGATTTCCCATTATCTTCTCCGAGGTAAACGTGAACTCATCACCGTCTGCAAGATTTATTTTACCGTCCTCGAACATTCCTATTCTGTATTCGGGGCCCTTGGTGTCAAGCATTATCGCGATGGGGAGCGACAGCTCCTTGCGCACCTTTTTGATGCGGTTGATAACGATACCGTGCTCCTCGTGAGTTCCGTGGGAGAAATTAAGCCTTGCAACGTTCATTCCCGCAAGGCAAAGTCCGCGAAGCACCTCTTCACTGTTGCTTGCGGGACCTATTGTACATACAATTTTCGTTTTACGCATCTTTGTCACCTCTGCGTTTATGTCATCTCATTATAGTATAACACATATAAAATAATATGTCAATAAAAAAGCGCACAAAAGTACGCTTTATTATCATTTTTTGGTAAAAATTCAAAGTAGCTCGTCCGCGCTTCCGATAAAGCACGGCGGCTCTGCCGCCTCGGCGTATCGGCGGCGCTCCCCTACCGCTACCGTGCCGTTTTTAACGGGATAAAACGAGTACAGCGCACACGCCTCGTAGTCAAGCTCTATGGGTAGCACGTCGCCCTTGTTGAAGATAAAATACCTGTCCGCAAAATAATCGTGAACGAGGTATTTTTCAGCCGTCGCAACGCCCGCGGGCAGTTGGGTAAGATCAAACGCACCGACCGCCGCCCTTCCCTTCGAAAAGCCGTACGCACCGACGGCAAAATTCTCACCCGCCGTTGAAAAGACCTTAAGCGGAGCGCCCGCCGCGGCGCAGTCGGTGTAAAAGCAGTCGAGCGTCGGCACGGCGGCGCTGTCAAAGCGTCCGGTACTGCCGTCGGGCGCAGAAAGGCGGCAAAGCACGTCCGCGCACGTTCCGCCGAGCCTGTCGCTCGTATAAAGCGGGCCGCCGCTGATGGCGCAGGTCATAGCGTTTGCGTGCGCCCAGCTATGCTCGGAGAAAAACATATCGTAGTCGCAAGCGTGGAAGCGCGAAAGCACAGCCGCGCAGTACACGCTCTGCGTTATGTGATAGGCAAGATGGTCGGGCTTTTCGGGCATATAATCGCCCGAGCAACGCACGAACGCCGTACACTCACGCGCCATCGCCTGCTCAAGGGACGCCCCCATACAGTTGATAAGCGCACCGTCAAAATGCTTTTTCGCCGCCGCCTCAAGCCCTCTATGTATCACGTCGCACGCCGTAGAGCCGCGCAGATCGCCGTCGTAGTACTGCGGCACGTTGCCTTGATTGTCGACCTTGACGAAATCTATACCCTCGCCGCGCAGATACGAGAACCACTCGTCCCAAAAGCGGTATACGGCATCGGCGGTCTTGCCCGGCAAAATCGCGCCGTTGTAGGCGGTATAAAGCTCGTCGCGGTATTTTTTCGCGTAATCAAGCTCCGCGTCAAGTCCGCCCCAATGACCGTTCATGGCGCACCACACTCCGACGTGCTTTACACCGTATTCCTCGCGCATGCGCCTGACGAGTGCGCCGAGGCCCTCGGGGAATTTCTTTTCGTTGGCGGAGAACGAGAGCAGTCTGTTATCGCGGTAGGTCGCCCAGCCGTCGTCTATCAGCACCCAGCGCGGCACTCTGCCCGCCGCCGCGTACTCGTCAAGCTTTTCGAGTATTTTTTCAGCCGAAACGGACGGCCCGAAGCTCTCCCACGTACACCAGCCAAGACCGCCGAGGGCCTCGGAAAACGCGGGGGTGCGCTCCGTTCCCTTTTGGCGAAGCGCCGCGCCCACGGCGGCGTCAATGGCGGTATACGGCCCGTCCGCGCAGGAGATAACGGCAAACGTGCCGCGCACCTCGCGCGCGCCGAAAACGCGCGTGTGAAGGGAAAATCCGCCCGCGCCGAGCCTTGCCGCCGCCGAGTCACCGCTTACGGGAAGCACGCAGACGTGCTTATCGCCGACGTGCGCCGAAAGGCTCTCGGTATTCTGCAAAAGAGAGTCCGTGTTCGTGCAAAAATGCGGTGATAGCCAACAAAGATCGCGCTGATAGAGCGCCGTCGCGCCCGACGCGTCGACCAATGAAAAATCAACGCTCACCGCGCCCGACGGTGCGAAGATATATCGCGCAAGCGTTACCGACGCGGACAAGGTAAGCACGCCGTCCGCCTCGGAAAAAACGATCTCCGCGTCCTTTGACTCCGTGTAGGGAGATCTTTCCACGCGGAAAAAGCGCGCCCTGACGCACTCGCCGTCGGGGATAAGCTCGCACGGGATATATTCGATCCCCTCCGCCCGCACTACGGAAAGGCGCATAGCCATACCGTCGATTATGGGAGTGCCGTCGGCAAAAATGCGAAGTCCGCGCCCGTTTATTTCTACTGAAAATCTTTTCATAGCCTGCACCTTCCTTTATAACCGAATTATAGCTTATAGACGAGCGAAAGTCAAGTAGACGAATGAAAATCAAGCGTTGGTTGAATATGGTTGACTTTTATTTTCCGAAATGCTATAATTACCATATATCATTCACGAAAGGAAATACAGATATGTTTGCAAGAAAATCCACCTCGAAAACCCCCGCGCTGATAATGATATCGGTAATGTTTTTGATCTTCGCCGTCGTTTTTGGGGCGCTCGGCATTATGCGACTCGGCGAAAAGCCCGTGGTTGATGCCGCAACCGTTAAATATTCCGACTTCAGCACCGAAAACGAATACTCCTTCAGCAATCTTGTTCTCATTGACGTGTACGCTGAATTTTGGGAGGACGACGAGGACAATATCGTCGGATACAACTACTTAGTTTTATTTGCCGACAGTACGGGCGAGCTCTGCTACGCTTCTCTTGAAGTACCCAACAGCTCCGACATCTCCAAGACCTGCCTTGATTATATCAAGGATGAAAAGCTTGAGGTGGGCGACGTGATTCTTTCGGGTTGCTTTTCGTGCTACGACTTAGATAAACAAGACGATGATGCAACCAAGCTCTTTTCGGAGCTGTATAGCGAGTATAACGCCGAATTGGCTGGTGTAAAGACGAATCTCCACTTTAAATACGACGCCGCAAACGCCGAGGAGTTTGCCGAAAACAGAAAAACGGAAGCGACCGTCTTTATTATCGCAGGCGCAGTTTTCCTTATCATCTCCGCAGTTATCATCACCCTTCTCGTCGTTTCCTTTAAGAAAGCAAAGAAGATCTCCGACGTTGTCGCCGAGGGTGACTCCGCCCCCAATCTTATGATGAATCAAGAGGAAAGCGCCGCGACCGTTTCCGACGAAACCAAGGACGAATAAAAAACATTTACGTTAAACGTCGGCGTGCTATCAATAAATAAGGAGCTCTTAATAATGAAACCGTTTTTAGGAATCGACCTTACGGCGAATAAAAACAACGAACAGACGAACGGTGATGAATTAGTGGTTGAAATACCCGAGCTATCACTAACGCGTTCTCTTGAAGATTCCTCCGAAAGCGTTGAGGAAACTATCGAAAAAAGCAAGCTGCCGCTCCCTATACGGATCGGACAGTGGATCTGCGGAGGAGTTGGGCTTATCGTTGTCGTCAGCATAATAAATGCTTTGGGAGAAAACGGCGATCTCACGCTTGATAAAGCGTATCAAAACGCCCCGTGGCTTTTTTGGCTCGGCGGCGCTTGCTTGGTGGCTTGGGCGCTGCTTAAAATCATAAGCGTGTTTAAAGCAAAGAACGTTTTGGAAACGGAAGAAAGCGCTCAAGCGTTTGAACATCTTGATAAGACCGTCGAAGCTGTTCTTTCGGATCTAAATATCCCACAAGACGCAAAGGAAATTGATATTTTATCCTTCTTTTATAAGGTTAAAAATAACAATGTCAAGGTATGCACAAAGGGTATGCAAATTGCGCCCTATATCAATCAGATATTTCATATTTTTGCAGATTCCGAAAATATGTATTTAGCCAATTTGGAAGGTAAATACGCTATTCCGTTAACGGCAATAAAGGCTATCAGATCCACCAAGAAAACCATTCGCATCTCGGGCTGGAACAAGGAAGAAGCGTTTAACGAAGGAATATATAGCCAATACAAGCTAAGAGAAGACGATTACGGTTGTATTATTTGCAAAAAATACCACGTATTAGAATTCGAGCTTAATAACGAATCGTGGGGAATTTATTTTCCTTGCTACGAGCTTCCCGTGATCGAAAAGATCACCGGCTTAAAAGCGGAAGCTTTATAAAGGACTAAGGGGCTGTCTCATTTAGCGCAGAACAAAAATACAAAAATAAGTAAAGAAAAAAAGACCGTTTTTTTCGTCCAAAAGGATGTGAACTGCTCCAAATTGTGCGGACAGCACAAAAACAGCCTTAATGGCAGAAAATATTAAAATTTAAGCAACGAACTGACATCGCTTTTCGAGTGGTGTCAGTTTTGTTTTGAGTTGAATACGTTCGTTGTTGT
>JAFXAC010000089.1 GCA_017522125.1 Clostridia bacterium | reverse complement strand
CTGAGGGAGAGCCTTATGTTTGCAATTGCCTTTTAATAGTTCGCAGCCGTGATTTTTAGTGCTAAATCCCTAATAAATCGGTTGGGTGCGAACATAGGGCGCCGTTTTTCTGCGGAAAAACGGCGAGATTCGCTCGTCGCGTCGCGGAACAACGCGCCGCGACTTCGGAATGACGCTAAAAGGTTCGCCGTTCCCGCCTTTTTTGAAGCGACTTCGGAATGACGCAAAGAAAACGCTCCGCGTTTTCAATGATATCCACCTACGGTGGATGATATCCGACTCCGTCGGATGAAATATTTTGCTTCGCAAAATGTGAAATATTTGCCCTTCGGCAAATATGAAGGAAAAAATCGGAAGAAACTCGCGTTTCTTCCGATTTTATTCTTTATAGAATGCTTTTTGCCACGCAAAAAGCTTCCTTAATTTGCGGCAACGCCGCAACATCATTGGGCGTAAGCCCACATCATTTGCCGAAGGCAACATCATTACGGCAAAGCCGTACATCATTTGCGCCCACGGCGCAACATCACTGCGCCCACGGCGCAAAAAAAAAAAGCGGCTTTCGCCGCTTTTTTTATTAATAGTTCTTTGCCAGAAGCTTGAAGTATGCCTTGGGATGTGCGCAAACGGGGCACATTTCGGGAGCCTTCTTGCCAACGTGGATGTGTCCGCAGTTAGCGCACTGCCAGATGCAGTCGCCGTCGCGGGAGAATACGAGGTCACCCTCAACGTTGGAAAGCAGCTTGCGGTATCTCTCCTCATGCTCCTTCTCGATCTTAGCAACAGCGTCAAAGAGGTATGCGATGCGGTCGAAGCCCTCTTCCTTTGCAACCTTTGCAAATTCAGCGTACATATCGGTCCACTCGTAGTTCTCGCCCTCTGCGGCGTCAAGAAGGTTAGCGGCGGTGGTGGGAATATCGCCGTCGTGAAGCAGCTTGAACCAGATCTTAGCGTGCTCCTTTTCGTTGTTTGCGGTCTCCTCGAAGATCTCTGCGATCTGTACGAAGCCCTCCTTCTTAGCCTTGGATGCGTAGTAGGTGTACTTGTTTCTTGCCTGGGACTCTCCTGCGAAAGCCGCCATAAGATTTGCTTCGGTTCTTGAACCCTTAAGTTCCATTGTAAATTCCTCCGTTTATATTGTTTTTTTATTATTTGCTTTTTTTGGTGGTTTTAATCATTTGCCGCCTTCCGACATTCGCGGCACACGCAATGCGCGGTAAGCAGGTACGAGGTTATCTCCTCGCCCGAGTCGGAATTTATGCGGTTTATCAGCTCGCTGTCAACGGGAACGTCCTTGACCGTTCCGCAGTTGTCGCATATGACGTGCCAATGCAGACTGCGCGGCAGGTCAAAGCGGTCGGGAAGACCCGGGGCGGACAGCCGCACGATGCTTCCCTCCTCTACGAGGACCCCAAGGTTGCGGTAGACCGTTCCGAGCGAGATGCTCGGCATCGCCTTGCGTGCCTCCTCGTATACGGTCTGCGCCGTGGGATGGAGGTAGGTCGAGCCGAGAATTTCAAGTATCAGTTTTCTCTGCTTTGTCATTTTGCCTCCGAAATCAGTAATGATTACTGAAAATATTATATCATCGGAAACGGCAAAAAACATCAACAAATTGATAACAAATTATTAAAAAAATATGAATTTTGCGCCTTATTCAACGATTTTTATCTGTCCGTCGGCAAAATAGCCCGTGTAGGACGCTCTGCCGCTTGAGCCGTTCCAGACGTAAGTGCCAAGACCGTGGAAGGTGTTGTTCAAAAACTCGCCCTCGTAGCTCTCACCGCTTGCCCAGACGTATTTTCCCTGACCTTGACGCATATCAAGCTCAAAATTACCCTCGTAAACGTCGCCGTTTGCGTATTTATAAACGCCGTAGCCCGTTTTGAGTCCGCCCGAGTAGACGCCCTCGAAGTACGAGCCGTCAGCCCAAGTGAATTTGCCCTCGCCGTCGCGGTAATCGTAGTAGAAATTGCCAACGTATTCGTCGCCGTTTGCGTACTTGTAAACGCCGTGACCGTGCTTTAGTCCCTCAAAGAGATTGCCCGTGTAAACGTCGCCGTTTGCAAAGGTGTAAACTCCGTAGCCCGTTATCGCGTCGTTCGCAAACGCGCCCGTGTAAACGTCGCCGTTTGCAAGGGTGATAGTTCCCTGCCCGTGCCTGCGGTACGCGGCGGAAAGCTGACCCGTGTATTTTACGCCGTCCGAGTAGACGAGCGTCGCGCCGCCGTCAACGACCTCTGCCGTTGTGCCGTCCGAAAAATACAGCGTTCCCGACGCGGGCGCGCCCGTGTCGCCGACCTTGCCCGTGAACTTCACTATGCTTCCGTCCTCGCGCGTTATCTCGACGTAGCGGAAGCCGAGCATTTTAATAATGAAGATTATCAGAAAAAACGCTATAACGGCGGCAAGAAAGCCTATGCCGATCTTTTTGGCAAGCGGTATCGGACGGTGATATTTTTTGTAATTTGCCATTTTTGACCCATCCTTCGTTAATGGTTAGATTCTTCCCACGAAATTGTCGAAAAACTGTAAAATGTCGGGCATTATCTTCAGCGTTGCCCACATCAGCACTACCGACGCTATCGAAACGAGAATTGCCGCGCCGATTCCCGAGCCCTTTTTCTCAAATCTGAACTCCGCATCGTAGCGAAGCCTTTCGGGTATGTAGAAATGCGCCGTGGAAAAATCGTATTTGTAGTCCGCGGGCTCGTACTGCGCACGCTTTTCGCCCGACTCGGCGGCGCGGAGCGCGTGCAGACTGCGCCCAAACGTTACTTTTTTATCGTATTCCTCTTTTTCCACGCAACAAAGCATACCGCGATAGACGCTTTTGCTCTTAACTGCTGATTTTACCACCGCACTGCGCTCGTAGCCAAGCTCCGAGAGCGTTTTTGCCTTCTCCGCCGAGGTGCAATCGCACTCAAGGAGCGCGCGAATAAAGCCGCCGTGCGCCTTTTTGTTGAATACCGCGGCAAAGGACGCGAGTATAACGCCGATGTAAAGCGCGATTATCGCGCCGCGAAGCCCCGAAAGCGTAACGGATGAAAGACCGAGATTGTTGTAGTTACCGAGGTCGAGCGAAAAGAAATCGTCAAGTACCTCTTTTATAAGCCCCCAAAGCGTGTCACCGCCCTGCGCGGTGAGAAATAAGGGAATTTGGTTGATTAACATATTAAAATCCTAAAATATGGAAATAGTGTAAAAATCAGTTATCAAAAATAGAGTCACCGCAGAGCTTGCGAAGCAGCTCCTCAAGGTCCTCGGAGCTTTGGTAGTCGATCTCGACCTTGCTCTTCCCTTCACCGAGGTCGCGGATGCGAATTCTCCTGCCAAGCTCGCTTTGAGCGCGGCGTTCAAGCTCCGCAAGGTAGATAGCCCTTTGCTCGTCAGCTTTCGGGGGCGTTTTTTTCTCCTTTACGGGCGAATTAAGGAATTTTACGAGCTTTTCCGTCGCTCTGACGGAAAGGTCCTCGGCAATTATCTGATTTGCGGTGTTATTTATAAGGCTCTTGTCGTTAAGACCGAGCAAAACCTTCGCGTGTCCCTGCGAAATTCTGCCGTCGGCAAGCATTTCGAGCGTTTCCTCGGGCAAGTCAAGCAGGCGAAGCGCATTCGTAACAGCCGAACGGCTCTTCCCTACCTTGTCGGCGACCTGCTCCTGCGTAAGACCGAAGGTGTTTATGAGGTCGCGATATCCCATAGCCTCCTCGACGGGCGTGAGGTCACTGCGCTGAATGTTCTCGACGAGAGCCATTTCGGCGGCGGTAATGCCGTCGCTCGTCACGATAACGGCGGGAATTTCGGTAAGACCCGCGATCCTCGACGCTCTCCAGCGGCGCTCGCCCGCAATAATGCGGTAAGTACCCGCAAGCTGCTCGTTTTCCGTGACCACGATGGGCTGAAGCAAGCCAAAAGTGGCGATTGAAGCCGCAAGCGAGGCAAGCTCACTTTCGTCAAAATACTTTCTCGGCTGCGCTCTGTTGGGCTCAATATCGGAAATTCGGAGCATTTCGGCTGCTCCGCGCGCCTTTTCTATCATATTATCCTCGAAAAGCGAGTTAAAATCTCTTCCGAGAGCCGATTTTTTAAGCTTTGCTGCCATTTTTCGTTCCTCCGTTGTTAAATTCTCTGAATAAGCTCCTCGGCTACCTCAAGGTATTCCGAGCTACCCTTGGAATGCTTATCGTGATAATATACGGGCATTCCGAACGACGGCGCTTCCGAAAGGCGCACGCCGCGCGATATCGCAGTTGCAAAAAGCTTGTCGTAATAGTGCTTTTTAAGCTCGTTAAGCACCTGATTTGACAGAACGAGCCTGCCGTTGAACATCGTTATGAGTATTCCCGTAACGCTGAGGTCGGGGTTATAAGCCGATTTTATGCGCGAAATGGTTATCATAAGCTGTGAAAGTCCCTCAAGCGCGTAAAATTCGCATTGCATAGGCACGATAACGCCATCGGCGGCACAAAGTCCGTTGATGGTGAGCATTCCGAGCGAGGGCGGACAGTCGATTATCATATAATCAAAATCGTCCTTAAGCGTTTCAAGCGCGTTTTTAAGGCAAAATTCGCGGTCCTCCGAGGAAAACAGGTCAAATTCCGCGCCCGCAAGCGAGATAGTTGCAGGAATTACGGAAAGATTCGCGTATTTGGTTTTAACGACGGTGCTTTTCACAAGCTCGTCAAGCGGCATTTCGTCATCGTGAACGAGCAGGTCCTTGACGGTAGATTTAAGACCTTTTTTCTGTACGCCGACACCACTTGTGGTGTTGCCCTGAGGGTCAAGGTCAACAAGGAGCGTTCTTTTGCCGAGAATGCCGAGAGATGCCGCCACGTTTACGGCAGAGGTGGTCTTTCCGACGCCGCCTTTTTGGTTTGCGAATGCGATTATCTTGCCCATCTGAATTCCTCCGAGAGAATGTGAATGTAATATATAATGAAGCATTTTAATTATACCATTTTCCCGCGCGTTTTTCAATAGCGTATGTGAAATAATCAAAAATTTACATTTTATCAACGAATTGTTCCACGTGGAACAATTTGCGGTTGCTTGGGGGCTTTACATGGGGTGGATAAAGAAAAAAGCGGCGCACGCCGCTTTTTCAACGTTCCACGTGGAACAGTATAAGATTGAGCGTTTTGGTGTTCCACGTGGAACATCAGAATAGGGGAGAACGCTTGATTTTCGCGTAGGCGCGTGGGTACGCGCTCGGGGTGGGGGAGAGCTTCTCAAAAATTATGATGCGGCGGGTGTTTGAGGTCGCGCCGTTTGCCGTTTTATAGACGAGCTGTGATTTTTCGTTGCCAACAATACGCGCCGAGAGCTTTTTTGCGCCGCTTTGTGCGCCCTTTAGCTCCTCGTCCGCGTTTTCACCCTTTAGCGCGGCAAATCTGCCGCCGACCTTCGCGTATGGCAGGGCAAGCTCGCATATCACGCCAAGCCCCGCGACCGCGCGCGCGGTCACAAAATCAAAGCTTTCGCGTTTCTCGCGCATCTTATCGGACTCCGCGCGGTCGTTTATGACCGTTACGTTATCAAGTCCGAGCTTTTCCGCCGTCGCGGCGATGAAATCGGTCTTTTTCTTCGTTGCGTCAAGCGCACATACCAAAACGTCGGGGCGCACTATTGCGATGGGCAGAGAAGGGAAGCCGGGGCCCGCACCAACGTCGAGCATACTCGCGCCCGCGGGTATGAGGTCTGCCGCCGCAAGCGAATCCGCAAAGTGGAGCAGGGCAATACCCTCGTCGGAAAGGATAGAGGTCAGGTTGTATTTTGCGTTTTCCTCGCGCAAAATGCAGGCAAAGCGATAGAATTTATGCAGATTTTCTTCCGTTGCGTACTTTTCTATGCCGTTTTGCTTGAATACGTCGGCAAGCAGGGCGGAAAAATCCGCTTCGTTCATATAATTGTTGTCGGAATTTATCATAATAATACCATAAAATGTAAGTGATGTAAATAAATGATTGTTTGGTCGGACTAAATCGGCGGCTTGGCGGGGGTATTTCTTTGGTCATATCGAAGCGTGGTGCGGTGGCGGTTATTTCTTTAGTCCGAGCCAAATGAGAAGCACGCTGATGTCGGCGGGGCTGACGCCGCTTATCCTCGATGCTTGTCCAAGCGTTACGGGGCGAATGGCGCTGAGCTTTTGTCTTGCCTCTATGCGAAGTCCGCGCACCTCGGCGTAGTCGATGCTTTCGGGCAGACGAAGCTCCTCAAGCCGCTTTTGGCGGTTGACCTCGGAAAGCTGGCGCTTGACGTAGCCCGCGTATTTCACGTCGCACTGTGCGCTCAGGCGCACGCGCGCCGAGAGCGCGGGGCGCTCACGGTCAAGCTCCGCGATGTCCTCATAGTCGAATTCGGGGCGGCGCAAGAGATCGGCAAGGTGGAGTCCCGTCACCGCGGGCAAGCCGTGTGCCTCAAAAAAGGCTCGCAGCGTCGGCGCATCGACGAGAGTTGCCTCAAGTCTTGCCTTTTCGGCGGCTATCGCGTCGCGTTTTGCGCAAAATCTTTCCCATCTATCGTCGGAAATAAGTCCCACGCGGCGTCCGTGGGGCGTCAGGCGCTCGTCCGCGTTGTCCTGACGGAGCAAAAGGCGGTATTCGGAGCGCGAGGTCATCATTCTGTACGGCTCGTTCGTTCCCTTGGTCACAAGGTCGTCGATGAGCGTGCCGACGTAGCCGTCGGAGCGCTTCAGCACAAGCGGCTCTTCGCCCTTCAGCTTAAGCGCGGCGTTTATGCCCGCCACAAGTCCCTGCGCGGCGGCTTCCTCGTAGCCCGAAGTGCCGTTGAACTGTCCCGCGCCGTAGAGGTAGCGTATTTTTTTATGCTCCAGCGTGGGGTAAAGCTCGGTGGGGTCTACGCAATCGTACTCGATGGCGTACGCGTAGCGGCTGATGACCGCATTTTCAAAGCCCGTCAGCGTGTGGAGCATCTCCTCCTGCACGTCGGGGGGCAGAGAGGTCGAAAAGCCTTGCAGATACATCTCGTCCGTGGCTTCGCCCATCGGCTCAAGGAAGAGCTGATGGCGCTCCTTGTCGGCAAAACGGTATATTTTATCCTCAATAGAGGGGCAATAGCGCGGTCCGACGCCCGAGATAAGTCCCGAAAACAGCGCGGAGCGCGAGATATTTTCCTTGATTATGCGGTGAGTTTCGGCGTTCGTGTAGACGATGTGGCAGGGGATCTGCTCGCGGCTTGCCATCGCCGCCTCGTCGGTGTCGGCAGAGAAGGGAATGGGCGAGGGCTCGCCCGCTTGCTCCTCAAGGCGCGAAAAATCAACGGACGAGCGCAAGATTCGCGGCGGAGTTCCCGTCTTGAAGCGGCGCATCGAAAGTCCCGCCGCCGCGAGAGAGGCGGAAAGTCCGCGCGAGGGTAGCATACCGTCAGGACCTGCCTCGGCGGTGCGGTCGCCGACGAAAATTCTGCCCTCAAGGTAAGTTCCGCTTGCGATTATGGCGGCGTCGCATTCAAACACCTCTCCAAGCGAGGTGACGACTCCGCTTATTCTTTTTTCACCGTTTCCCATATCAGTGGTGAGAAATTCCACAATTTCCGCTTGCAACGGACGCAAATTTTCGGTTTTTTCAAGAATATGCTTGATATGTGCGCTGTATTTCACTCTGTCGGCTTGTACGCGCTTTGAATGCACTGCCGCGCCCTTTCCAAGATTGAGCGTGCGCGATTGAAGCGTTACGGCGTCCGCAGCGCGTCCCATCTCGCCGCCGAGGGCGTCTATCTCGTAAACGAGATGTCCCTTTGCAGTTCCACCAATGGAGGGATTGCACGGCATATTTGCCACGGTATCAAGCGATAAAGTAAATAAAGTGGTGGAAATTCCCATACGGGCGGCGGCGAGAGCCGCCTCAACGCCCGCGTGGCCGCCGCCGATGACGGCGAGCTGTGTTTTCTTGTTCATTTTAGCTTCCTATTTATTTCTTTCCCTTATAGCTCCCTATTGCCTCGGCGTAGGCGCGCGCGGCGGCTTCGGTCTTGTTCTCACCGAATTCGTAGTACACGCGGCTTGCTATATCGTCGGGCAGGTATTGCTGCTTCAGGTAGTGGTTTTTGTATTCGTGCGGATATTTGTATCCCTTGTAAAGCGGCGCTTGCAGGTGGGTGGGCGGCGTGTTGCCGAGCCCCTTTTCCACGTCCGCAAGGGCGGCGGCGTACGCCGAGTACGCCGAATTTGATTTCGGCGCGGTGGCAAGGAGAATTGCGGCGTTCACAAGCGGGATTCGCGCCTCGGGCATTCCGAGCTGACGCGCCGACTCACAGCAGGAGTGCGTTACCGTCGCCGCGAGGGGGTACGCAAGCCCCACGTCCTCCGACGCTATCACCTGCAGGCGGCGGCAGACGGACAAAAGCTCGCCCGCCTCAAGCAGACGGCACAGATAAAACGCCGTCGCGTCGGGGTCAGAGCCGCGAATGGATTTTTGAAGCGCGGAGAGAAGGTCGTAGTGCGAGTCGTCGGAATAGTTTGAAATTCCGCTGTCAAAGGGCGTTACGTCGCCCTCGGTTATCTCGTCGCCGTCGGCGTTGTAGTACGCATTTTCAAAAAGCAGTACCGCGCGGCGCACGTCGCCACCCGTGCGCTTGCCTATTTGCACGAGCAGCGCATCGTCCACGGTCTTTTGGCGGTTGGTTTCGCCGTTCAGGTACGCGAGCGCACGGCGCAACGCGCGCGCTATCTCCTCGGGCGCGACGCTTTTGAACTCAAAGAGCGTGGAGCGCGAGATGAGCGCGTTATGCAGGCAAAAATGCGGGTTTTCGGTGGTCGACGCGATGAGCGTAACTCTGCCGTCCTCGATGTATTCAAGCAGGGATTGCTGCTGCTTGCGGTTGAAATACTGTATCTCGTCAAGATACAGGAGAATTCCGCGCTGACCGAACACGTTTGCGGTGTCGGAAAGCACCTCCTTAACGTCGGAAAGCGTCGCGGTGGTGGCGTTCAGACGGTAAAAGCTCATATCGGAGTATTTTGCGACGAGCGCGGCGGCGGTGGTCTTGCCCGTTCCGGGCGCGCCGAAGAATATCATATTCGTTATTCTGCCCGACTCGCAAAGGCGGCGCAGTGCGCCGCGCTCACCGAAAAGGTGGGGCTGACCTACCATATCGGCAAAGCTCTGCGGGCGGATAAGCTCGGCAAGCGGAGTATTTCTCATCAGATGTAATTCCTTATCTCGTTAAACTTTATACCAAGCCTTTTTGCCGTTTCCTCGATGAGGGCGGATTCCTTAAGGCCCGAGAAAATTCTGTCGCGCAGGCACACTATGCCGTGGCGTTCAAGCACGGAAATGGCGGCAAGGCTGACGGCGGGGAGCATTTCGGGGCGCGCGAAAACGTAGGCGTTGTACGAATTTGCGCCAAACGAAGCCGCCCAATCGTTGAGGTCGACGGCGTCCGCCATCGGAATAAAGCGTCCGTCGTAGGTAAGCACGGGCGTGCGCGAGAAATTCTTTGCCATATTGACCTTCGGCACGGCAACGCAAACGTCGTAAAGCTCGGGCACGGGAAGTCCCGCTTTTTGTGCAAGGCTTGCCGCCTCGGCGCTTATTTTTTCGCGCAAGCCCTCGATGGAGCGCAGCTTTGCGGCAAGGGTGTCCGCGCCAAAGGTGCGCTCTCCGTCTATCATCTCGACGTTGCCGATGTTAAGCACGATAGCCTTTTTCGGCACGCGGCGCAGACTTATGCTTCGCGCAAGGTCACCGACGGTGACCTCGGAATGCTCGGAAACCCTCCACTCGGCGGCGGCGGGGCGCATCGCGCTGTCGTGCGGCGTGCCGAGGGAGAATATATCGTTGTCGGTAAATTCAAGGAAATCGCAGGGGTGGGCAAGCTTGCCGCCGCGGCGCATACCGTCGACGAGGTCGCCCATCATCGACTCGACCGCAAGCACTTTTTGGTGCTGATAAATATAGCGCGTCAGCATAAGCTTTGAGAAAACCATCTCCTCGACGGTGGAAATGCCCGAAACGGGCACGGTCAGGTGGCGTTCGGGAATGCCGTCCTCGCCCACGCGGTCGGCAATGCGGAGCTTATAAAGGAAGCGGTCGATGTGGTAGGTCAGGGCAAGGCCCGTGGCGTAGCTGTCGCGGCGCAGATAGTCAAGCGCGTCCGCGTCGAACTGACCGTTTATCATCTCGGTAAGGTATGCGGGGCGCACGCCGCCGCGCACCTCGACGGGCGCGCCGACGATCATCTTTGCCACGTCGGAGAGAATGAGGTCGGGGTCCTCGCCGTCAAAGGGGTAGCCCGATTCGGCAAAAAAGCGGCGGAAGGTGGGGGTATTTATGATTATGTACGCGAACATTTCGTGCGGCTGTGCGCCCGAAAAATCCTCGACCTCGGCTTTAAGCGCGGCGGTTTCGGGGTACGCGCCGTAAATGGACTCGGAAAGATGCGAGAAAAAGCAATGTCCCACGTCGTGTAAGAGCGCGGCGAGGCGCAGTCTGCGCACGTCGGCGGCGGAAAGGGGAGCTTTGGTGTCAGTCGAAAGGGCGTTATCCTCGCGGTTGACGCTCGATATCATCTGCGACACCACCGCGACCACGCCGAGCGTATGCTCAAAGCGGCTGTGGTGCGCCGAGGGGTAGGTGAGCATGGCAAGACCGAGCTGATTTATGCGGCGCAGGCGTTGGAGCAGGGGGGAGTCGATTACGGTCAGCTCCCACGGGTAGAACATAACCGTTCCCCAAACGCAATCGTGAATGACCTTGCTTTGCGAAAAGCGCACGGGGCGGTACTCGCCCATACAGCGCGCCACGAAAGCGTCGGCGCGACAGAGAAAATCAGAATATACAGACCTTTGCATAGCTACCTCCGATGATGGAACATTTGCGATGAAAACTTTTCCTTATACAGAATAGCATAAAAAAGGGAAAAAGTCAAGATAAAACGGCTGTGCCGTTTTATCTTGACTTTGCGCCTGCGGCGCAAATGATGTACGGCTCTGCCGTAATGATGTTGCCTTCGGCAAATGATGTGGGCTTGCGCCCAATGATGTTGCGCCGTTGGCGCAAATTGAGGAAGCTTTTTGCGAAGCAAAAAGCATTATAAAAACAAAAGTGGTCAAAGCCGAGGCTTTGACCACTTTTTTCCTTAACATTTGCCCGAAGGGCAAATATTTCACATTTTGCGAAGCAAAATATTTCACCCACCGAAGGTGGATTTCACCCGACGAAGTCGGATTTCACTGTTAAAACGCCGCAGGCGTTTTACTTTGTGTCTCCGTCCGTGCAGTATACAGTGTAGTTGCCGGTATTTAAGTTCCATTCGGAGCCTTTCTCAATAGCCTCCCACTGCGCTTTCGTTCCATTAAAGTTTATGCTCTTGAGCGAAGTGCAACTGCGGAACGCCATCATCTCAATGCTCCTAACGCTGTCGGGTATAGTTATGCTCGTGAGCGAGGTGCAACTATTGAACGCATCAACGTCAATGATCGTAACACTGTTGCCGATGGTGACGCTCGTGAGCGAGGAGCAATTGCAGAACGCCCCATTGACAATGCTCGTAACGCTGTCGGGTATAGTTATGCTCGTGAGCGAGGTGCAAAAGCGGAACGCCTCATCGCCAATGCTCGTAACGCTGTCGGGGATAGTTACGCTCGTGAGCGAGGTGCAGTAGTAGAACGCCCCAATGCCAATGCTCGTAACGCTGTCGGGTATGGTTATGCTCGTGAGCGAGGTGCAACCGTAGAACGCATCATCGCCAATGCTCGTAACGCTGTCGGGGATAGTTATGCTCGTGAGCGAGGAGCAATTGCAGAACGCCCACATCCCAATGCTCGTAACGCTATTGGGGATGGTTATGCTCGCGAGCGAGGAGCAATTGCAGAACGCCCCAATGCCAATGCTCGTAACGCTTCCATCGGCAGGTATAACGCTTGCCTTGCATCCTGCAATAAGCGTTTTACTTGCCGTTTCAATAATACAGTTGCCGGCGCTGTGATAGACCTTATTATTTTTGTCTACAACTATGCTCCCAAGCGAGGTGCAACCGGAGAACGCATAAGTGCCAATGCTCGTAACGCTGTCGGGGATAGTTATGCTCGTAAGCGAGGTGCAATTGTAGAACGCCCACACCCCAATGCTTGTAACGCTGTCGGGGATAGTTATGCTCGTGAGCGAGGTGCAATTGTAGAACGCATCATAACCAATAATTTTGGTGTTTTCGTGTATCTCAAAAGATCTTACGTTTTTATCAATAACTTCACATAGAACAACGTAGGGATTTTTGCTGTTTCCGAGATATTTTCCGTTGTTGTATTCGTTATAGCTAAGTGAGGTGCAACCCTCGAACGCAGAATCGCCAATGCTCGTAACGCTGTCGGGAATGGTTACGCTCGTGAGCGCGGAGCAACCGTCGAACGCCCACACCCCAATGCTCGTAACGCTGTTGGGGATGGTTACGCTCGTGAGTGATTTGCAACCCTCGAACGCATAATCGCCAATGCTCGTAACGCTGTTGCCGATGGTGACGCTCGTGAGCGATTCGCACATGTAGAACGCCTCATCGCCAATGCTCGTAACGCTGTCGGGGATAGTTATACTTGTGAGTGAGGTGCACCCCTCGAACGCATCATAACCAATAATTTTGGCGTTTTCGTGTATCTCAAAAGAGCTTACGTTTTTATCAATAACTTCACATAGAACAACGTAGGGATTGTTGCTGTTTCCGAGATATTTTCCGTTGTTGTATTCGTTATAGCTAAGTGAGGTGCAACCGTCGAACGCAGAATCGCCAATGCTCGTAACGCTGTCGGGAATGGTTACGCTCGTGAGCGCGGAGCAACCGTCGAACGCCCACACCCCAATGCTCGTAACGCTGTTGGGGATGGTTACGCTCGTGAGTGATTTGCAACCGGAGAACGCCTCCTTGCCAATGCTCGTAACGCTGTCGGGGATAGTTATGCTTACGAGCGAGGTGCAATCTTGGAACGCATAAGAGCCAATGCCAATAACCGGCTTGCCCTCGTGCGTTGAGGGAATAACGATTTCAGTATCGGTGCAAGTGCCTATTCCAACAACTGAGTAGCTATTTCCGTCGGAATTGAGTTCAAACTCAAGCCCTTCGCTCGGCGTCTTTTCGCCGCCATTGGCGCTGCCGTTGTTGCCGCCGGTGGTCTCGTCAGCCGCAGTAGTTTCGCCGGCGTCCGTGGTGGATGTGCTGTCCTTGCCTTCATCAGCGCACGCCGCGAAGCATGAAACGCACATAATGAGCGCGAGGATGAGAGCTAAAATCTTAACCGTTTTTTTCATTTTTCCTCCCAAATTTTCATTCATACGCCAATTATACAACCGCAAAAAGCAAAAGTCAACAAAAAGTATGACAAAAGCGGTCAAAGCCTCGGCTTTGACCGCTTTTTTCCTTAACATTTCGCGTAGCGAAATATATCACTGCGCCGTAAGGCGCAATATCGCTCAACCGAAAGGTTGAATATCGCTCGCCGCAAGGCGAATATCGCTGAAAACGCAAAGCGTTTTCTCTGCGTCATTCCGAAGTCGCGGAGCGTTGTTCCGCGCCGCGACGAGCGAATCTCGCCGTTTTTCTGCAGAAAAACGGCGCTTGATGTTTGCACTGACCGATTTATTAGGGTTTAGCACCAAAAATACGGCTACGAACTATTTTAGGCGATAACGTAACTTTGCCTCCCTCCGAGAGGGAGGGGGACCACGAAGTGGTGGAAGGAGCCTGCGTATTTAT
>JAFXAC010000009.1 GCA_017522125.1 Clostridia bacterium | reverse complement strand
GTCCTTTTTCTGTTGGTATGGTGCTATTCAGTTTACTACCGCTCTATAAAAGACTCGCCTCAGCGGTGTTTTTTTACATAAGCGGAGCGAAAAGCCGCAGGATCTTTCTTCCGATGCTGCGAAGTATTCCCGACTTACAGTCGGCGGCGGTTATCTCGCGTGACTTCTCAAGCGTCCTCATAAAGCTCTCCTGCGCCTCGCGCACCGCGCGGCTTCCGTAGAGAAGCACACCGCATTCAAAGTGCATATAAAGGCTTCGGAAATCGAGGTTAGTCGTGCCGACGGTGGCAGCCTCACCGTCGCATATCATCAGCTTTTCGTGCATAAAGCCCGGGGTGTATTCGAACACCCTCACTCCCGCCGAGATAAGGTCGCTGTAATACGAGCGCGTGGTGGCGTGGACCAGACGCTTGTCCCAGACGTGTGGCGTGATTATACGCACGTCAACGCCGCTTTTGGCGGCAAGCACGAGCGATGACAGCATATTTTCGTCGATTATAAGGTACGGCGTGCAGATATAAAGCGTGTTTCGCGCGCTGTTTATCAGCTGCAAATATATGTGCTCACCGACGTTTTCGTTGTCAAGCGGACTGTCCGAGTAGGGAATAACGTACCCGTCGTGTTCAGCGCGGAAGGTGTATTCGGGGCAGACGAAGCGTGAAAAATCCTCGTTCCACTCCTGCTTTGTGCCTGCCATACGCCACATACGCAGAAACATCAGCGCCATATTCATCGCCGCGTCACCGTAAAGGCGTATGCCCGAGTCCTTCCAATGCCCGTGCTTGACTATCTCGTTGATATATTCGTCCGCAAGATTAATACCGCCCGTAAAGGCTACCTTGCCGTCGATGGCGCATATCTTGCGGTGGTCGCGGTTGTTCTGCAAAACCGTAAGCATGGGGCGGAAACGATTGAACACGCGGCACTCGATGCCCACCTCTCGCATACGCTTGACGTAGTCACGAGGGAGCAGGATAAAGCACCCGATATCGTCGTATAGCAATCGCACCGTTACGCCCGCCTTCGCCTTGCGGACGAGTATTTCAAGAATGGTGTCCCACATCTTTCCGTGCTCGATGATGAAGTATTCAAGAAAGATGTATTTTTCTGCTTTTTCAAGCTCGTCGAGAAGCGCGTGAAAATAATCCTCGCCAAGCGGATAAAACTTCGTTTCTGTGTTTTCAAATACCCCGAAGGACGCGGCGCTCTGCAGATATCGAAGTTGTGGGGCGCGGCTTGGATGTTCCGCCTCGGCGCGTTTGCGCACTTCCTCGTTTATCGGCAGAGCGCCGATAACTTCAGCCTCGTCGATGGCACGGCGGAACATTCGCGTGGATGATTGCATACTGAACATCAGATAAAACAGACCGCCGAAAATGGGAACGGATAGTATCAGTATTACCCAAGTCAGCTTATACGCTCCCTTTGACGGGGCGGCGATGATATAAAGAACGGCGGCAAGGCTTATAAGCTCAAGCAGCATCGTAAACGCTTGCGAGGTGCGGCTCCCGTTGAATACTGCGTAAACGAGGAAGCCGAACTGCAATAGGATTATAAGTGCTACCAAAAGCCTGCGGTAGAGTAGCCGCCTAAACCATTTGCGTTTCATTGTTTCACTTCCTTAGATTTAATAGGGGTGTTGCAAAGTAAGCAACACCCCTGATGTTTTAGTTTTTCTTTATTGCTCTCTGAATAAGCTTTACGATCTCGACAACGGGGATAACCGTAAGCGCAAGTCCGAGCGCGATAAGGTATTCCTTAAGGTCGATAACGGTAAATCCGAAGAGGTTGGCAAGCACGGGAATCTCTATAACGGCGGTGGTGAGCAGGAACGCAAGCACCATTGCGCCGAGAAGGAGAAGATTCTGCTTTTTGAGCGTGAATATCGAGCCGCGCTGTGAGCGCATATTCAGCGAGTGGAAGATCTCAGCCATAGACATCGTAAGGAACGCCATGGTGATACCGTGGCTTGACTGAACGCCAAACGACCAAGCCGCAACCTCGGGGTCCATAAGAGAACCGAGGATATATGCGGCAAGGGTAAGAATGGAAACCATAACACCCTGATATACGAGGTCAACGCCAAGTCCGCCCGCGAAAATACCTTCGTTGCTCTTTCTGGGGGGCTGTTTCATAATGTCGCTCTCGCCGGGCTCAACGCCGAGCGCGAGGGCGGGGAAGCAGTCGGTGATAAGGTTGATCCAAAGCAGGTGAGGAGCTTCAAGGATAGTAAAGCCTATCATCTGTGCGGAGAAGATCGTGATGACCTCACTCATATTGGAGGAAAGCAGGAACTGAATAGCCTTACGGATATTGCTGTAGATCTTTCTTCCTTCCTCAACTGCGTATACGATGGTGGCAAAGTTATCGTCCGCAAGCACCATATCCGCAACGTTCTTCGTTACGTCAGTACCCGTGATACCCATACCGATACCGATGTCAGCGGTCTTAATAGAGGGAGCGTCGTTTACGCCGTCGCCCGTCATAGCGGTGATCATGCCCTTCTTCTTCCAAGCGGCAACGATGCGAACCTTATGCTCGGGCTGAACGCGAGCGTATACGGAGTATTTTTCAATAGCCTTTTCAAAGTCGGCGTCGGATATCTCGTTAAGCTCAGCACCCGTGATAGCCTGAGATGCGTCGGTGATTATGCCAAGCTCAAGAGCGATAGCAACTGCGGTGTCCTTGTGGTCGCCCGTGATCATAATGGGGCGAATGCCTGCACTGCGGCAGTCCTTGATAGCCTCAAGAACCTCGGGACGAACGGGGTCGATCATACCGCAAAGACCTGCAAAGGTCAGGTCGTTCTCAAGTGCAACGCTGTACTCGGCGGGCTCGCTGTCAAGCTTACGGTAAGCGGCGGCAAGCACGCGCAGAGCCTTGTCAGCCATTGCCTTGTTGTGCTTCATTACCTCGGCGCGAAGCTCGTCGGTAAGTGCAACTACGCCGTTTTCGGTAAGAATGGTGGTGCAACGGGCAAGAAGCTCGTCGGGCGCACCCTTGGTGTACTGCATAACGCTACCGTCAACGGTGTGAACGGTAGTCATCATCTTACGGGAGGAGTCGAAGGGAACCTCACCGATTCTGGGCTGAGCCGCCTTGAGTGCGGGCTTTAAGAATTCATACTTGGTCGCGTAGTTTACGAGGGCGCACTCGGTAGGCTCGCCTACTGCGTTGCCTTCCTCGTCGGGCTCTGCGTCGTTGCAAAGCGTCATAGCGGTTGCAAGGATAGCGCGGTCTGCGGTGTAATCCTCAACTACCGTCATCTTGTTCTGGGTAAGAGTACCCGTCTTATCGGAGCAGATGACCTGCGTACAGCCGAGCGTTTCAACTGCGGTGAGCTTGCGGATAACGGCGTTTCTCTTGGACATCTTGGTAACGCCGATGGAAAGAACGATGGTAACTACTGCGGCAAGTCCCTCGGGGATAGCGGCAACTGCAAGGCTGACGGCTACCATAAAGTTGGGCAGAATGTCATTTGCGAAGCTGATGCTGCCCGAAGAGATAAGTCCGCGGACGATACCTACGCCGAAAATGAGGGCGGAGATACCGAGAACGAGCCAAGTTAGCACCTTGGAGAGCTGACCGAGCTTGATCTGAAGGGGAGTCTGCTCGTCCTGAACGTCGGTAAGTGCCTGAGCGATCTTACCCATTTCGGTGTTCATACCCGTGCCGACAACGACTGCCTTTGCACGTCCGTAAACACAGACCGAGCCCATATAGACCATATTGGAACGGTCGCCGAGGGGAACCTCGCCGTTTGCGCCTGCTACGAGTGCGGCAGACTGCTTATCAACGGGAACGGATTCACCCGTAAGGGGGGCTTCCTCGCATTTGAGGGAATTGGATTCGATGATCCTTGCGTCTGCGGGAACTGCGTCGCCCGCCTCAAGAACGATGATATCACCGGGAACGAGCTCCTCGCTCTTAACGACGATCTGAGCGCCGTCACGAATGACCTTGCTGGTTGCGGCGGTTATCTCCTGAAGTGCCTCGATAGCCTTTTCCGCCTTGCTTTCCTGAACGACGCCGAGAATGGCGTTTATCAGAACGACGACGAGAATGATGCAAGCGTCAGTGGGGAAGAAGCTGTGACCTGCCTGAGTAGCCTCATAGTATTCCGTTATGGACGAAATAACTGCGGCAACGATCAGAATGATGATCATCGGGTCGGAAAGCTCCTTTAAGAATTTCGCAAAGAGCGAAACCTTTTTGCCTTCTTTGAGCTTGTTGTGTCCGTGCTTTTCGAGTCTTGCGGAAGCCTCGGCGGAGGAAAGTCCGTTTTCGGACGATTCCTGCTCTGCGAGGACGTCGCGGACGTCTGACAGATACTCTTTCATTGTTTTCTCCTTAAATATATGTGATTTTTGTTTAACCGATTATGCCAAGCCCCTCGAGCAATATCTTAACGCCGAGGAGAATAAGGATCGAGCCGCCGAGAATTTCGGCGCTCTTTTTGAATTTTTTACCGAAAGCGTTGCCGATATACACGCCGACGGCAGAGAGGGTGAGGGTTATTACGCCGATTATGGCTATCTGCGAGAAAACGCCCATTGAATTTTCGTCCGCCGACATAGAGATAGCAACTCCAACGGCGAGCGCGTCAATGCTTGTGGCGATAGCCATAGGCAGCATTGCGGCGGGGGAAAAATCGGGCGTGCAGTCATCGTCGTCGCCCCATACCGCCTCGCGTATCATATTGCCGCCGATAAGTAAGAGGAGCGCAAAGGCGATCCAGTGCGTAACGCTTGAAATAAGGTCCGAAAAGCTCGCGCCGAGATAGTAGCCGATAAGCGGCATAAGTGCCTGAAAGCCGCCGAAGTACGCACCGCAGATAAGGGCGTGCTTGGGCTTTAGCTTTTGCACCGAAAGTCCCTTGCAGATGGATACCGCAAAGGCGTCGGCGGAAAGTCCGAGCGCGAGAAGAAGGACGTCGAATATACTCAAAACAAAAAACCTCCGACGTGGAAAATTCCGCGGCAGAGGCGCATATTTACGACCTATCTGCCAGCTGTGCGAACAGATAAGTCTTGTCTATTAAGGTTATGCCATGGGAAAATCCCAGAGTTGTTGACAAAACCACGCCCCAAGGCGTCGACTACTCCCTTACTCTGCCAATTATAGCACATTTTATTTTGAAAATCAATAGATTTTTAACCTTTCATTAAAGAAAATATGTAAAAAAACTTTAAAATTTTCCATTTATATGCTATAATGTATCAATAAAGGGAAAGGGGTGAGCGTATGGTCGGCGAGCGAATAGAGCGCGTGTGCTTTACGGGGCATAGGGTTCTTAGTTGCGATGAGCGCGAAGGGCTTTCGCGCCTGCTTGAAACCATGCTCAGAAACCTCATCGTCAATTACGGCACTCATACCTTTATTGCGGGCGGTGCGGTCGGCTTTGACACCATGGCGGCGGAGTGCGTCTTGCGCCTCAAGCGCGAATACCCCAAGATAAGGCTTGAGCTTATCCTGCCTTGCCCCGACCAAGACAAAAGGTGGCGCAGCGACGAAAGGGCGCTTTACCGCGAGATACTTGAGCGTGCGGACGCGCACAGCTACGTTACGCCGTATTATTACGGCGGCTGTATGCACGAGCGAAATAGGCGTATGGTCGACGCGTCAGAGCTTTGCTTGGCGTATTGCCGAAAGGGCGCGTCGGGCGGTACGGCGTATACCGTCGATTACGCACAGATAAAGGACGTTATGGTCGTAAATTTAGCCGAGCTTATCGGATAAGGAGAAAATGATGAAAAAATTTTTGAAATCCCTTGCCGCCGTTGTGTTAGCGGCAGTAATATGCGCCGCGTGCGCACTTCCCACGCTTGCCGTTCCGACGTACGAGTACAGCGAGGTATATAAGGCGAGCAAGTATTATACCGCGCTCAAGGCTTACGAGCATACGGGCGAGCTTAGCAAGGACATCGTCGGTATTGCCGAAACTCAGCTTGGCTATCACGAGGGTGACGGCGAGGCGGATATGGACGGCGCAAATACTAAGGGAAGCAAGAATTTCGTTGAATATAACAGAATATACGGCAAGCTCGATAATAACGAGGGTAACGGCGTAAGCTACGGCTACGCTTGGTGCTGCGCATTCGTTTCGTGGTGTCTTACTCACGCGGGCGCACCCGCAGGTAGCTTTGTCGTGGAGGTAAGCTGTCCACGAATGATGAAGTATCTCAGCGAAAAGGGAAGATATTTTCAATCGGAAACCGCATTTTTGCCAAAGGCGGGCGACCTGATATTCTTCGGTAATCCCAATTCTGCGCCCAATCACATAGGAATAGTAACGGGCGTTGAAAATAATAAGGTACATACTATCGAGGGAAATAAGCTGGGCTTGGTTACAAGGGCATCGTATGACGTAAACGACACGCAGGTGCGCGGATACGGCAGGATACTGATGGAGGACGGCGAGTATTTCGCTATTCAAGCCACCGACCTGTTTTTGCCGACGGGTGAATTTTTCACCACCGTTCCCGCAGGTGATACCGTTAAGCTTGTCGAGTCCTACGGCGCTACTGCGCTCGTTGAGTACAAGGGAACTCAGGCGGTAGCGGAAATGAGCTTTCTCTTTCCTATGAATTCTCTTGCGTTTACCGTGACGTACGACACGGGCGACGGCAGGGGCGCACCCGAAATTCAGCACCGCAGACCGGGTGAGGAGCTAAAGCTTAGCGAAAAGCTCCCCACGTTCAAGGGCTATACCTTCCTTGGCTGGGCTACCGAGCGCGGCGGTGAGGTCGTTTATCAACCGGGTGACAAGTACACGGGGGATGAAAGCATCGTGCTTTACGCCGTATGGCAGGCAAATAATTACACTGTAAAATTCGTCAATCCCGACGGAAGCGTGATATCCGAGGCGGTTTATCCCTACTGCGGCGAGGTCGTAGCGCCCGAAGCGCCGACGATGAAGCCCGACGGCGAGAATAAATTCATCTTCGAAAAATGGGATATGACCGTGCAAAGATTTTGCTTTGGTGACGTTACCTATACGGCTGTCTACACAAGCGTGCCACTGACCGAGGAGGAAAAGGCACAGCTTGCGGCAAGCACCGACGTCGGCTCGGCGGACGGCTGCTCGTCCTTTGCGTCCTCGGGCGCACTCGTCGCCGCAATTCTGGCATTTGCCATATTCAAAAAGAAAGAGCATTAAAAATGAGCGCTTATGATGCTTTAGCATCATAAGCGCTGTTGTTTATTTAAGCCGCTTCAGCGTTTGCGGGTCTACCGCGGTGCAGAGCAGGGTGGTGCATACTACGGCGATAAGTGCGTTGGGGAGCATATAACCGCCGTTGTAGGTCAGGGAATAATACCAGACCGCCACTCCCTCGGGTGCGTAGCTGCCCCAGAGGATGATGCCCGAAATAAAGCTGCAAATGAAGCGAATGAGCGATACCGCACCTGCGCCTACCGCGTAGCCCGCCGAGCGAACTGCTATTTTCTCGCTCTTCATAAAGGGCTTTGCGAAAAACGATGCGCTGCCGAGCAGAGCAAAGGCAAACAGGTAGTCAAGCAGTACGCAGGCTATTATCGACCATACCGTGTTTGCGGGAGGAACGTAAAAGCCCATTATCATCTGAACTGCGGCGTATACCGTTCCTGCGCAAAGTCCCCATTTAGAGCCGCGGCGCAACGAGAAGAAGATTATCGGTATTGCCGAAATGCTTACCGAGCCACCCTGCGGCCATTTGGGCAGGGGGAGCAGGTCGAGTACGATGGCGAGTGCGACCATTATCGCACCCTCCGCCATAGCAATAAGGTGCTTACGGCGATTTTTCTGTGTTTCCTTCATTGTCGTTTTTTCCTTTCTGATTTTGGAAGATTTTTATATATGTGATCCGAAAAAAACGACAAAGCGCGCAAGGGTTTCCTAGGACACCTCGCGCGCAATTCTTTTGACTTCCTTCGCCGGTATTATCCGTGTCAGGTTCAAAGGGTTTGTCTTGGTAGACATCTCAGCCGCGCGGCACCCCTGTCATTTTATTCGGTTATTTTAGAATTTAATAGTAGTAATTTGCTTTTACGGTTTTTATGGTGTATTCGGATATCAGCGCATCGTCAAGCTTTATATCAGCTGACCAAGCGTCAAGCTTTTCGCCGATATATTCAAGGAACAGCGGCGTGCGAATGTGATATTCGAAATTAACGTAGGTCTGCGATTTGCTATCCCAGAACGTGAAGAAATCCTCGTTAACTGCAAGGTTGTAAGCACCGTCGTCAAGGGGTATCTTTTGTATGATATGCATTCCGTAGGCGCTTTCCACGAGTCTGTACTCGCCGTCGTCCATATCGCAAAGCTCCTCGTACATCATAATAAGTGCGGCGTCGCTCGTGCTTACGGATTCAGCAGAAAGATAAAAGCCGTGCGTATGCTCGTCGTCAGCGGTATTCTCGTCGTATTTTTCAAGCACGCTTTCAAATGACGTTCCGTTTTTTAACAGGTCATACGCCTCTTGCGCCTTGTCTTTTGCCGCCTCGTTTTCCTCCTCGGTCATCTCGCGGTATTCAAACATTCCGTTGCTGTCGGTGACGTACTTGCCGTCCTCGTCGACCTTCGGGCAGTTGTTGATAAATATGCAGACCTGACGCATACGAACGTAGTTTGCCTTGTAATAAGCCTCCTTGTCCGCGGCGGTTATCTGCTTTTCTCCGCCTTTTCCGAAAAGGTGGTCTTGAAGCTGATTGATCTTTTCCTCCATAAGATACATCTCACGGAGAATATCGTAGTTTACGCCGTACGCGGCAAGGATAGTGTTGAATTCCTGACGGCTGCCGCCTGCGTGATCCTGATCCTCAACGAAGTACTCCATTCTTTCATCTACGCTTGCAACGACCTCGTCGGGCAGTGAAAGCCCAAGCTCGTCGTAAAGATGGAGTGCGGCAAGATAAGTTTTTGCGTTGTCCCTTACGTGCTCGGTAAAGAGCTGATCGTACGTTTTGTCCGAGCCCTCGACCTTGGTATCCAAAAATGCGTCAAGGCTGACGTACTCGTTCTTTATGGCGTTACCGTAGCGTTGAAGTATGGTCGCCTTGTAGCGAGAAAGCAAGAACTGTAGCATATTTGCCGTTATTTCGGTGCTTCCGAGGCTCATTACGGGAGTTCCGAGGCTTGAGCAGGAGGCAAGTGCGGGCAAGAGCATCAGCGCACAAAGCACGAGTGCCACGAGCCGCAGGGCAGTTTTGGTTGTCCTTTTCATATCTATTCCTTTTTATCGCTTGTCTAAATATACCTTATTATACACCCTCTGTGCAGTTTTGTCCAGCATTATTTGCCGATATTTGCAGATATTTTTCGAAAAGTTCACAAAGCGTGCCTATAACGTCGTCGTCCGCGCGGAGCTTCAGCGTCAAATACGGATTTGTCGCAAGCACGACGCGCAGCTTTCCGCGGCATACGGTAGCCAGCTCGCTCCATATCTCCACGTCAAATTCGGCGGGGTGTATGCGAACCTCGCTTGCGTCCTGCGTTATTGCCGTCACGCCGCAGGCGGAGGCTCGCGCACGCAAAAGCGACACGTCAAGCAGGTAGAGCGCGGGCGAGGGCGGCTCGCCGTAGCGGTCGCACAGCTCGTCGTAAAGCTCCTCCACGTCACGCGCGTTTTCAACGTGCGATATTTTTTTGTAAAGAGCCATTCGCTGCGCAGACGAGGAGATATAGCTTTCGGGCAGATACGCATCGACGTTGACGGTAACGGTGCATTCGGTCTTTTCCTCGGGCACTTCGCCCTTTTCCTCAAGAATTGCCTCGTTAAGCAGCTTTATATACATATCGTAGCCGACCTCGTCCATATGTCCGTGCTGCTCCGCGCCGAGAACGCTTCCCGCACCGCGTATCTCAAGGTCACGCAGGGCTATACCGAAGCCCGCGCCGAATTCCGTGTACTCTCTGATGGCTTCAAGTCGCTTTTCCGATATCTCGGACAGCGCCCTGCCGCGCGGGAAGGTGAAGTAAGCGTAGGCGCGGCGCGGCGAGCGTCCGACTCTTCCGCGCAGCTGGTGGAGCTGGGAAAGCCCCATTCGGTGCGCGTTTTCCACAATAAGCGTGTTTGCATTGGGTACGTCAACGCCCGTTTCGATTATGGTCGTGCTTACGAGTATGTCTATCTCGCCCGACAGCATCTCCTGCCAGATGTCCTCAAGCTGCTCCTTGTCCATTTTTCCGTGCGCGGTAACTATTCGCGCATCGGGGATAGCGGCTCTCAGCTTTGCGGCGGCGTGCTCGATGGACTCGACGAAATTGTAAAGATAAAACACCTGTCCGCCGCGGCGAAGCTCGCGCTTTATTGCGTCGATAACGATAACGTCGTCGTGCTCAAGCACGTAGGTCTGCACGGGCAGGCGGTCGTGCGGCGCTTCGTCAAGCAACGAAATGTCGCGTATTCCCGTCATTGCCATGTTCAGCGTGCGTGGAATAGGCGTTGCGCTGAGGGAAAGCACGTCGATGTTCCCCGCGCGTTGCTTTATCTTTTCCTTTTGAGCCACGCCGAAGCGCTGCTCCTCGTCGACGACGAGAAGCCCGAGGTCGCGGAATTTGATATCCTGCGAAAGCAGGCGGTGCGTGCCGATGATAAGGTCGACGTCGCCCTTTTCGATATCCGCGATTATCTTGCGCTGCTCTTTGGGCGTGCGGAAGCGCGAGAGCATCTCGACGTTAACGGGGAAGGCACGCATACGCGAAAGCGCAGTCTGGTAGTGCTGTAGCGCGAGTATGGTGGTGGGGACGAGAAGGGCGACCTGCTTGCCGTCAAGTATTGCCTTGTATACGGCGCGGAAGGCCACCTCGGTCTTGCCGTATCCGACGTCGCCGCAAAGCAGACGGTCCATCGGAGTCGGCTTTTCCATATCGCCTTTGATGTCCTCGATAGCGTCAAGCTGAGCGTCCGTTTCATCGTACTCAAACGCCGCCTCAAAATCTCTTTGGAAATCATCGTCGGGACCGAAGGCGTGACCTGGGCGGCGAAGTCTTTCGGCGTAAAGCGCGATAAGCTCCTTCGCCATATTTTTAAGCGTAGCCTTCGTTCGCGCCTTGGCGCGTCCCCATTCGGCGCCGCCGAACTTGGATAGCTTCAGCGTGCCGTCGTCGGCGCGTGCGCCGATGTATTTTGACACCTTATCGAGCTTTTCAACGGGCATAAACAGCTTGTCAGCGCCCGCGTACTGAATGGTTATATAGTCGTGGGTAACGCCGCCGACCTCCATCGTGGTGATACCCATATACATACCGATACCGTGGTTTTCGTGAACGACGTAATCCCCCTCGGAAAGCTCCGCGTAGGACAGAATACGTTTGCTTGAGCTGTCGCGTCGCTGTGACTTGCCCTCGCGCTTTTTACGCGCCGCGGAGCGTGCGCCGTCCGCGAGCAGGGAAATGACCGCGATGCGCGGAGAGGGAAGCTCGAACGGCTTTACGGGGCAGCTCGGAATGACGGCTATGCCGCCGCGAGCGATGGAGTCGAGCGTAAGAGAGGACAGCTTGCCGCAGTATTTCGCGTCAAAGCCCCATTCGGACAAAAGACCTGCGTAATTCTTGCCCTGCGTTTCACCCGACGTCATAAGGATAACGCGGTATCCGCCGCCGGAAAATGAGGTCAGCTCCTCGCGCAAAAGCTCGTCGTTTTCGCCAAAGGAAACGGAATGCTTGGTCCTGAAGCCGAAAAGTCCGCCAAGGCTCATACCCGAAACGCCCTGCATAAGGGAGTCGAGCAAGAGGGTGGTGCGTGCCGCCTTGAAGGATTCCATTTTCTCAACGGGCGCGGAAAACTCGGCGTGCTTGCCCGCGATAAGCCCCGACTCGACAATGGCGGTGACCTCTTGGTTGCTTCGCCACTCCCAAGCCTTCAGCCTTTCGCTTACTGCCGCGTTTGAACGGAAAATGCACAAGGAAAGTGAGGAAAAATAGTCGAGCAGGCATACCTTTTCGGGGTATACGAGGCTTATATATTTGTCAATAAAGCGCACCTCTGCGCCCGAGGCGAGCGCGGCGTCTATCGCGCCAAGCTCCGCGTCAAGCTCTGCTTGCACGCGCGCGTCACTTGATTTTTTGCGCAATGCCGAAATAGCCTTGCCAACACTTGCAAGGTCAGCGGGGGAGGGGATTATCTCGCGTGCGGGTGGGAGAATGACCTTCTCCTTGCCAAGCCCCTGCGTCACTCTTTGCGTCGTAACGTCGTAAAAGCCTATGCGGTCGACCTCGTCACCGAAAAATTCTATTCGCACGGCACGCACGCCGCCGTCGGGCTCGGCAGACGGCATACAAACGTCAAGTATACCGCCGCGCAGGGCAAACTGACCTGCTCCCTCGGCAAGCGAGGTGCGGCTGTAGCCCGCCGCCGCAAGACGCTCGGCGAGGCGCGACGGGCCGCCCTCAAGCTTGTCGGAAAGCGTGATGACGGACTCCTTAAGCGTAGCGGGCGGTACGGTGTAGCCGAGAGAAGCGTCGGGCGTGGTGAGGATAACGTCCACCTCGCCGCGCACAAGCGCCAAAAGCACCGCAAGCCGCGCTTGCTCAAACTCGCGGGAGGCGGTGATGTTATGAAAATTAAGGTCCCTTGCGGGATAGAAAAGTGCACGGATGCCGAGCGAGGAAAGGGTATCGCGCATGGATATGCACTCCTTTTCCTCGGCGCAGAGCATAAGGACGGGCAAGCCGCCCACTACGTCCTCGATGAGTGCCGCGCACAGCATATCGGTCGCGCCGTCGCAAAGTCCGCTTGCCATTATGGGCTTTGGGCGGCTCTTGCGTTGCGCCATTATCGCGTCAAGGAGCTGGCGGTATTCGCCGTCGGCGCGTAAAGCGTCCGTGAGCGCCGAGCGAACGGTTGGGATATTACTCATTCTTTACCTATTATATTACTTTGAATTGCAATGCTGCATTGCATCGTCTATTTTGCCGTTTACTATTATCCTTACGCCGTCGGCGGCAAGCTCAAGCGCATTTTTCAGCTCCTCGATCTCCTTGTCGGTGAAGCGGGAGAGTACCCAATCAGCCATGGGCATATCGGGGTGCGGCTTTTTGCCGACTCCTACCTTTATGCGCGGGAATTTATCACTTGACATCTGATAGATTATGTCGCGCACGCCCTTTTGTCCGCCGTCGGTGCCGTCGCGGCGCACGCGCAGCTTGCCCACGTCAAAGTTTACGTCGTCGCAAACGACGATTATCTTTTCGGGCGGAATTTTATAGAACGCCGCCGCCTCGCGCACCGCCTCGCCCGAGCCGTTCATATGCGTTTGCGGAAGCATTATCAGCACGCCCTTGCCGTCTATCTGCGCTTCGGCAGTAAGCGAGTGGAAGCGCGCACGGTCACAGCGCACGCCGAGCCTGCGCGCAAGCACGTCCATCGTCATAAAGCCCGCGTTGTGGCGCGTGCGCTCGTATTCGCGCCCTGGGTTTCCAAGACCCACGATAAGGTACTCGATGGGGGCTTTGGGGCTGGGGGTGGTATTGCCCGATGATATCTTTGCGAACAGGTCGAATAAATTGCACATTTTAAAAAACATTTCTTTTTGCAAGCAAGAACGCCTCGCCGAGAGTATCCCGCCGAGTTGCGCTTTTATTTATTGAAGATATTATATACCAAAAAAATCGCCAAGTCAAGTGAAGCAGGGCAGCACCCTGCGAAAAAAATATGTTACTTTTGACCTAAAAATGCCCGTTTGGTAGGAAAAAATTAAAAAAAAGTGAAAAAATCAATAATTATCATTTTATTTTTAATTAAAGTGTAGATATTTTGGAAAAAGTATGATATAATATCGGGTGGTAAAAAGGACATGCTCCGTTTACCTGAATAAGTTGCAAAAAAAATAATTATATCATGGAGGTACACCCCAATGGCACACAAGTATTGTTACCTTTTCACAGAAGGTAACGCAAACATGCGCGAGATCCTCGGCGGCAAGGGAGCCAACCTTGCAGAGATGACCAACATCGGTCTTCCTGTTCCCCAGGGCTTCACTATTTCTACCGAGGCTTGCACCCAGTATTATGAGGACGGCCGTCAGATCAACGATTCTATCATGGCTGAAATCATGGAGTACATCGTAAAGATGGAAGCTGTTACCGGCAAGAAGTTCGGTGACCTTGAGAACCCCCTTCTCGTTTCTGTTCGTTCCGGTGCACGCGCTTCGATGCCCGGTATGATGGATACCATCCTTAACCTCGGTCTTAACGAGGACGTTGTTGAGGTTATGGCTAAGAAGTCCGGCAATGCTCGTTGGGCATGGGACTGCTACCGCAGATTTATCCAGATGTATTCCGACGTTGTTATGGAAGTCGGCAAGAAGTACTTCGAGGAGCTCATCGATAAGATGAAAGAGGAAAAGGGCGTTAAGCAGGACGTTGAGCTTACCGCTGACGACCTCAAGACCCTCGCTAACCAGTTCAAGGCTGAGTACAAGTCCAAGCTCGGTCAGGACTTCCCCTCCGATCCTAAGGAACAGCTCATCGGCGCAGTAAAGGCCGTATTCCGTTCTTGGGACAACCCCCGCGCAAACGTATACCGTCGTGACAACGACATTCCCTACTCTTGGGGTACTGCCGTAAACGTAC
>JAFXAC010000008.1 GCA_017522125.1 Clostridia bacterium | reverse complement strand
TGCAAAGTGCAAAGTGCAAAGTTGCGGTAGCTTTTTGCCTTCGGCAAAAAGCTTTTCTTTTGAGAAAATTCAAAAAAATCGTATTTTTTTGCAAAAAGCTCTATACAAACGGCGAAAAAAGTGGTAAAATAATAATCGGAATTTTACTCAAAAGGAGTTAAAAAAATGAAAAAGCTTTACGAAGGCAAAACCAAAGACGTTTATTCCCTTGACAACGGCAACGTTCTTCTCAAATTTAAGGACGATTGCACGGGCAAGGACGGCGTTTTCGATCCCGGAGAGAACAGCGTAGGTCTTACCATTGAGGGCATCGGACGCGCCAATCTTGAAACCTCTATCCACTATTTCGAGCTTCTTAAGAAGGCGGGCGTAAAGACTCACTACGTCAGCGCAAATATCGAGGACGCTACTATGGAAGTTCTCCCTGCAGAGTGCTTCGGCAAGGCTCAGGGCGGTAACGGTCTTGAGGTCATCTGCCGTCTTGTTGCTACGGGCAGCTTCATTCGTCGCTACGGCGAGTACATCAAGGACGGAACTCCCCTTGAGGGCGGTTACGTTGAATGTACCTTCAAGAACGACGCAAAGGGCGATCCGCTCGTTACGGGCGAGGGCCTTGCGGCTCTCGGCGTTATGACTCCCGCTATGTTTGCCGATATGAAGGAGCAGACTCTCAAGATCACGAAGATCGTTGCCGACGATCTCAAGAGCATCGGACTTGACCTTTGGGATATCAAGTTCGAGTTCGGCTACAACAACGGCGAGGTAGTTCTTATCGACGAGATCGCATCTGGTAATATGCGCGTATACAAGGACGGCAAGATCGTCGAGCCCGTTGAGCTTACCAAGCTCATTCTTAACAGATAATAGACAATTTGTATAAGAAAAACCGCAAATTTTGCGGTTTTTCTTTTCGTTTTGACAAATTCTTATTGACTTTCTCTGCATTAAATGGTAAAATTATTATGTATACCGAGTCTTGCGTAGCAAGGCAAACCACTACCAAAAAGGAGAAAGCCCGTGACGGATAGAGTATATAATAATTACAGCGTGCCTTTTTATCGCCGCCTGCTTTGTATGCTTTTAAGCCTTGTCTTTCTGATATCTATCATTCCCACCGTCGGCGCGGTATCGGAGATCCCGACGCCCGACGGCATAAAAACGCAGATAACCACTACCTATGCAAAGGCGCTAAAGGAGTCGGGACGCTCGGCGTTTGAGGGCTATTGCGCGGATTACGTTAACCGCCAGCTTAAGCTGCTCGGTGTAAACACGCGCTACGTCGGCGGAAACGGTAACGACGAGTACGATAATTATAAAAATCTCAAATACAGCTCGGGCGGCTACAAGGTACACGCGTACAGCGCGAGCAAGTATACGCTTACTAAGGCTATCAAGTACATAGCAAGTCAATACCCTTGCGTGACCAACGTTCTTGCGGGCTTTGAAAAGACCTCCACGGTTGCAGGACAAAAGTACGGTCACACGCACCTGATCCACGCCATAATCGACGGATACGTTTATTTTACCGAGAGTATGAGCGTAAGGCTCAACGGTGTTTCCTACCCCGAGGGCTCGGCTCTTGTTGCTACCGTTGACCAATACTGTGCAAAATACGATACGAGCTATTTTCAGTTCGAGGGCTTTATTTGGTTTGAGGACGAGGAGCTTACGTCGGTGCTTGAAGGTACGGACTACGTTCCGCCCGCGCCCGTCGTTATGACGCCCGGTACGTATTACGTACACGAGTCGGCAGGTCTTTGGCTTCGCGAGGGCCCGTCCACAAGCACGTCAAAGCTCGATCTTATAGCATATAATAATGAAGTCCATATCACCGAGATCGACGGTGATTGGGGCAGAACGTATTATAACGGCAAGGCCGGCTGGGTGTTCCACGAATACGTTACGTATAAGGACGTGCTTCCGCCCGTTTTTGCGGAAACCGTGGCAGACGGCGAGGTTACCTCTACGTATTTCTACGCCACTATCGCCGACGCGCTTGCCGCCTACAAGAGTGGGGAATACGTGATAAATCTTATAGAATCCGTTGCACTTGCGAAGGATATCACCCTGACGGACGGAATAACGCTTGACGTGGGTGAGTTTTCCGTTGATATGTCAAAGGGAAGCGTTGTTTTCGACGGCGGAAAAGTCGTTTCCGCTACCAGCATTTCCGCTTTCGATAGCGACCCCTTCGTTTCCTGCTCGACAGCAGAGGGCGGATATTGCTACACCTCTGATTTTCTTGTCAGCGTGAGTACCGACGCGCCGCTTGAAAACGGCGACGTAAGATTGCGCTTTACCGCAAGCGCGAAGGGACTTTCCTCGATAAGCGGCGCAAAGCTCGATTTTATCGTTACATATGCCGACGGCAGTACGGATACAGTCACGGCTACCGTTAAAAGCGACTCCGCCACCTTTACCACCGATGCAATTTCAGCCAAGAAGATAACCGATGCCGTTTCGGTCAAGGCGCGAGCCTATGCCAAATCGGGTAGCAAGACCTACGAGCGCTTCAGTGATAGCATCTCTTGCTCTCCGAAGGATTGTATAGATAAGGCTTACGGTAGCGCGGATAAGCTTGACAGATACATCGAGGGCGTTTTGAATTACGGTAGCGCGTTGCAGAAATATTTCGGATATAAGTCGGGTTCGCTGTCAAACAGCATTCTTCCCGAGTCAAAGCGCAAGCCGAGCATTTCCGAGTATGACGTTATCCGCGCCGAGAGAGCGCCAAATCTTATAGTAACAAGCACGGTGCACGTAAATTCCGTTCAGCTCGTTATAGATGACAGCGTTTCCTTGCGCTTTGGTGTCAGCGAAAAGCCCAAAAAGGCAGACCTTAAGCTGCTTGTGTGGACGCACAGCGAGTACGAGGCGCTTGCGAAAAAGGCGAAGAGCGCGGGTAAGCCCTTGAGCGATTATCTCGTTGCAGATAATTGCAAAAAGAGCCTTACGCTTACCGACGGAAGCTTTACGTTTGACGATATCTCGCCCGAAAAATACGCCGACACGTATTATTTCCGCCTTTGCCAGACCGAAAGCGGCAATACTACCTACGACTACGTGGTTGCCTACAGTGTAAGCGAATACTGCGCTGCGAAGCTTAACGACGGCGTAAGCGAGGGAATAGACGAGCTTTGCCTTGCGATTGCGGACTATTCAGCCGCCGCAAGGGAGTATTTCGGCTATACCGTAAATAAGGGTTGATCTCTACCGCATTTTGCGCTTTGGGCGCAAAATGCGGTTTCTTTTTTCTCTTTGCTTGACAATGCGCGCGTCGGGTGGTATAATAACCTTACATCATTTGTATGAGGAAATAAATTGAAAAACGTAAAGGTTGAAAAAAATAAAAGAAAATTAAGCCCCTTGATGGTGCTTATTGCGGGATTTCTTGCCGTAATACTTACGGGAACGCTTCTGCTTATGCTCCCGATGTCAAGCGCGTCGGGCGAGGTAACAGACCCGATCACAGCGAGCTTTACAGCCGTCAGCGCGACCTGCGTGACGGGGCTTACTACCGTTGAAACGGGTACGTATTGGAGCGTTTTCGGGCAGATCGTTATCATTTGTATGATACAGATCGGCGGTCTTGGCTTTATGACGATGGCAGTCTTGCTTTCTCTCATAATCAGGCGAAACATCTCTCCGCGCGAGCGTATGATAGTTGCAATGTCGTATAACCTCAGCGACTACGGAAGCACCGTGAAGCTTGTGCAACGCATTTTGCTTGGCACTTTTGGCTTTGAGCTTATGGGCGCGGCACTCCTCGCTATCAGATTTATCCCGCGGTTTGGCACGGGGCGCGGCATTTATATGAGCGTGTTCCATTCGATCAGCGCATTTTGTAACGCGGGCTTTGATATACTCGGCAACGGCAATTCCGTCGCTAACTACTATGACGACCCGCTTGTGTGCCTGACGTTGATGGCACTTATAAGCATCGGCGGCATCGGATTTATCGTTTGGGGCGACGTTGTGAATTTCGTGCGCACGCGCCGAAAGCTGTCCGTGTATTCTAAATTCGTGCTTATCCTGACTGTCATACTTACCGTTTTCGGTACGGTCTACGTGGCTATAAGCGAGTGGAACAACCCTCTTACCATCGGTAACTATTCGGTCGGTGAGAAGCTGCTTTGCTCCGCATTCCAATCGGTTACTTGGCGCACCGCGGGCTTTTCTACGGTCGATCAGGCGTCGCTCCACGGTGCGACCAAGATATTCGGCGGTATAATGATGTTCATCGGCGGCGCGTCAGGCTCTACGGCGGGCGGCGTAAAGGTCGCGACGGTGGGCATTCTCGCCCTGACCGTGGCGTCTGTCTCGGTCGGTAAGACGGAGATAAACCTGTTCAAGCGCAGAGTTCCCGCGGGGGTCATCCTTCGTGCTATGACTCTGGTCTCAATTCAGCTCGTGCTGATATTCGCCGCAGCACTTTTGTGTAACGCCGTGTCGTCAGCGCCCCTTGTAGACTTGTTCTACGAGGTGGTTTCCGCAGGCGGAACAGTTGGTCTTACAGCCGCGCTTACGCCCACGCTACACCCGTTTGCGCTCATCGTGCTTATGTGTATGATGTTCTTTGGTAGGCTCGGTATACTCACCATCACGCTTGCCATTGCAACGCGCTCAAGCGAGCGTTCGCCCTCAATAATAACCTATCCCGATGCCAATATCCTGATAGGCTGATCCACGAAAGGAATTAAAGTTATGAAAAGCTTTTGTATTATAGGTCTTGGAAAATTCGGAGCGTCCTTGGCACTCAGCCTTGTAAAGCACGGCAAGCAGGTCATGGTTATCGACAGTGATGCCGACAAGGTCAATGCTATTGCGGACAGCGTAACGAACGCCGTTATAGGTGACGCGACGAATGAAAATCTTTTGCGCGCGGCGGGCGTTGCCGACTACGATTGCGCCGTGGTCTGTATGACCAGCAACACGAGCGATATAATCCTCGTTACCATTCTGCTTAAAGAGCTTGGCGTTAAAAAGGTCATCGCACGCGCGGTCAACGAGGGACACAAAAAGGTGCTTGAGCGCATAGGCACGGACGAGATAACCTTCCCCGAGCACGATGCGGGCGAGAAGCTTGCGTTCAGGCTTTCCAAAAATTCCGTTGTCGACTACGTTCAGTTTGCGGGATATAAGATAGTCGAGATACTTGTTCCGAACGAGTGGATAGGTAAAAACCTTATGGAGCTTAATCCGCGCCGCAAGTTCGGTATCAATATAATCGCCGTAACCTCTGCGGAGTCGGCAAAGCCCAACGTTTCCCCCGCGCCCGACCGTCCCTTCTGCGCAGGTGACAGAGTCGGTGTTATGGGTACTGATAAGGATATTGAAAAATTAGCTAAATTTATGTAATTGAGAGGGAAAAATGGAGCTTAACAAAAAGAAAGTAATGTTCATCGGCAATTCCTTTATTTATTACGGATATTGCGTTATCGAGGGCGATCAGGGAACTCCCGATCTTGGATATTTCCATCACCTTGCAAGAGTAAACGGCGACGACGTTACCGTTTACGACTACGTTTGGGGCGGCAGAAACCTCAATCAGCTTTACGAAAAGTATCTTCCCCTTGATAACAAGGAGCTTTTCGAGAGCATCGACTGCGTATTTATGTCCGAGGCGGGCGAGAACAACCGCGACCTTGTCGGCTCGGTCAAGCGCATTATGGCTCTGTTCCCCGAAAAGACGAAGTTCGTTTATCTTTGCCACACCTATACTTATCAATGCCACCACGCCCGCATAATGATGGGAATGTCAAAGCTCAGAAAAATGGGCGTAACCATCGTAAACTGGGGCGGACTTGCTTACGATATCTGGAAGGGAAGAGTCAGCGTTCCGGGCGGCAAGCTCAGCTACAATAAGGACTCCTTCGTTGTAAATAAGCACGATTGGCACCACCAGAATATGCTGTCGGGCTACATCTGCTCGCTTATGGCTTACTGTGCCGTCACGGGCAAGAGTGCCGTCGGACAGCCCTACGGCTTCTGCAACGATACCTCGCTCGACGCTCGCTTTGACGCAAAGAGGTATATGGATAGCTACTACGTTGAGGGAACGTCAAATCTTGACGCAGTGTTTGCATCCGAGGACGATATGCGCGGCTTGCAGATACTTGTTGACGAGTATATCAAGAAATATAACTGATAAAAGTAACGAGGCGCACTTCGTATGAAGTGCGCCTCGATGCGCTTTCGTTTTCGACTGCGTCTTTATTGACTTTTAAAAAATCTATGCTATAATGAATTTGATCTTAAAAGGCGGAGGTTTAAATGAAGAATTATATAAAAGTTATAAGTTTTATTTTGTCCTTGCTTTTAATAGCGACAGCGTTTTCTTCTTGCGGCTTGAAAATTTGGATGCAATTTGAAGATTGGGTAAAAACCACGGAAGAAGGATTCACGTACTATTACAATGATGGCAGTAAAGATGGCGTATATATTCTCGATATTCCCGATACCGATGAATTGACTATACCTGAATACATTGATGGGAAAAAGGTTGTTGAATTAGGTCATTTGAGAGAGCAAATCGCTTATATGGAGCGTTATTGCATTGTTGGTGAAAATACAAAAAAACTGACCATCCAGCACCAATTTGATATTCAATACGAGCATGCTGTAAATTATGTCAATTTTCCCAATTTGAAAAATCTAACTTTTATAGATTTCTTATACTGCAATCAATCATATTCAGAAAATGAATTGCTTGTCCCGCATTATATAGGCAAAAGAACTTCAAACGTTCCGACGGTAGAATTAAAAAAATCCGAGCGCGAGTATTCATTGGAAGATTTCAAGGCACAGGTTATCATAATTCCCGACTATGTTAAAACCATTGAAGCAGGTGTATTTGACGGCTTAACCGATGTCACCATCAAAACCTCATACGAAACTAAACCCGAAGGATGGCAAGACGGTTGGAACGGTAGTTGTGAGGTTGTGTGGGGTGAAGAAATAACATATTTGTATTACTACGATTGGATAGAAAAAACAGAAGATGGCCTCACATATTATTACAACGATAGAACAAACGAAGGCGTATATCTTTTAGATGTTCCGGACGACGAAGAACTCACGATACCCGAATATATAAACGGCAAAAAGGTAATAAAGATTGCCCATCGGTTTGAAAATAAGGAATATGGAGTATATGGCACAGAAACCAAGAAATTAACAATACAACATCAGTTTGACATTTTGGAAGATATAGTTTGCTTCCGCTATTTGACAAATTTGATATTTGTTGATTTTTTGTATTGTAACTTATCAACAGAGCAAAATGAGTTGGTTGTTCCATATTATATAGGAACAGAAGACTATTCCCAATCAAGAATTCCAACAGTTGAATTAAGAAAATCAGAGCGCGAGTATTCATTGGACAATTTCAAACCAACAATCATTATCATTCCCGAATATGTAAAAGTTATAGAAAAGGGAGTTTTTGACGGATTAACGAACGTTACCATAAAAACCTCTTACGAGAGTAAGCCCGAGGGCTGGCAAGACGGTTGGAACGGTAGCTGCAAGGTAGAGTGGGGATACGTTGAATGATTTTATAAAAAGCACGCCTCTGCGTGCTTTTTATATTGACAAGATTATTTTTTATGCTATAATACAGAACAAATATTCTGTTTGGGAGGCAAAAAATGAGAATAGACAGAAAAAAGATGGAGGCGATACGTGCGTTCAGACGATATGCGCGGCTTGCAGATACTTGTTGACGAGTATATCAAGAAATATAACTGATA
>JAFXAC010000088.1 GCA_017522125.1 Clostridia bacterium | reverse complement strand
GGGGGATATTTATTGCTTTAATTGTATGACGAAGAACCTCTCCAAATCGAAGATTTGGACATAGTTCGCGCTACCGCTTGTTTTGGTCAGCACCGCATTTTGCGCGAACTTTAGGTTCTGAGTCCTGTCACTTCGACCAAATAAAGCCGTCATGCCCGACGGCTTTATTCATTTTATCCACTTATTATCGTCCGTCGCGGGATTGTCGATAAGCTCGCCGCACTCGGTAAAGCGCGAGCCGTGACAGGGGCAATCCCAAGTATGCTCGGCGCGGTTGTATTTGAGTGCGCAACCAAGGTGCGGACAGCGCGGCGTAGTCGGTGTAAGAAGCCCAAGTGTTGATTCAAAGGCGTTTACGGCAAGCTGTGGGCGAAGCATAGTGCGCGAGGGATCGAAAACGGCGGCGTAAGGGTTCGATTTTCCCCTGACGAGGTCGCAGAGGATATCCGCGGCGACCATTGCGTTTGTCATACCCCATTTATTAAAGCCCGTTGCAACGAAGACGTCGGGCGTGGGTTTTGAATATTGACCGATATAAGGAATGTCATCGAGCGTCATGCAATCCTGGGTCGCCCATTTGGCGACGGTCTCGGCGTTTTTGTAGTGCGTCTTTGCAAAATCCTCAAGCTCCTGCCAACAACCTCCTTGCTTGCCCGTGCGATGTCCGCCACCACCGAGGAGCAGAAGATCACCATAGCTTCGGAAGGAAAGCCCCGTGTTCGATTCGTCCACGTACATTCCGTTCACGTTCTTCGCTCCTTTCAGCGCAATAACGTAAGAACGGTGCTGATAAAGCTTCAATGGGTACAAGCCGTGCTTGTTGAGCATTGGAAAATGGGTTGCGATGATTAGCTTTTTGTAGGTTATCTCTCCGTGGTTGGTTTTTGCCTTGTGCGGCATCAGCTCTATAACTTTGGCATGCTCGTATATCGGCAGATCTTTTGCGATATTATATAGAAATTTCAGAGGGTGAAATTGGGCTTGATCCTTTACGCTCACAGCACCCGACACCTTTATAGGAAGTTCTTTGGCATCCGAAAGCTCTGCTTTCACACCGATACGCTTCAAGGCGGTGACTTCCTTTTCGATTTTTTTGCGGTCATTTAAGGAGTAGACGTAGGAATCCCTTATTTGATAGTCGCAATCGATATTCTCGCAAAGTCGGGTGTATTCCTTGCACGCTTTTTTCTGCGCCTCTGCGTAAAGCCGCGCCTTGTTCTCGCCAAAGCGACGTATCATTTTGTCATAGATCAAACCGTGCTGTAGGGTGATCTTTGCGGTGGTGTTCTTGGTGATACCTCCGCAAATTTCAGATGCCTCCACAAGAACACAATCTACGCCCGCATTTTTCAGCTTGTAAGCGCACAAGATTCCCGCAATCCCGCCACCGATGATCAAAACGTCGGTGCTTTTGTTTCCCTTCAATGTATCAAACCGCACTTGCGGCACGTCCTTTTCCCAAACCGATTCCATATTTATCCTCCGTACTTTAATATGATTAGTTTTTGTCGCTTTCATAGCGGCTATACGCATATTTTGGTTCATTTTATCGCACACTAAAAAGAAACGGTTGGAGTTAAAATGGAAATAATCAAGGTCATACTAACGGCTCTGCTTTCGGTATCGTCGTTATTTATCATTACAAAAATCATGGGGCACAAGCAGGTGGCACAGCTTGACTTTTTCGACTATGTCAGCGGCATTACTATCGGCTCGATAGGTGCGGAGCTTGCCACTGAGTTGGAAAAGCCATACAAGCCGTTGATCGCCCTTGCTATTTACGGTCTCGCCTCGCTTCTTTTGAATTTGCTTGCACATAAAATTCCGCGCATACGTAAGTATATCAACGGAACGCCGACGATACTCATGAATGACGGTAAGCTCTATCGAAAGAATCTCAAACAGGCGAAGCTTGACTTATCCGAGTTTATGCTCCTTTGTCGGGAGCAGGGATATTTTGATCTTGATGAGATTCAGACTGCCATCTTCGAGCACAACGGAAAGCTATCGATCCTACCCAAGGCGGCAAACCGCCCCGCAACACCCGATGACTTGAAGATAACGGCAAAAGCGACGCACATAGGAGTTGAGGTTATTATGGACGGGCGCGTGATGGGGGAGAATCTTTCTCGCATGGGACGTGACGTGAATTGGCTTAACAAGCTGTTAAAGACAGAAGGCTGCAAGGATGTAAAGGATATTTTTCTCGGCATCTATCGCCCCGAGGAAGATAAATTGACGCTATACAAAAACGAGGGGTGAAGCCCTTTGCTGTGAACCTATCCTTAAAATGGTTTTAGCCTCGGCAAGGAAACTCCCTGCCGAGGCTTTCTCATTCGTACTAAATTACGCCGCTCCCACTTTCTTCTTTGTTTTCTCCTCCTTCTCTAATCGTTCCTTCTCCTCATATTCCTCACGCCACTTTTGGAACTTTGCCATTTCTTCCTCATTGTCGAAAAACTCGGTGATGATCGGCTCGTACATACGCACGATCCTCAAGATTTCATGCTCTGGGACTTGGGAACGACAGCGGTAACCGCCGACTTTGTTATCAAGGGCAAAACGCGCTTTACACAAAAACCATTTCCATCTGTTTATCTTTCTCAATAGATCAACCCCTTTCTGCATCGTCACGACGGCGAGATACCTCTCGTCTGTGTTGTTCTTCAAGCATCCGCACAATTGCATCTTCCATCTGTTTTATGCTATACTCGGGAGGAAAGAAACGGCCGATTCTCTCGTAACTGAATTTGACCGTCTCTTTCTGATTGGCTTTCGGCTTTGCCATAATATCCTCAATGGT
>JAFXAC010000087.1 GCA_017522125.1 Clostridia bacterium | reverse complement strand
CGTCCGCCTCGGCAACACATCGCGTTGCGGCAAGGTTTATCCCCGATAGCGCAAGCGTCATGGCAAAGCCCCATACGTTTGCCGCCAGCGAGTAAAGTCCCATTCCCTCCGCTCCCACGCGGTTTGAAATGTAAACGTTGAAATATACGCCGACGGCGCGCACCGCTATTGCCGAAAGACACAGCAGTATGGAATTATATAGTATGCTCCTTGCGCGCCCGTGCGGCGCTTCTATCGTTGTTTTCATTGCTTTTCACCTCACGTTAACGCTAAATAATATTCATCACGCCCTGCATAAATGCGAAAGCGAAGGCAAAAAGGGAACGGTGCTTGCTTTTTTGAGCAAACGCCGCGAAATTAATAATAAAATAATATTAAAATACATAAAATTACTATTGAAAAAATATTATTATTGTGATAAAATATATATTAACACATCTTTAAATTTGGGTGGCTTTGGATATGGAAAATATAAAACACTTAATATCAATAGCGAAAGAATGGTTTGATAAGTACTTTTTGGCTGTCGTTGCCGAAATGAAGCTTACCGACGTTTTGGATATTTTTATTCTTACGATGGTGCTTTTCTTCCTTTACCGCTTTCTCAGAGAAAGACGCGCGGGCAGACTTGCGCGCGGACTTGTCTTCGTTGCGGGCGTTTTGGTATTCAGCATAGTTCTTAATATGCGAGCAATGCAGTTCATACTTGAAAATTTCTATCAGGTCGGTATGATCGCCATTATCGTCATATTCCAGTCTGATCTGCGTGCCGCACTTGAACGCTTTGGCTCAACTCCGATAAAGAATCTCAAAAACAGCTTTTCGCCGAGCGATTACAAGGCTATCGTCGAGATGGCGGACGTTATCAGCGAGGCGGCGGATTCTCTTGCGAGAACGCAAACGGGCGCACTCATCGTTATTGAGCGCTCAACGAAGCTTGGTGAGTATCTCGGTCAGGGAGTTCTTCTCAATGCCGAAATGTCCGCACCTCTTATCCGAAACATATTCTTTAATAAAGCCCCCATGCACGACGGCGCTCTTATCGTAAGAAATCGCAGAATATACGCCGCAGGCTGCTATCTGCCGCTGTCAAGGACCGATCTGAACAAGGATCTCGGCACTCGCCACCGCGCCGCACTCAGCGTTTCCGAGGTGAGCGACGCTATCGTCGTTGTCGTTTCGGAGGAAACGGGAACCATCTCTATCGCCGTGGGCGGAGTTTTGACCAGAAATTACAATTACAGCTCGCTTAAGCAAGCATTGCTCAAGCATCTCGTTCCCGTTGAAAACGCCGCGGGAAAGCGTCGCTTTTTCGGCGCAAAGGGCTCAACGAAGGATAAAAAATGAAAGGGGGTAATTAATGATGAATAATTCAAGTCCGAACTATTTTGAGGACGGCTCTGCCAAAAAGAGAAGACCTTTTCTGATATTTCCGTGGCTCATCTGCCTTATTACCGCCTTTGGCATCTGGCTTTACGTTATGAACGTAAACTCCGACGTTTACGAAAAGACCTTTACTCTTATCGACATTGCGGTAGAGGGCGCAGAGGATATGGAGAGCCTTTCCAATCTTTCCGTCGTTGAGGTGGAGGGCGGAAAGCTCAGCGTCACCGTCACAGGTCTTCGCTCGGATATTGCCGAGCTGACAGCCGAGGATTTTATGGCATATATTGACATAAGCACCCTCGATTCCGCGGGAAAGCACGCCTGCGAGGTGAAGCTGAAAACTCCCGCAACCGTTTCTGTTACCGCAAAGGAGCCGTCGTCGATCTCCGTTTCGGTGGATTCGATAAAAACGGTTGAGGTTCCCGTAGTTATTGAAAAATCCTCGTATTCAATGAGCTCCGACTATTATCTTGGCGAGATAACCACCGACATCAGCTCGGTGAACGTAACGGGACCGGGTACTATAATCGACCGCATCGTTGCCGCGCGCGCCGAGATAGGTCTTGGCTCACAGCTCATTCAATCAAGCCTTACGCAAAGGCTTGTGCTTACTCTCGTCGGCAAGGACAACAAGATCGTTGAAAGCCCCTACGTTTCGGTCGATAAGACAAGCGTTACGGTAAATATTCCCGTGCGCACCGATGCGACCGTTCCGCTTAAGTATAAATTTGCCGATGGGTATGACGCGGCTCTCGTTGAGAGTGTGGAGATATCCGTTCCCTCGGTTAAGATAACGGGAGATCCGCAGGCAGTAACGAGGATATCCGAGATCGTTGTTTTGGTTATCGACGGAACAGTTGGTGCGGAAAATCTTGTAAACGTGTCCGACCTTCTGCCCGACGGCGTTACGGTGAAGGACGGATGCACAACTGCTATGATAAAGGTAAAGTTCAAGCCTGCCGCCGCAGAGGAGGGGGCGGATACCCCCGTCGAAGAGCCAAGCGTTCCCGCAACGTCGGGGACTACCGCGCCCGAGGACACCGAGAATGCCTGACATCAAAAAATTTCTTACGGGGAGCATCACGCTCCCCTTTGAAGCCGATAGCGGCGAGGCGCTTGCGGCGGCGAGGCGCATAGCCCGCCGCGCGGGCTTGCCTCATGCGGACGGCGAATACGCTATATATCGCCGTTCCGTGGACGCGCGCCGCCGCGACGAGATAAAATTCGTATACACCGTGCTTATTTCTTTTTCCGAGCCCGTCTGTTGCAGGAGCGATGCTCTTGAAAAGGCGGGACTTCGCGCCCTTATGGGTGACGAAATAGAGATAAATTACGGCTCTGCCGTGGCTGGCGGCAGACCCGTTGTGGTCGGAAGCGGCCCTGCGGGAATGTTTTGCGCCCTTATGCTTGCCGAAAACGGCTACCGCCCGCTTCTTATCGAGCGCGGAGCGCCGCTTGAGGAGCGCGTGCGCACGGTAGGAGATTTCTTTTCGGGCGGTGCGCTCGATACCGAAACCAACGTAATGTTTGGCGCGGGCGGCGCGGGTACGTTCTCGGACGGAAAGCTCGTTACGCGCGTCAATGACCCGTATACATTGTACGTTCTTCGCCGCCTCGTTGAGCTTGGCGCGCCCGAGGAGATACTGTGGCAGGCAAAGCCGCACGTCGGTACGGACCTTCTGCGCGGCGTGGTTTCGCGCCTTCTCTCTCGCATTGGCGAGTGCGGCGGCGAGGTGACGTATCACTGTCGCCTTGACTCGGTAACACAGCGCGGTGACGAGGTCTTGCTTTCTACCTCGCAGGGGGAAATAAAGTGCGGCGCAGTCGTTCTTGCGGTAGGTCACAGCGCAAGGGATACTTATACGTCCTTGCTTCGCGGCGGATTTGCGCTTGAGCCAAAGCCCTTTTCCGTCGGTGCGCGCATAGAGCATAAGGCAGACGATATAGACGCCGCGTTGTATGGAAGATTCGCGGGTGACAGCCGACTTGGCAGAGCAGAATACGCGCTTTCCGACACGAAAAGCGACAGGGGTGTTTATACCTTCTGTATGTGTCCCGGTGGCGAGGTCATCGCGGCGGCAAGTGAGGAGGGCGGCGTAGTTGTGAACGGTATGAGCAACCACGCGCGGCGCGGCGAAAACTCAAACAGCGCAGTTCTTGCAAGCGTTTTTCCCACCGATTACGGCGCAAGCGTCGAGGGTGCTATAGAATATCAAAGAAGAATAGAACGCGCGGCATTTGCCGCGGCAGGCGGCAATTTTGCCGCACCCATTGAAACGGTGGGCGATTTTCTCGCGGGCGCAAGCGCGCATCTTTCGTCTCCAAGCCGCATTTTACCGTCATACACAAGGGACGGCACGGCGGTATGCGACCTTCGCCGCATATTGCCCGAGCCTGTAAGCGAGGAAATAGCTCGCGGTATTAAAATTTTCGGAAAACGCATCAGCGGCTTTGACGCGCCCGACGCGCTCCTTACGGGAGTTGAAACGCGGACGTCATCGCCCGTCAGAATACTGAGGGACGGCGCACGCACGGCTTGCGGTGCTGACCTCGTCTACCCGTGCGGAGAGGGCGCGGGATATGCGGGTGGCATAACGAGTGCCGCACTTGACGGCATCAAGACTGCCTTGGCTATAATGTCAAGGTTTGCCCCCGATAAAAAATAAATTTTTAAGAGTGTTTTTATGTCTACTGTAATCGAAAAAAAGAGGCACAAAAGAATATGGAGCATCAAGCCGCAAAGCACGAATGACGAGCTGGCGGGGAGCATTTCTCGCGCATTCGGTATATCAAGGGAATGCGCCGCCCTCGTTTGTCGGCGCGCGGAAAATGATGCGGACGCCGTCGCGGCTTTCTTAAGAAAGGACCGCACTCTTTGGCGTGACCCGTTCATTCTTGCGGATATGCACGCGGCTGTCGAGCGCATATCCCGCGCGATAGATGCGGGCGAGATAATCGCCATTTACGGCGACTATGACGCGGACGGCGTAACGTCAACCTCGCTTTTGTACCTTTATCTTGCATCGCACGGCGCACACGTCGGATATTATATCCCAAAGCGCAGTGACGAGGGTTACGGTATGAGCAGAGAGGGTGTTGATAAGCTCGCCGCCAAGGGAGTTACCCTCATCGTCACCGTCGACACGGGCGTTACCGCCGTGGCAGAGGTGGAATATTGTAGCAGTCTTGGCATTGACGTGGTGGTCACCGACCACCACGAATGCCTGTCCGAGCTTCCTGCGGCGGTCGCGGTCGTCGACCCCCACCGCCACGATTGCCCATATCCCTTCAAGGAAATGGCGGGCGTGGGCGTGGCGCTGAAGCTCGTTTGCGCACTTGAAACCGACAGAGCGCAGAAAAACGGAGAAGACGTTTCCTTGGCAGTTGACGACATATTGCGCAACTATGCCGACCTTGCCGCCATCGGCACGGTGGCGGACGTTATGCCGCTTGTTGATGAAAACAGATTTATCGTTTCCGAGGGCATAAAGCTCATCGAGGCACGTCACCGCCTCGGCATAAGCGCACTCGTTGACGCCGCAAGCGGCGCAAGGGAGGGCAAGGAGGCGCGCAGTATTGACGCGACCTTTATCGGCTTTGGCATTGCACCGAGGATAAACGCCGCGGGAAGAATGGAAAACGCGTCCGTCGCCGTGGAGCTTATGCTTGCCGACGAGCCCGAAACGGCGCAGGCGGTGGCGGAGTATCTTTGCGAGATAAACCGCACGCGCCAATCCGTTGAAAATACGATAATCGAGGAAGCGCTTGAAAGAATATACGACGAGCACGATCTGCGTCGCGACAAGGTGATAGTTCTTGCCGACGACGGCTGGAATCACGGCGTTATCGGTATCGTCGCTTCAAGGCTTGTTGAGAAATTTTCAATGCCGACCATACTCGTCACGTTTGACGGCGTTGATCCCCTTGCCCCTACCTCGCCTCACGACGTGGGCAGAGGCTCGGGCAGGAGCATCAAGGGAATGAATCTCGTCGACGCCCTCACCGCTTGCTCGGATTGCCTTGTTAAATACGGCGGACACGAGCTTGCCGCAGGTCTTTCTATCGAAAGACGCGCACTCCCCGAGTTCCGCCGCAGGATAAACGAATACGCAAATAACGTTTTCTCGGACGGTGAGAGCGAAATTGTAATCGAGGCTGACGGACTTATTACGGCGAACGCTATGACGCTGTCGCTTGCCGAGGAGCTTTCTCGCGTTGTCGAGCCGTGCGGCTCGGGCAACCCCTCGCCGCTGTTCGTGCTTGAGGGCGCGACGGTCACGTCTGTCAGGGGCGTTGGCGGCGGAAAGCATTGCCGAATGACTATCGAGGCTGACGGAAGGCATTTTACCGCAATGTATTTCAATATAAGCCCATCGGAGCTTGCCTGCGAGAGTGGGGACAGCGTGGACCTGCTGTTCGGCATAGGTATAAATCGCTATATGGGCAAAAAGGAGCTTCAGCTCACCGTCGAGGACGTTCGCCCCTCCTCGCTTGCCGTCGTAAGACGCGAGGGGGAGAAAAGGGTACTTAACGAAATACTTTCGGGCGGCAAATTTTTTGCGTCCGACGGCTATCTTCCCACAAGGCGCGACCTTGTAAATCTCTACGGCATTATCTGCGAGCTTGCCACGGACGGAGGCGCAACGCTCACCGATAAATACGCCCTTTATCTGCTTCGCACGAAGCTCCCCGAAAGAGAGCGCGTGGGGTACGTAAAATACAGACTTATGGTTGAAATATTTGCCGCCACGGGTATATTCAACGTTCGAAGGAGCGATTGCGAGGATGGAGTAACCTCGTTTGAGACCGTGGAGCATAAGACAAAAATAGACATTGAAAATTCAGAGCTTTTCACACGCCTCAAGGCACAGTGCGTTGAGCGCGTAAAGGAGGATATATGAACAACACCGCAGGCAATATCACGCAAAGCGTAGGCACGGAAAGACTGCTTGGAATACTTAAGGGAACGGGAAAAAATTATAATATCGAAAAGATACTCCGCGCCTATTGCTACGCCAACGCTATGCACGAGGGACAGTTCCGCGACAGCGGCGAGCCGTATATCTCGCACCCTCTCGCGGTTGCGGAGATAGTGGCAGGGCTTGAGCTTGATACCGACTCCATCTGCGCCGCGCTCTTGCACGATACGGTGGAGGATTGCCCCGATAAGACGAACCTTGAGGAGATAGAAAAGCTCTTTGGCGAAACCGTTGCGATGCTCGTTGACGGACTTACCAAGATAGTAGTCCTTGCCGTTGAGGACAAGGAGGAGGCGCATATCGAGAACCTTCGTAAGATGCTTCTCGCTATGTCAAAGGATATCCGAGTCATCTTTATCAAGCTGTGCGACAGACTCCACAATATGCGTACCCTCAGCGCAAAGCCCGAGGCAAAGCAAAGGATAACCGCGCTTGAAACTATGCAGGTCTACGCGCCCTTGGCGCACCGCCTCGGTATGCAGCGCGTAAAGCAGGAGCTTGAAAATCTCGGACTTTTCTACATCGACCCCATAGGCTACGAGGAAGTCCGCACGGACGTGGACAAGAAATACGGACAGAATCAGGATTTCATCGAAAATATAAGAACTATAGTCGATGAAAAGATGCGCGAGTATAACATCAACTTCACCCTTGAGGGCAGAATAAAGACCGTTTACAGCATCTACAAAAAGATGTACAGTCAAAATAAGAATTTTGACGAGATATACGATTTTTACGCGCTCCGTATCATAGTGGAAACGGAGATAGAGTGCTATACCGCGCTCGGTGTTATCCACGAGATGTTCCACTCTATGCCGGGTAGGTTCAAGGACTATATCTCAACGCCTAAGCCCAATATGTACCGTTCGCTTCACACCACCGTTATCGGACGCGACGGTATACCCTTCGAGGTGCAGATAAGAACCCGCGAGATGCATCAGATCGCGGAATACGGTGTTGCTGCGCATTGGAAGTACAAGAGCGGCGAAAAATCAAGCGTAAATATAGACGAAAAGCTTGAATGGATAGCAAGGCTTATCGAAACCGAGGACGATACGAGAGACCCCGATGAATTTATGCAGGCGCTCAAGACCGACGTTTTCCATGACGAAACCTACGTTTTCACGCCCAAGGGCGACGTTATCGCTCTGCCTTATGGCTCGACCGTCATCGACTTTGCCTACTCCATACACTCCGCCGTCGGAAACAAGATGGTCGGCGCAAAGATAAACGGAATGATAGTGCCTATCGACCGCGTTCCGCAAAATGGCGAGATCGTCGAGATACTCACCTCTGCCGCATCAAAGGGCCCGAGCCGCGATTGGCTTAATATCGTAAAGACCAGCGAGGCGAGAACGAAGATACGCGGCTGGTTCAAAAAGGAAAAGCGTGCCGACAACATCGTTATGGGACGTCAGCTCCTTGAGGCGGAATTTAAGAAATTCGGCAGGAGCTTTACCGACGCGCAGTTTGCCGAGGTATGTTCAGCCGTCGGACCGCGCGTCGGCTTTATGAGCAACGACGATATGTTCAACACCCTCGGCTACGGCGGAATGCCCGTTTCAAAGCTCATTCCCAAGCTCAGGGACGAGTTTGACCGAGTCGTAAAGCCCGAAGAGGTAGTCCAAGCACCTCTGGAGGCAGAGCAGGTTCAGGTCGCCAAGAAGCCGAAGAACGTAAGGACCAACAGCGGCGTTATCGTGGACGGAGAGGTCGGCTGTACCGTCAAGTTTGCCAAGTGCTGTAACCCCCTGCCCGGTGACGATATAATAGGCTTTATCACTAAGGGATACGGAATTTCCGTACACAAGCGCGATTGCCCCAACGTTGCGCAGGGACTTTCCTCGCCCGAAACGGCGGACAGATGGATAAACGTCGAGTGGGAAAGGGCGGACGTCGCAGGCTCCGCGGGCGTATACGAGGCACTCGTTCAGATAATAGCGTACAATACCATAACGCTTATAGCCGATATTACGCAGGCGCTTGCGGATATGAAGGTTTCGATACTTCAGATAAATTCACAAAAGCGCACGGACGAAACCATAGCTATCAGCCTTAAGATAGCTTGTAAGAATATCAGCCATTACGATTCGATAGTGTCGCGTCTGCGCTCGCTTAAGGATATAATAAGCGTAACGAGAGGATTTTCATAAATGACGGCAGTATTACAAAGAGTGGCAGAGGCGGCAGTAGCCGTGGACGGCAAGACGGTGGGAAGCTGCAACGGCGGACTTCTTATTCTTCTTGGCGTTGCCGAGGGAGATGCCGAGGAGGACGCACTCCTTCTGGCGAATAAAATCGCAAAGCTGAGAATATTTTCAGATGAGGCGGGTAAAATGAATTTATCCATTTCCGACGTTCACGGAGAGGCACTTGTTATATCGAATTTTACCCTGCTTGCAAACTATAAGCACGGCAACCGCCCCGACTATCTCGGCGCGGCAAAGCCCGAGGCGGCAAATGCTCTCTACGAGCATTTCGTCGCTCTGCTTTCAAAGACCGTAGGACGTGTTGAAAAGGGCGTTTTCGGTGCGGATATGAAGGTTTCGCTCGTCAACGACGGACCCGTTACCCTCGTTTTGCACAGCGAGGTTCTGAAAAAAACAGGAAAGGCATAAAATTATGATATTACATATCGACGGCGATATAAACAGATACTATGTTCAAACGCTGAGTATGATATTTTTTCCGGGCGCTACCTTTGCTCCCGACGAAGAAGCGGGCGAGGACGTTCCCGAGCTGTATCTTACGCTTGAAAAATCTCCAAACGGGTACGTTGCCACTACGAAAGTAACGCTCAACGGCAAGAGTGCCGAGGCACAGCGTGAGTGCGAGGCAAGGGAAGACCTCAGCGACGAGAGATGCCGCAAGGTGGCTGTCGGCGCATCTGTTACCGCCGCGCTCGGTGAGCTGCTTGAATACCGTTCATCGTGGGGAATACTCACGGGCGTGCGCCCTACGAAGGTCGCGACGGAGATGCTTGGCAAGGGCATCAGCAAGACAAAGACCAAGCGCCTTTTGGTGCAGGACTATCTCGTTTCCGCGAAAAAGGCGGCGCTCGCTACCGAGGTCGCGCTGAACGAGCAAAGAATTATGGGTACGCCCGAAACGAGGGATTGCAGTATATACGTTTCAATACCGTTTTGCCCCTCGCGCTGTGCGTATTGCTCCTTCGTTTCTTATACGTCAAAAAAGCTTTTGTCCCTTATTCCCGAATACGTTCATCGCCTTGCCGCCGAGGTCAAGGAGGCTATTGCCGCCGCTGACAGATGCGGACTGCGCATAAAGACGGTCTATATCGGCGGCGGTACGCCCTCGATTCTTGAGCCAGAGCTGCTTGAGGTGCTGATGTCCTCTCTTGCGGAGGCTCTCGGGGATAGGGAAATAGAGGAATTCACCTTTGAAGCGGGCAGACCCGACACCATAACGGCAGAAAAGCTTGCTATCGCTAAAAAATACGGCGCAAACAGAATAAGCGTAAATCCCCAAACGCTGTCGGCTGAGGTGCTTTCGGGTATCGGTCGCTCGCACACGGTGGAGGATTTCTACCGCGCGTTTTCAACGGCGCGCGAGGTCGGCATAGATTGCATTAACACCGACCTTATTGCGGGGCTTCCCGGGGATACGTTTACACGCTTTGCCGAGTCTATGGACGGCATTCTCGCGCTGCGCCCCGAAAATATTACGGTACATACCTTCTGCGTCAAGCGCTCGGCAACGTGGAGGCAATCGTCGGGCATCTATTCGATGCGCGGCGGCGACGCGGGAAAGTGTGTGGATTATTCGCAGATAAAGGCACAGCAGGCGCTGTATAAGCCTTATTATCTCTACAGACAAAAGAATACCGTCGGAAACTACGAAAACGTAGGCTTCGCTCTTGAGGGCAAGGAGGGAAGATACAACATTTATATGATGGAGGAGGTACATTCCATCATCGCCGTGGGCGCGGGCGCAGTGTCGAAATTCGTCTGCCTCAGATCCCCGACCACGGGCAAGCCCACGATAAAGCGTCAATTCAACGCTAAATACCCATACGAATATTTGAAGGCCGACTCCATACCCTCGCTTGTTTCCTCGATGGAGGCGTTTTGCGAGGAGTTTTTGGACGGCTGATCAGCTTTTGCGAGGTGATTAAATGCTAAAACAAAAGAAAATACTGACCGAGGATGAGGCAAAGCGGTGCGTCGTCGAATGCGATATTGATTTCGACCGCCGCCTTAGCCAGCTTTCGGAAAATGTAGCAAGGCTTGGCGACAGCATAAAGCTTATTGCGCTTTCAGGCCCCACCTGTTCGGGAAAGACTACTGCCGCGGCGAAGCTCTCCGAAACGCTTTCCGCCCACGGCAGACGCGTTCACATAGTGTCTATCGACGATTTTTATATAGACCGCGACGTACTCCTTGCACGCGCAAAGGACGGCAGGGTGGATTTTGATTCCCCCGACACCATCAATATGGACGCGCTCGCGCTTACCGTAAAGGAGATATTTGACGATAGCGACGATATAGTGGAGCTTCCCGTGTACGACTTCAAGCTCGGCAAGCAAAGCGGCATCCGCACTCTGCGCGTTGACGACAGCGACGTGTTCATTTTCGAGGGCATACAGGCGGTATATCAGAATTTTATCGACCTTATAAAGGACTACAGCAGTACGTCCATATTCATCTGCGTGCTTGAGGGGATAGACCTTGAGGGAACGGTGTTCGAACCGAATGAGATACGCCTTATGCGCAGAATAGTCAGGGATTATTACAAGCGCGGTACGAACGCCTCAAAGACCTTCGTGCTTTGGGAGACCGTGCGCGAGAACGAGGACAAATACATCTTCCCGTCGGCGAGCGCCGCGGCGCATACCATAGGCTCTACTATGCCGTACGAGATAGGAATGCTCAAGCCCTACCTTGAAAAAATACTCGGTGAGATGGACGAAAACGATAAAAATATCCACAGGGCAAAGGCAATACTTGAAAAAATAAAGGACGTGTCACCCATATCGAGCGAATGGCTTTCGGAAAATTCGATATACCACGAATTTTTGCTCGTCTGAATTAATGAACGGTAACTCTAAAAAGGTTGGCGCTCCCCCGAAAAAGGCATTTTTCGGGGGCGTGCTTATCCTTTCCGCATCAACGTTTATATGCAAGGTCATCGGTCTGTTTTTTAAGATACCGATGCTCGAATACGTCGGTATCGACGGAATGGCGTATTTTTCGGCGGCGTATAACGTTTATTTGCTGCTTAATACGCTCTCCATCGCGGGCTTGCCCGTTGCTATATCAATGCTCGTTTCGGAGAGCAGGGCGCGCGGCGACGGCGCGGGCGTGCGAAGGGTGTTTTACATATCTCTCGCCCTTTGCACGGCGATAGGCATCGCAGGTGCTTCGGCGCTTTGGTTCTTTGCAGGTCGGTATTCAAGTGCCATAGGAATGGCAGGTGCGCAATATTCCGTTATGGCAATTGCCCCGACGATGCTCTTTATCTGCATCATCGGAGCTATCCGCGGATATTTCCAAGGCCACGAAATGATGGAGCCGACAGCTACCTCACAGCTTATCGAATCGCTCGGAAAGCTCTTTTGGGGAGTTGGCTTTGCGGTATTTGCGCTATCCGCAGGAAAAAGTGCCGAGGAGGTCGCCGCGGCGGCGGTGCTTGGACTTTCCGTTGGAATGCTCCTCTCGCTCATCTATCTTCTTTTCCGCCTATTTTTCTTCGCACGGAAAAACGGCGTTTTACGCCGCACGTCAAGCGCGGAGAGGGGGAGCGCGGTACTGCGCCGCCTCGTTGCTATTGCGTTTCCGATAACGCTTGCGGCGTCGGTCACGGGCATAACGAGCCTTACCGATACCGCGCTTATCACCAATCGCTTGGTCGATGCTGGCTATGCCGACTCCGTGGCGCGAATGATGTATAGCAGTTATTCGAACCTTGCCGTGCCGCTGTTTAATATGCCGCCCGCGCTTTTAGCGCCGCTTGCGGTGTCGATAGTTCCAACGCTCACCGCCGCGATAACCGAGGGCGATACGGAGCGAGAAAGGCGTGTATTTGGCTCATCTCTTCGTATGTGCGTGTTTCTCGCACTGCCTGCGGCGGCGGGAATGTCCGTTTTTGCCGAGCCGATAATGCGCCTCGTTTTCAGCACTCAGGAACAAGCCGTTTCGGTTGCCGCCCCATTGCTTTCCCTGCTTGCGGTGTCGATAATATTTTCCTGCCTTACGGCACTTACCAATGCGGTGCTTCAAACCTACAACCGACGCGCACTCCCGATAATTTCAATGTTCATCGGCGCGCTCGTCAAGATAGTGGCGGAGTACCTTTTGGTGGCGAAGATAGGCATTGTGGGCGCACCCGTAAGCACGCTTGCCTGCACGCTCACGGTAACCGTGCTTAACGTGTATTTTATCGGCAAATATACGCCGCACAAGCTGGACGTTCGCTTTTTGTGGCGCGCATTTGCGTCCACCGTGCTTGCGATCTCGGCAGCGCTTGGCATTTACGTCGTACTTAACAGCTTTGGAACGGTCGTGGCTCTCTTTGCCGCCGTTTTCGCGGCTGTAATAATATACGTCCCGACGGGACTTATGCTCCGCGCCGTCAGCGGCGAGGACGTTCTTCAACTCCCGAAGGGCGATAAAATAGCAAAATTTCTTGAAAAATTAAAGCTAACAGAGGTTAAAAATGAAAACACAAAAGGAAAAAATAGAATATCTCGCCAAAAAGGGTAATGGCTACACCTTTGAAGATCTTTGCCTGCTCACCGACGTGCTTCGAGGCGAGGGCGGCTGTCCTTGGGATAGGGAACAGACGCACAAAAGCATCAGAAAGGATCTTATCGAGGAGACCTACGAGGTCATCGAGGCGATAGATAACGAGGACCCTGCGCTTATGCAGGAGGAGCTTGGCGATCTGCTCTTGCAGGTCACGTTCCATGCCCAGATCGAAAAAGAGGAGGGCAAGGCGGGCATCGACGGCGTTGTTAACGATATCTGCGTAAAGCTTATCCACCGCCACCCCCACGTTTTCGGAAGCGTGGTTGCAGAAACGTCGGAGGCGGTGCTTGACAATTGGGATAAGATAAAGGTCGAGGAAAAGCACAGAGATACGCTCACGTCCCAGCTTAACGCGATCCCCAAGCAGCTCCCTGCGCTTATGCGTGCGCAAAAGGTCGGAAAAAAGGTCAGCTTTTTTGATTTTGCCGACGCGGACGAGGTGATGGCGAAGCTCTACGAGGAGAGCGACGAGGTAAAAAGCGCCGTGGCTTCGGGAGATACCGCCGCCATCGAGGAGGAGGTCGGCGACCTGCTCTTTACCGCGGTAAGCCTTGCTCGCAAGCTTGGTGTGAACGCCGAGGAGGCGCTTGGACATGCGACCGATAAATTCATTGACCGCTTTTCAAGACTTGAAGCGGAAACGCATAAGCAGGGCGCGGACATTAGGGAAATGTCAATGAGCGAGCTTGATGCTATCTGGGACAGAATAAAACATAACTAATTGTGAACAAATTGTAAATATATAGGCGATTTATAAACAAACTATTGACATTAATATAATTTAGATATATACTAAAATTATATTACACATTATACAAAAATTAAGAAAAAATAAACGATGAGATTAGATAAATTTCTGAAGGTTTCAAGAATAATCAAACGCCGCACGGTCGCAAACGAGGCTTGTGACGGCGGTCACGTAAGCGTTAACGGCAAAATAGCCAAGGCGTCGGTCGACGTTAAGGAGGGCGATATCCTCGCCGTAACCTTCGGTCAGCGCACGCTTACCGTAAGGGTGCTTATGGTAAAGGAGACTGTCGGCAAGGATGCCGCGGGCGAGCTTTATGAGGTCATAAGCCAATAAACTGTCATATCCGACATCGTTTTTGCATATAATATATAAAGTAATGGCGATGAGGTGTGACAAATGAATCGACAACCCGAAGGCATAAAAAACGAGCATTCTTTTTCGGTAAAGATGCGCAAAAACGCCCACGTAAGCGGCGTAAAGCAGGTCATTAGCTTTGATGATAACAGCGTGCTTCTCCTTACCGAATGCGGCGAGCTTTTGCTCGAGGGCAACGCCCTCAAGGTCGACGAGCTTAACGTTCAAAGCGGCGACGTCGCCGTCAGCGGCGAGATTTCGGCGCTTATATACTCCGATGAAGGTCCGCGCAAGAAAAGACGCTTTTTCGGCGGCAGGGAATGACGATACTTGAAATATCCCCCGCGGCGCTTGCGCTTTTGCTTCTTGCCTCGCTTGCGCACGGGGCGGTAGTTGCCCTGCTTCACTGCATTATGGGCGTTACGCTTGATCTGCGGCGGCTGTGGCGGCTCGACAAAACGCCGCGCCCTATGGAATGCGCACGCCTTGTGCGTTATGGGGAAGCAGGCACGACGCGAGCATACAAGCTCCTTGTGGGCGTGTCAGATATACTTATTGTGGTAATATCGGCGTGCCTTTTGCTCGTGGTGAATTTCATATTCAACGACGGCGCGTTTCGCCTTTTCACGATACCCGCGTCCGCGCTCGGCTTCGCGGCGGCAAACGCCACCCTCGGCGGCGTGGTAAGAATTCTCCTTACATATTTAATATTATGTGTAAGAAAGCTCGTGCGGCTCATTCTCGCGCCTCTGGCGCGGCTTGCGGCGGGAATAGGTAATATAATAGGAAGAATAATTGCTCGCGCCCGATGCTTCATTCGGCGGGTGCGAATAAAAAGATACACGAAAAATCAACTTGGCAGGCTATCCGCCGCACAGCGCGACGGTATGCCCCCGTAAATGAAAGGATAGCTAAAATGAGAGAGAACAGAAGCTACTACGATCCCTCCGAGGAGCGCGGCTCTATCGGCAAGGCGGCGATCTTTGTAAAGATAGCCCTCATTCTTACCATAGTGATGATACTCGTCATCTCTCTGAATATGCTTTTGCAATACAGCCGCCTGCTTCAGGAGAAGGAGGCGCTTGAAGCACAGATATCCGATTGTAAGGAGGATATCGAGGAGCTTGAATATCTTATAGACGCGCCGATGGACGAGGAATATATTATTCGCATCGCGCGTAGGAAGCTCGGCTTGGTTCTCCCCGAGGAGACCGTTTATCACACCGACGTAGGTAATTAATAAAAAATGCTGAATGCACGAGTGCATTCAGCATTTTTTATTTTTTGTCCTTTTTTGATTTCAGCGGAGTTTTCGTTCCGTCGGGATTAAGTATCACCGTGGAGTCGAGGGTAGCGGAGAAGGATGCCCTTATCTCCGCTACGTACTCCTGACGCAGAAGCGCTTGCTCGGCCTTTTCGGCATCTGTAAGCCCCTCTGCCTTGGATTTCCTCGCAAGGAAGTTTATCCGCTCTATCTTTTCTCTTTCCATAATTAAGAGCGCAGGTTGAGTCCAAGCTCCTTCTCAAGAGCCGCAAGGATCTTCGCAGATGCCTTGTCGCAGTCGTCCTGAGTCAGCGTGCGGTCAGCGGCGCGCAGAGTAACGCGAATGGATACGCTCTTCTTGCCCTCGCCGAGCTTCTCGCCACGGTAGATGTCAAACAGACGCACGTCCTCAACAAGCTTTCCGCCTGCCTTTGACATGACCGCAAGTGCCGTGCCTACCTCAAGCGACTCGTCGCAAAGGAAGGAGAAGTCGCGGCTTACGGCAGGGTATTTGGGAAGCGGCTTGTACTCGGTCATTTCAGAGGATGCGGCAAAGAGCGCGGGCACGCAAAGCTCCGCAACGTATACGGGAGCGCTAAAGCCGTAGCCGTCGGCAACGGTGGGGTGTACCTGACCGAGAATACCGAGGTATGCGCCGTCAGCGGCGTATATCTTCGCACAGCGTCCGGGGTGGAACGAGGGATCGTTGCTTTCGGCAACGTAGGAGGTCTTGATGCGTGCAACACCTGCAAGAGCCTCAACGATGCCCTTTACGGTGTAGAAATCGCAATTACCGTAAAGACCTATAGTCAGCGAGGACGGCTCGTAGGGGAGCTTGCCCTCATCGGCGTCGGGAATGTATACCTTCGCCATCTCGTAAAGACGGGCGTTTTCGTTATTGAAGTTGTTGTTGCGTGCGAGTATCTCCATCAGAGAGGGGAGCGCGGTAGTACGCATAATGCTCGTGTCCTCGCCAAGCGGGTTGGAGATGACGATGGACTTGCGGCGGCTGTCGTCGGCGGCAAGACCGAATTTGTCGTAATACTTGGGGCTGATAAAGGAGAACGTTTCTATCTCGGATACGCCCATACCGATAAGCGTAGCTTCAAGCTTCAGCTCAAAGTTCTGCTCGGCGGTGCGGCAGCCCTCGGTGGTGCGGGCGCAGATAGCGGTGGATTCAACGGTGTTATAGCCCTTAATTCTGATAACCTCTTCAGCAAGGTCTGCCATATCCTCAACGTCGGCACGCCACGAGGGAACGGTAACGGTTGAGCCGTTAAGACCAAAGCCGAGGGAGGAAAGGGTGCTTTCCATAAATGCAGGCTCGATATCCGTACCAAGGAAGGTGTTTATCCTTACGGGATCGAATTTAACGGTGCGCGCCTCGGTCTTTCCGGGGTAAACGTCGATAATGCCGTCGACGACCTCACCCGCGCCGAGAAGCTCTACAAGCTCGCAGGCACGCTCAATAGCGGGCAGAGTGTTCTCCGCGTCAAGTCCCTTTTCGAAGCGGGCGGAGCTTTCGGTACGCATGCCCTGCTTCTTTGCGGTAACTCTGACGGATGCGCCGTCAAAGTTTGCGCTTTCAAAAACTACGGTAGAGGTGGTATCGGTGATCTCGCTGTTCTCGCCACCCATAACGCCCGCAAGGGCAACAGCCTTCTTATCGTCGGCTATGACGAGCGCGGCAGAGTCGAGGGTATGCTCCTTGCTGTCAAGGGAACGGAATGCTTCGCCCTCAGCGGCAAGACGAACGGTGATGGCGGAGCCGTCAAGGCACTTGTAATCAAACGCGTGCATGGGCTGACCGTATTCGAGCATTACGTAGTTGGTAATGTCAACGATGTTGTTTATGGGACGAACGCCCGATGCGCGAAGTCTTGCGCGGAGCCACAGCGGCGAGGGGGCGATCTTAACGTTCTTTACGACTCTTGCGGTGTAGCGGGGGCAAAGCTCGGGAGCCTTGTCGGTAACGGAAAGATAGTTTTCTATCTTGTCGCCGTCGCCTGCACCCTTAACTACGGGTGTGTGCAGATCAAGCGCACGGTCAAAGGTGACAGCCGCTTCTCTTGCAAGACCTATAACGGAAAGGCAGTCGGGGCGGTTGGGGGTTATCTCGAACTCAACAGCTGTGTCAGAAAGGAGAAGCACCTCGCGGATGTCCTTACCGATGGAGTCGGCAAACTCCTCACCGAGAATGAGAATGCCGTTGTTGTCAGCGCCGGGCATATCGTGCTCGGTAAGTCCAAGCTCTCCAATGGAGCAGAGCATACCCTCGGAGGCAACGCCGCGGAGCTTGCCCGCCTTTATGGTAACGTCACCAGGGAGATGCGCAGTAGCTACCGCAACGGGAACTATAGCGCCCTCAAAAACGTTGGGTGCGCCTGTAACTATCTGAAGCTCAGCGTCCTTTGCAACGTCAAGCATGCATATCTGAAGGTGGTCGCTGTTTTCGTGCTTGGTTATCTTCGTGATGCGTCCGACAAGGACGTTTTCAATATCAGCACCAAGAATTTCGAAGCCCTCGACCTTGGAGCCCGTATCTGTCATTCTGTCGGAAAATTCCTTGGCAGTAATGCCGTCGGTGTTCATAAATTCAGACAGCCATTCAAGAGAAAGTATCATTTTTTCAATCTCCTTTCATTAGAACTGGCTTATGAAACGAATATCGTTTTCATAAAGCAGACGCATATCGTCGATGTGGTATTTAAGCATAGCGATCCTCTCAAGTCCAAGACCGAAGGCAAAGCCCGAATATTCCTCGGGATCGATGCCACAGCCCGCAAGTACCTTGGGG
>JAFXAC010000086.1 GCA_017522125.1 Clostridia bacterium | reverse complement strand
TTATTATATATACTTGAATAATATTTTTTGGTTTAATTTCATAAATAAATTGTTTTTCCACTTGTTTTTTTGATTTATATGTGATATCATTATAAAAAAGGAAAATTATTTCCAAGCTAAAGAAAGGACATTTTGTTATGAAGCTTCACCGATTGATCGCACTTGCGCTTCTTGCCTGCACGCTGTTTCTTGCTTGCGCCTGCACGCCCGAAGCCAACAGCGGCGATCCCACCACGCCCGCAGAAACCACTCCTCCCGCGGACACCACGCCTGAGGATACGACCGAAGAGATCCCCCCCATCAGAGAAACCGACATAGTTCTCTCCAAGCCCGATGCTTCGTACAGAATAGTATATAAGGTCGGTCTTAAGGATGAGGCGCAGAGAGTATTCAACCTGCTCACCTCGCTTGACTCAAGCTACACGGCTGGCAAATACACCCTGACGGTTGACACCGCCACCGCCGCTGACGGCAAGCCCGAGATCGTAATTGGTGACACCAACCGCCCGATAACTCAGGCTGCTAAGGCTACGCTCAAGTCAGGTCTTTACTACGCTATTTACGTTGAGAACAACTCTATCGCCATCACCTCTGCAAACGTTCTCGGCATTACCAAGGGCGTTGACGAGTTCCTTTCCAAGCTTTCGAGCAGAGAGTACAGCGTCGTATACGATAACGCCGAAGGAAACGTTGTAAAGCAGTACAGCGACAAGGATCCGCTTGATCTGCTTTATAACTTCGCCAAAAACAAGAAGCTCCCCGTTTACACCATCGCGGTTTCCACCCCCACGGGCATCAAGACCAAGACCGTAAACGAGGGCAATCCCTGCCAGAACTGCTACTCCGTAACGAAGGTATACTGCGTAACCGCAATCGGTATGCTTTACGATGACGGCAAGATAAAGATGTCGGATACCATCGGAGATATCTTCAAGGAGGAGCTTGAGGCTTACGGCATCAACCCCATGAAGTGGAAGAAGGTTACCATCGACCACGTGCTTCGCCACCGCGCAGGCTATGACCGCGGCTTCCTTGACATCGACGCCGAGGACAGCACCAAGTACAAGTCACAGGACTTCCTCTACCTCGCGCTTTCTGAGCCCCTCGTTCATAACCCCGGAACGCATTACCAGTACACCGATGCTGCTTACTACCTCATCTCCCGCGTTGTAACCAAGCTCAGCGGTCAGAACCTCGACGACTTCCTTGCAGAGCGTCTGTTCAAGCACACCGACTGCCGCGAGTACGCATTTGCAAAATGCCCCTACGGCTACCCCATTGGTGCAACGGGACTCTACATCAGAAGTGCTGACGTTGCAAAGCTCGGTAGGATATACCTTGACAACGGTAAGTACAACAACAAGCAGATCATCTCCAAGGAATGGGTAGATATCGTTCTTAAGAAGGGCTACGAGCTTGGTAGCGTAGGCGGCAACGGATACGCCAAGGGCGGTATGAGAGGTCAGCGACTCTACATCAACCGCGCAAAGAACGTTGCAGTCGCGTGGCACTCCTACGACCCCAACGATAAGACCAATTCTCTCAAGGAATATCTCTATAACACCGTATTTTAATATTTAATATACAAACGCGCGCTCCTTCGGGAGCGCGCGTTTAATATATCTGCATTTTACGAAAAAAATTCGGCAAAACTGTTGCATTTATCAAAATTTTGTGATATAATACTATTTACTAATGTGGGCGATACTCCGTATCTGCCGTTATCCAATTTTGATCACAGTTTCGTAAGGAGATTATTATGGGAACTCTTGAAATCGTAATGGGCATCATTCTTCTTGTGTTCGCGCTCTTCCTCATCGTTGCCGTTCTTATGCAGTCCGCTAAGGACAAGCGCCTTTCGGGTGCTATCGCAGGCGGCGCTGAGTCCTTCCTCGGCAAGGACAGAGGTTCTCGCTTAGACAAGCTGCTCAATATCATTACCCCCATCGTTGCTGGTGTATTCGCCGTCCTCGTTATCGTAATGTACTGCATCGTTGCCTAAAGAAAATAAACCCGACGCTATGGCGTCGGGTTTGTTTTTTATAAAACGTAGAGGTAAATGCACAGAAATTGAAGCACCGTGCCGCCGAGAACGAAAAGGTGGAAAAGCGAGTGGATGTATTTGTGCTTTTTTCCGATGCCGTAGACCGCCGCGCCGACCGTATACACAACGCCGCCGCCAACGAGCAAAATAAGCCCTGCGGTATCAAGCGCCGCAACTGCGGTATCCCACGCGATAAGAATGCTCCAGCCCATGCCGATATAGCACGCCATAGAGAACTTTGAATACTTTTTCATATCGAGCGCGGTGAGCGTAGCGGCAATAACGGCAAGTCCCCAGACTATACCGAAGATTATCCACGCCCATTTTGCAGAAACGGGACGGATAGCCTCCCAAAGTATGGGCGTGTAAGTTCCCGCAATGAGAAGATATATCGTGCAATGGTCGACCACGCGCATAAATTTTTTCTTTTTCTCGTCGCGCATTGCGTGATAGGTCGCGGAAACGGAGTAAAGGAGCATCAGCGCGACGCCGTATATCGCACTGCCCACGACTGCCCACGCGCTCTTGGCGGCACTAAGGCACATAACAAGGGCGACCGCGCCGAACAGCGCACCTGCGGCGTGCGTCAAGGAATTAAGGCGCTCCTCGCCGAGCGTGTAGCCTGGGAGCGTGATCTTGGAGAGGCGCGAGGTGCGCTCGGCGGAGCTTGAATAAGTGTTTGGTGTTGTTGCGAAGCTTGACATAATGCGATTTCCTTTCAGGTTGTTCTGGCTATATTATATCCACCAAAACAGAGAAAAGTCAATCTACTCTGCCTTTTCGCAGGTATACACCTTGCGCACGCGCAGTAGAGAAGAAAAAACGGCACTCTACTGATAGTAGAGTGCCGTTTTTCGTCAATATATCTCAATAAGCTCCTTTGAGGAATGCGCAAAATTCACTATTCCCTGCTCGGTCACACCTATCATATCCTCAATTCGACAGCCGTACTTGCCCTCGATATAAATACCGGGCTCGACGGTCACTATGTGACCGACCTTCAGCACCTTATCGCGCGGCGAGCGCGGCGAGAGGCTTGGCGACTCGTGTATATACATTCCTACTCCGTGTCCAAGCGCGTGACCGAAATACTTGCCGTAGCCCGCATTGTCGATAATATGTCTTGCGGCAAAATCCATCTCGTAACAGCCGACTCCCTCTTTTGCAAGCTCAAGCGCCGCAAGCTGTGCGCGAAGCACGGTATTATATATCTCTCTTTGCTCTGCGTCCGCCTTGCCGATGACGACGGTGCGCGTCATGTCCGAGCAATAGCCGTCCACCTTTGCGCCGTAGTCCATCGTAAGAAAGCCCCTCTCAAGCTTTTCGTAGCGTGGAACTCCGTGGGGGCGCGAGGATGCGCTTCCCGAAATTGCAATAGTCTCAAACGCCGCCGCTTCCGCACCGTGCGCACGCATAAAGAATTCAAGCTCAAGTGCCACCTGCATCTCCGTCATATCGGGACGAATGAACTCCACGATGTGCGAAAATGCCGCGTCCGCTATGCTCTGCGCCTTCGCTATCGACGCCATTTCCTCGGCGTCCTTATATTCGCGCAGAGTGTCGATGAGGGCTGACGCTCCGCCAAGCACCTCACAGCCATCGAAAATACCCTTGTAGGACTCGAAAACGCGCAGAGCGAGCGTTGCCTCCTCAACTCCGATGCGCTTTACGGCGCACTCCGAAAAGATGCGGCGAGCCATCTCCGACATCGGACAGTCGGGCATTATTATTTCAAATTCCGAAGCGGCGCGGCTTGCCTTTGCCGCCTCAATATAGCGGAAATCCGCCAAAAGACAAGCTCTGTTTGCCGTAACGAGCACAAGCCCGTCCGTGTAATTAAAGCCCGTAAGATATCTCTGATTTATCTCCGAGGTAATAATAAGCGCGTCAAATCTTCCGTCGCTTTCCATAGCGGCGCGAAGTCTTTCAAGGTGTGTCATATTTATCTCCTTTCGGCGCTCACGCCTGAGTTTTCTTTGCTTGCTTGCGGCGGAATCGCCACATCACGGGCCTTTCCATCAGCCGCTTGAAGCGGAAGAAAAGGCTCTTTTTGTCCCTTATCGGCGGGACAAGGATAGCGGCGTGTGCGCCAAGTCGGCGCGCCGAAAGCACGTCGGTGTATATCTGGTCGCCGAGAAATACGGTGTTCTCGCGCGTCGCTCCAAGCTCATTCATTATCGCGCCGAGGCGCTTTTTGGTGGGCTTTTTGCAGTCCGCATAGGCGTGTACGCCGAGCGTGCGATTGAAAAGCTCGATGCGCTCGGGCCCGTTGTTTGAAACGAGAACGATGCTGATGCCCGCATCCGAAACGGCGCGTATCCACGCGCTGATGCGCTCATCGGGCTCGGCAACCTCGTAGGGCGCGAGAGTATTATCCACGTCGCTGAAAAGATATTTGCATCCGAGCGACAGCAAGAACTCGGGTGAGATTTCATAAAAATTATTAAAATAATGATCAGGTGCAAGATAGGACAGCATAACGGCTCCGCCTTTTAATTTTTTTCGTATATATTTTACCACATTTCCGCCGTTCTGGCAATAGAAAAACAAAAATCCTTTGCTCTTTCACCTGTCGATTTCTGTCGCACGCCCGCGCCTTTTCGGTCATATTCTGTATTGAGGGAGAAAATATAAAATCACGGAGAATGTTTTATGGCTATTTTTACAAATTTTGCAACTCTTTCCTATAACGGCGGCTCGGCTACCTCCAACACGGTGACGGGTGAGATACTCGAAGCCGTTTACGCGACGAAAACGGCGGTCACCAAGACCTACGGCGCAAGCACCACGGTGACTTACGTCATATCTCTTGTAAACAGCAGCGCGTCGACCGTTTCGGGCATTACGCTTACCGATGACCTCGGCGCGTACAGCTTTGGCGGCGCGGACGTGTATCCGCTTGAATACACCGACGGCTCGGTTCTTTACTACGTCAACGGTCTGTTGAACGCCACCCCCGCCGTGACCGCAGGCCCTCCCCTCGTCATCAGCGGAATTTCTATCCCCGCGGGCGGCAACGCCACTATCGTTTACGAAACGAGCGTTACGGGCTTTGCGCCCCTTGCGGCTGACGCGACCATCGACAACACGGTAACGATAACGGGCAACGGCTTGAGCGCGCCCGTGACGGCTTCCGAAACCGTCAGCGCCGCCGAGGCGTCGGAGCTTAATATCACGAAGGCAGTAAACCCCGTGACCGTTACGCCTAACGGTCAGCTGACCTACACCTTTGTAATTGAAAACACGGGCAATCAGGCAGTGGTTGCGACCGACGACCTTATTTTGAACGACAATTTCGACCCCATCCTCATGGGAATTACGGTCACCCTTGACGGAACAGTGCTGACGCTCGGCACGGACTACACCTACGACGAAGCAACGGGCGCGTTTGCAACGGTGGCAGGACGCATTACCGTCCCCGCCGCGACCTACACGCAGACCCCCGACGGCTCGTGGGTGACCACCCCTGGCACGACGGTGCTTACCGTAACAGGCACGGTATAAGCCTTATTTTCCGCAAGGCGGCTCTCGCCCATCTCCCTCGCAAAAGCGGCGCATAAGCCGCCTGCGGCGCTCCTGCGAAGCCCGCTTCGCAGGAGATGGGAGAGAGAAAAGTGCAAAATGCAAAGTGCAAAGTGCAAAGTTAAGGTAAAAAACGGAATAAGCCAAAGGCTTATTCCGTTTTTATTATATTAAATGCCTTTTGACACGCAAAAGGCTACCTTTATTCGGGTAATCTATCACAGAACATCAAAAGATTCGAGGTGATCTTTTCTTCCTCCGTAAGAGGCTTGAACGTACCGTTTTCATAAAGAATATCCATAAGCATCAGCGCAACAGTTCTTCCCACGAAGCCTCCCACGCTCCAATCCACTACAAGCTCACGCATCTGCGGCGGATAATCCTTTGCAGATATCATCGCTTGCTCCAGAGCATAATCCGCAAAGGTTTTTTTGATCTCCTCGCCGAGAGTTGGAAGCTTTGAGAAAAATTCATTTTGGTCACCGCGCATTACCATAATGTTGATTTTATTCTCTTTGCTTAAATATCTGCGCTCCCTCAGGCGTTCAAATTTTTCCCTGTTTGCAGGTGTATTATCTATTGCTCCCGTTATAAATTCATATAAATATTCATAGTCTGACGTAAGGTTGTTTGCCCAATATCCCTCACGCGAGCAATAACGCGTGTCGACCGACCACGAGCTTACGGAAGGATATTTCTGCGACCAACGAGTCATATTGCCGCAAGCCCAATAGGAAGGATAGCTACGCGTTGGAACGTAATCCGTGTCGCGTTGCGTTGCGGGAATGTCAACAAAGACTATATACTCACCGCCGTCCAAGGTCTTGATAATGTACTTGGAAAGGTCTGTTTTCAATTCAACTCCGCATTTGTTGCTTACCGCGTAAAATATTGCAGCCGCCTCAAAAAGCTCCCTGTTTCCGCTTGGAATATAAATATCTTTTATATCCGCGATTCTCGCACGCACCTGCGGCACGTATTCCTTTGCCAGAAGTCTTGCAACCTCCATTTGCTTTTGCCTTTGCTTGTCCCCCTGCTCAAGAGAATATGTTTCGGGATTGAATTTCACATACGTTGTGTAGCGATTTCCTGCTTGCCTTACCAAAAAGCCGTTAGCCTCCAGCTCTTTGACCGCATCCTCAATATAAACGGGAGTAAGCCCAAGCTCCTCGGCGATACCAACCAGCGTTTTTGGGGTGTGATAAACGCTATATACGATATTAAGATTTAACTTGTTACTCAGATAATGCTCGGGGCCTCCGTTCTTTCCGGGAGTGCCGCCATGCCCGACGCTATTTGCTTCAATAGGCTTAATGCCAAGCTTTCCAATTTTTCTTTCCATACTAAAACCCTCCTTTAAATCGTTTCTGGCCTTGCTAAGATGCCATTTTACAGTACCCCCGGGAATCCCTGTTTCTTCGGTGATAGCAGAAACAGTCTTATTCTCGTAATAAAATGAATAGATGATCTTACGGCGAGTTTCTGTCAAAAACGCAATCTCGCGGCGTAGCATATCGAGCATATCTTCCGAATCTTCTTCCCAAATCGGCGTGTCATCGGGAAGCTCCATGCCGTCTATTGAAATTCCTTCGTGCTTCTTCTTTGAAGATACGAATTTTGAATAGACGTGCTCTGAAATTCGCCAAACGTATCCGTCCATGTTGAATATTTCCTTTGACGAAAGAAAGGATAAATAAACCTCTGCGACAATATCAGAGCTTAATTCCTCCGCCTCCTCGTAAGAAAATGCCTTTTTCATTGCAAAGGCATATATCTTTGGCAGATACTTAAGAATTAACTCGTCCGCTTTCTTCTTTTCCATTTTATCACCTCGGTACCGTTTGACTATATAGTGGAAGGAAATATAAAAAGGTTGGAACTTTTTAAATAATTATATCATAAATTTCAAAAAAGTCTATGCCGTCAGAATGTAATTTTTAGAAATCAAAAATAAAGCCCTGCCGATGCGGAGCTTTATTTTTAATATAAATGCTTTTTGCGGCGCAAAAAGCTTCCTTCACATTTTGCGAAGCAAAATATTTCACATTTGCCGTAAGGCG
>JAFXAC010000085.1 GCA_017522125.1 Clostridia bacterium | reverse complement strand
CTTTTTTCAATTTATGGTGTAAAATAATTCCTGCATATATTTATTTAAGGAGGACACGAATTTGCGTAAAATAATTTCAATTTTGTTGGCTGTTCTTACGGTGATGAGCCTTTCTCTGCTGGCTCTGCCCACGTCTGCCGAAACGGCAGATGATATTGCCGTCCTTTACACCAACGATATACACACCTATATCGACGGTGAGCCCTTCGGCTACTCCGAGCTTGCCGCTATCAAGGCACAGCTTGAAGCTCAGTATAAGGACGTTATTTTAGTTGACGCAGGCGACCATATTCAGGGTACTGCCTACGGCTCGATGGACAAGGGCGAGAGCATCATCAAGCTGATGAACGCTGTAGGCTACGACCTTGCCACCCTCGGAAACCACGAGTTTGACTACGGAATGGCGGGCAGGATAAAGGCTACGGACGAGTGGGCAAGCTTCCCCTACGTTTCCTGCAACTTTTACCACGAGGCAGACGGTGTTCGCGGTGAGAACGTGCTTGACGCGTATAAGATATTCACCGTTGGCGAGGAGAAGATAGCCTTTATCGGCATCACCACGCCAGAAACCTTTACAAAGTCCACACCTGCATATTTTCAGGATGAGAACGGCAATTACGTCTACGGAATTTCCGGCGGCGAGGACGGCGCGGCTCTTTACGCCGACGTGCAGGCGGCTATCGACGCCGCAAAGGCGGCGGGCGCTACGCGCGTTATCGCGCTCGGTCACTTGGGCGTAGACCCCAATTCAAAGCCTTGGACGTCCGAGGACGTTATTGCAAATACCGAAGGACTTGACGCCTTTATCGACGGTCACTCGCACTCCGTAGTGGAGGGAAGCAAGGTGGCTGATAAGGCGGGCAACGACGTGCTTCTTACCCAGACGGGCGAGTACTTTGGACGCATCGGTATGATGGTAATATCCGCAGACGGTAGCATTAGCACAAGCTTTATTACCACCTTTGAGGGTACTCCCGACGCTACCGTTAAGGCTATCGAGGACGAGTGGATAAACAGCGTCAGCGCACAGCTTGACGTTAAGATTGGCAGCACCGAGCTTGTGCTTGACAACTACGCCGAGAACGGCGACCGCCTCGTAAGACTTCAGGAAACTAATACGGGCGACTTTACCGCAGACGCGCTCTACTACGTTTTTGACGATATGGAGCTTGACGTTGACGTGGCTATTATGAACGGCGGCGGTATCAGAAACACGGCTGTAACGGGTGACATTACCTACCTCACCTGCAAGGCTATCCACAGCTTCGGCAACGTGGCTTGCCTGCAGACCGTTACGGGGCAGCAGCTCCTTGATGCGCTTGAATGGGGCGCGCGCAGTGCGTCCGATGCGGAGTGCGGCGGATTTTTGCACGTTGCGGGTATGACCTACGAGATAAATACCGCGATAGAGTCCACCGTACAGATGGACGATAAGGGCGTCTGGACGGGCGCACCTACGGGAGAATATCGCGTTCGTAACGTCAAGATATATAATAAGGAAACGGGCGAGTACGAGCCGCTTGACCTTGAGGCAAGGTACAATCTGGCGGGCTACAACTACACCTTGCGCGACCTTGGCGACGGCTTTGCTATGTTTGACGGCGCGGTGAACGTGCTTGATTACGTTATGGAGGACTATATGGTTCTCGCAACCTATATAAAGGCGTTCGATAACTGCGCGGTTGGCGCGAAGAACAGCCCCCTTCTGAAGAAGTATGAGGGAATGAAGCTCGATTACGCGACCGTAAACGGTAGCGGACGCATCGAGATAAAGGCGGAAGCCACGGGCGGCGACGTTCCCGACACGGGCGACGCGGGCGCGGGAGCTATCGTTATCGTTACGGTGCTTTGTGCCGTTGCATTCGTTGCCGTGCTTCCCAAGAAACGCGAAAACTGATTTTGTAAAATAAAAGATTCGGCAGTGCCAAGCACTGCCGAATTTTTTATTTTATTTTACGTTCCTTTTCTTTTTAACGATAATGGGAACGATGCACGCCGCGGCGGCAATTACTACGGCAACCGCTATAATTATAGCGAAGCTCGTTTTGCTGCAGCCGCCGTCGTCGACGGGCGTGGTGTCGCTCGGCGTGGTTTCGCTGTCCACGGGAGCATCCTCGCCGCTTACGGGCAAGGTGTTAAGCAGGTCGGATATCGACAAGGTCTGCGCCTTCGGCATGGGAGCCTCGGTGCTTTGGTCGTACTTGTCGCCAAGTCGTACCACGACGGTGGAGTAATCCTCTCTGCCGATAAGGCTATCCTGCAACGTGTAGGTGATCGCAGCCTCGCCGTTCGGGGTGATAACGACGCTTGCGGAATACTTTGCGCTTACTTCGTCGTCCTCGCTGTCGGACGCGTAGATGCGGTTGAGGTATTCAAGCTCGGGGCTACCTGCCGCGTTACCTATATTCTTGACGAATACGGTTATAGTGCAATCGTCGGAATTGGGTATGGCGTGAATTTCGGGAAGGTCCGTGGGCACGAAATAGCTTCCGTAAAGCACGCTCGTCTTGGCGGTCGCGCCGTGCTTGGATTGCTCGCCCACTCCGCTTACGGTTACGGTAAGCTCGGCGTCAGCGCTGAAATCGGCAGGAACTGCTACCTCTACGCTAAGCTCTGCGTATCTGCCGGGGAGAAGCGTGTCGGTCGACGAGATAGTGATATCAGCACCGATTCCCGTAAGGGTAAGCGTGTATCCGTTAAGCGAACAGAAGCCGCCGTTGCGTACTTTCACGCGTGCCGTTGCATTCTCACCGGGCATGGGATATTCGGGGAAATCCACCGAAACTGAAAGCTCAGGATTGTACACCTTGGTTATGGCGATGATGTCCGCGCCCGTGCTGTTGTTGCGAAGCTCGTTGTTAAAGCGCGTGTATGCGAGAATGAATTTTGTTTCCTCGCCGTCAAGGCAAAGGCTGTCGAGCGCGCCGATGGGGTTGCTCTCGGCGGTTATGGCAACGGGTGAGCCAACCGCCCAAAGCTGATGCTCGCGCTCAGCCTCGCCGCCGTCGGCGTTCTTAACGTCGCGCGTAACGTCGGCTACGAGCTTTGTTTCAAGCATTATGCCGTATACCTGATCGCCCACGAGAGCTTCCGTCTTCTCGGTGTCGTTGCCTACCCAACAGATAAGCACCTTGCCGCCCTCTGACATCGAAACCGTAAACGTGGAGCCTACGTGCAGGCTCTCGTCGCCGTCGATGGAAACGGGCGCGAATTTGCTTGTGGATTTCACGCTATGCTTGCCTGCCGCGTCGGCAATAACTACTGCCTTTGAGCGTGTCAGCTCGTCGTCGGAGTCCGTTGCAACGAAATCGGGGGCGTAAACTATCTCTCCGTTGTGATTCCAGAAGAGGTATAGGTAATCCTCGTTGCTGACTACCTCGGGGTTTTGTGCGCAGTCCGTCGCATCGCTGAGAGCAACGAAGGACGTGGTCGCAGGAGCGCCGTCCTCGCCAAAGCTGTAGGTTCTAAGGTAAAGCTGACGGTCGTTGATGTCGGGTATCATCTCGCCGCTTGCGCTATCGTAGGACAAGAGTCTGCCGTTTCGGTCGATGACGATGATCTCACCGAGAATGCCGTCGTGAACGAAGGGCTCGACCTCGGTTATGCGGTACTGACCGCCCTCGCCGTCCATTGCGTGCACGGGGGTGGATACCCAATTGCTCGTGTCGTTGATGCTTGCGCTCGCCATAGCGATAGTGCGCTCGGTCTTCATAAGGCTTTCAACGGTCACGTTCTCCGTGGTCGAAAGTGCGTTTCGCTGATAATAAACGTAGACGTTTTCGCCGTTTTGAACAGCCTCAAGTGCGCCGCAGAATACGGCGGAATTTTCCGCTATCACGAAGGCATCGCCAATGGGCGCACCGCTTGCGATATCGAAAAATCTTCCGTTAAGGTTCATCGCATTGACAAGCTTTGCTATCTGCGCAGCCTTGAGATTGTCGGGGTCCATATCCTGAAGGAGTGTGTCAAGGTCAGCCTCCGACCAAGTTACGAGTATTCTGTCCTGAAGCTCGTAAACGTTTATGTCATACTGGAGCGACGAGCTTGCCGTGCCGATATTTTTGTCGATATACTCGACCTCGCTCCACGTTTGTCCGTTGTCGGAGCTTATGGAATATGCCGCGCTCAAATAGTTGAAGCTGCCGTCGGGCGCGTGGTTATCGGTAAGGAACAGAGCCATTACGTTGCCGTTATTCAGCTTTATCAGTTGAATATTGGTGTTTTTGAATACGCCCTTTGCAAGAGTGCTTTGCGTAATTCCGCCCGATTGCAAAATATTTTCGCACTTTTCAGGGCGCGCCATCATCGTGAAGGACGCGTTATTTATAGCCTCCTCAAAGCTGTCGTAGCTTTCGCCCGATGAGAGCATATATGCCGCGGGCGTGGGGTTCTTATACTGCTGAATGGTCTTAAGGTCGGTAATGAGGGACTCGGAGCCGTACTCAAACTTGGGGGTCTTGTAGGATAGCTTGGCAGTGAACATCATCATGTCCGCGCCGATTCCGATGTCAAAGGCTATCGAGCCTGCCGCATCTACCGGAGTAAAGCCGATAATGAAGGGGGCTGTGACGGTGCCCTCGGCAAATATGCTTGCCCAGCCGTTCCAGCCAACGCCGCCCTTGAGTCCGAAGCTGATTATCGGCGCGGCAAAGAAGGCGTTTACGTTTTTCTCGGCTTCCTCGTTAAGGTCCGTTATAACGGTATCAAGCTGGGAGCCGAGAGCCTTGCTTTCGGCAAGCGCGAGCTGCATCTGGAAATACGCCTCCGCGCTCAGGGTAACGCAAATATAGCAGGCTACGCCGCTTATGTTGAACGGCACGTTCTTGCAAACGAAGGCGTCAAGTCCTATAGCAAACTCGATTCCCGTAATGTTGTGGACAAGTCCGCCCGAGCCGTCGTCTGCGGTCTCTACCGTGAATTTGAACATAAATATGGGTGCAATCTCAAACTGTGCCGCGCTCTTTTGCTTCAGAGCCGCCGCGCCCTTGGGGTCGCCGCTTGACGCCGAGTCAAGCATGTCGCGCGTCGCTACAGCGCCCTCATATTTGGATTTAAGCGTTCCTGACATGTAGTTGGGCTGAATGGAGTGACCGCAAACGAGCGTGTATACGTCGCCCGCCTGCTTCCAGCTACCCTGCTGAACGAAATATCCGCCCGTCTTACTGCTGAAGCTCATATCGAGCGTGCCTATAACGGGGATATCGAAAATGCCCGTATCGTCATTTCCCGACTGCACACCCGGGATCTCGGGAATGTCCTGCGGAATGGGAACTACGTCCTCGTTAAGTGCCTGAACGACGTTGTATCCGCTGTTTACAAGGTCGGTCGTCATAATCACCGTCGCGCCCGAATCGTAAGTATATTCCGCCGTAACGCTGATATACATGCGTGTGTTTTCGGGTATTGCCGAGGTGTCGGAAAGATTAAGCATCCACAGCTGGTAGTTATCTCCAAGCTTGTTGTTGGTGCTCTGCACGGCGTCAAGCACCTTCAGCTCGTCGCCGTAATTGCTGTTCAGCGTGGAAAGGAAGTGGAATTTTACGTTCGTTATCTTATATTGGTTCGAATAAACGAAGATGCTTGCGGCGATCTCCACCGTTCCGCTTGAGGTAAGGATGATGGAGTTGCTGTTATATCCCTGACCGCTTACGGTAGCCGTTACTTTGTTGGGATAAAATCCGCCGACTGCAAACTGGGGAAGCGAGAGGTTATAGCTATCGCCTGCGCCGTTGTACTTAAAGTTGACGTAGCCAACACGGTCCTGATAGTTTACCGCCATGGAGTACGTTCCGCCAAGCACGCCCGTAAAGCCGTCAATGCTGAAGTTTCCGTTCTCATCGGTAAAGCCGTTGTACGTGCCGTGCGACGTTGTGACGGTATACATCGTATTGCTAAGCGGTATCTGGGTTTGCGTGCCGTCAAAGAGATTAACGTCTTTTCTTGTCAGCTTGCCCGATATCTTGCCCGATGAAAGCGTTATCTTGCTGTTTTGATCGTTGGGAACTAAAAGCTCACCATCTTTAAGGAATTTTGCAAAGATAGAGTAATTCAAAAAGTTTCCGTCTAATTGGTAATTGAAGATATCACCGAAATAGTAGTTGCCGTTCGCGTCCCAAACCGTAATATAGCCCTCATTCGGCGTTGCCGTCAGCGGAAAATAATCACTTACGCGGTAGTCAGATTCGCCAAGCACCACACCGGGCTCAAAATTAAGCTTGCCGTTCGGTGCGGCGTCGGCGTATTTTACGATAAGCTCGTCCTTGTATTCGGTAAATATTCCTTGGAAGGTGTAGTGCAGGTAATTACTGAGCAAGGGGACCTTGACTACCTTCGTCCACTTGCCGTCTTGCTGTACGTCAATAGGCTCAAACGTCATAGAAGACTCTATTTCGCTTCCTGCCGACTGACGTATCTGGCAGTGTACGCCGTTGAAATAACGTCCGTCGTTGGCAGTTCCCGAGAATACCAGAACGTCGCCCTTTCCGAAGGAATCGGTGTCGGGGCTTGTTATCTCAAGCTTGCCCTGATTGGAGTTCAATAGCTCGACCTCGACGGGTATCTTTCCGAAAACAGGAACGATGGAGAAAACTCTTACGGCTTCTCCATCGGCGTTGACGGATTTATATCCCCATTTTGCCTCGTATTTGTCGAGAAACGCCTGATCGAAGGTAATACTGCTGTCGGAGAGGGAAATCGTATCACTGTAGTTTGTACCGTTGAAAAGCTGATATCCCACAAGTCGCGCAGGGTGTGCGCTGTCGCAGGTGTAGGAAATGTTTATCTTCTTGTCAGCGCCCATCGTGATTCCCGATATCACGTTGTTGGAGATGGTTGGCGCGAAGGACGCTTCTCCGTAACTCAGAGCCTCGGGATTCATAATATGAATATCGTACGGGCGCTTGTTCATCTTAAAGCCGTTGGGAACGTACGCGCTCCAACCGCAATCCCACGCGCCTTTGAGGTCGGAGTTGCAATAATAGATATACTGCGAGCCCATACCTATGGCAACATCCTGGGAAAGATTTTGCGTGCTCTTGTTATCATTTGTATAAATTTTACGGTGTTCCTTGTCCCAGATGCCGAAAATAACGTCGCAATAGCCTGTGTCAAGGTCGTCGACGTACACTGAACCATCGATCGAGGAGATGCCGCTGAGACTGTATCTGCTTGAAGTCCTCAAAAACAGGTATCCCTTGCTCGCACCGCCCTCGGTGTTGAGGCAGTAAATATTATTATCGGAGTGAAATTTGACGCTTCCGTCGGTGGATGAGTTGTCCTTTTCAAAGAGTCCATTATCCTTCGAGCCCATAATTACTATGTATTCGTCGGTCTCCTTTGCGCCCTCCGATACCCACTTGGCAAATTTGCTGATGCTCGGCACGCCTTGGATCATCTGCGGCATGGACGAGTATTCGCCAGGTAGTGCGTCAAGCGTGGGGTCTGCGCCCTCGGGCAGGGTGGAGAACTCCTTTGCCTCGCCAAGCACCTTGAGCGAATCGGAGTTGACCGTATAATTACCGTCGGAAACAAGGCGGTACGTACCGGGCAGAGCCAAAACCACCTGTGTGTTCTGGAAGGGCGCGAAATTGACGTAGCCGACGGGGGCTTCGTTGCGCAGAAGAAGTGCCGACGTACCCGTGGCAAGGTTTCCGTTACGCTTGAACGTTACCTGCGCAACGCCCGTTTCCTTGCTCGCCTCTATAGACGCGGTCGACTCGAACTCGATATGCACCGAGGGGGCGCTTTCGTTGTCCTCGATGGAGCAAAGTATCTGCGAGTCCTCGATGACGTTTTTATCTCTGCCGAGGAGAATGAGCATAAAGCTCTCGCTGTACTCGCTTATCTCGTCGTCGAGCGGCTCAATAGTGAGAACGGCTCGCGACTCGCCTGCGGCAAAGCTGATCTCAAGCTCTGCGGCAAGTGCGCCAAGCTCCTCCATTTGCGTAAGCATATCGGACGCCTTTGCGCTCGCGGTGGCGTCGGAAGGCGCGGAATTGCTGTAAGCGACGTAAGCCTCTGCCGCGTCGATGGGGAGATTGCTCGTCAGCACGCCGCCGTCGCGGAATGCGTTGAAAATGGAGGTCGCCCCCGCGCGCTTTTCTATTGTCACGCCGTCCTTCTTGATAACGTAGTCAACGCCGTATTCGGCGCTGTTGTCGTATATCTTGAGCGTTACGGTCTGAGGTGCTGAAACCTCGCCCGCACGGCTCAGGACAAGCTCGCGTCTGCCGCCGTTCTCGCGGTATACGGGTGCTGATGCCTCAAAGCCTACGCCCGTGTCCTCGGAGTAGACAATGGTAGGCTCAGCAGAGCCGCTTGCGCCCGCATCGCTTGATTCTGCCGACGCGCTGATGCCCACGGGGAGCAAAACGGCGTTCAGCAAAAGGCAAAGCGACATCAACAGGCTGATTATTGAGTTGATCCTCTTTGTTTTCATAGCGTTACCTCTTAATAAAGTAAAAGTGAATTAG
>JAFXAC010000084.1 GCA_017522125.1 Clostridia bacterium | reverse complement strand
TGACCTACTATTGCATTTCCATAGAGCTTTTTCATATTTATCCCCTTATCAAAGTGATTTTATTCTATTATACCTTGTATCCGTGCTTTTGTCAATACGTCCGCCGCTTCCAAACGGCGGCTCTCCCGCGCTTGGGCGCGTTTTCAAGCACGCCGATATTCGTAAGCGCGGCAAGTGCCATATACACCCGCCTGCCCATTCTCTGCTTTGCCGCCCTTGCATATTCGGCGGCGGTAAAGCATTCGGGAAGTCCGTCGGGTAAAAGCGTAGCGTAGTCCTCGGGGGAGTTCAGCGCGATCTCGTCGAATATCTCGACGGGCAGTCTTTCGTAGCGATTAGAACCGCGCTTTTTGTCGCGGCTCCAGCCGTCAAGGAAGCGGTATTCCTCCTCACCGATGAGGAGAAGCCACACCGAAATGCGCCCCGTTTCTATCAGCTCGGATATATATACAAGCTCCGAAAGCTCGTCCTGCACGCTCCCACGGCTCTTGCGCGTGGGGTGCGTCTCACCACTTTCGACGTCTATCCATATCTTGCGCTTTTCAACGGCAACGGGATGCACCACCGTAACGTGATGGTCGGTATTTTCAAGATAATACGCCAGCTTTTTCTTTAGCGGAAGAAGTGAGCCCGTCTGTATTTCGTATATCTCGCCGTCGCATAATATATCTGCGATAAAACGCCCGCCGATGGGGATTTCGTGGGTGGACTCGTCCTCGCACACAAAGCGCTTGAGGATCATATGCATTCTTTTTTCGTTGTACGTGCCTATCTCACCCTCGTAGGCTCTGTCGCCTTGCAGGGGCGTTGCCGTTACGGTGCGGCACACCCGCGCAAAGCGCTCAATATCGTCGCGGCACAGCATCACGTTGCAATTCCCGCAAACTGATTTTGATACAGCTTGCTGTACTCTCCGCCCGCGGCAAGAAGCTCGTCGTGCGAGCCTGCCTCGACGATTTTGCCCTTATCAAGCACTACTATAACGTCAGCGCCGCGAATGGTGGAAAGACGGTGCGCTATGATAAGCGAGGTACGGTTTTTCATAAGCGCGACCATCGCGCTTTGTATCTGCATTTCCGTGCGCGTATCAACGGAGCTTGTAGCCTCGTCAAGTATCAGTATGCGCGGGTCGGCAAGCACGGCGCGTGCGATAGAAAGAAGCTGACGCTGTCCCTGCGAGAGGTTACTGCCGCCCTCGGCAAGCACGGTATCGTATCCGTCGGGCAAGCGGTCGATAAAGCCGTCCGCCTTCGCGGTATGCGCCGCGCGGCGAAGCTCCCCGTCGCTCGCATCGGTCTTGCCGTAGCGGATATTGCTCGCTATGGTGTCGGAAAACAGCACCGTGTCCTGAAGCACTATGGCAATGGCGGAGCGTAGCTTTTCCTTGGGAACGTCCTTGATATCCACGCCGTCGATGGTTATTCTGCCGCCGTCAAGCTCGTAAAAGCGCGTAAGCAGATTAACGACGGTGGTCTTTCCCGAGCCCGTCGCACCGACGAGCGCGACCATCTGCCCCGCCTTGACCTTGAGGTCAAAGCCGCGAAGCACCTTTTCACCCTCAACGTAGGAAAAATCAATGTTTTCAAAGTCGATATCACCCTTGATATCCTCGTTTTTAACGTCAAGCTTGCCCTCGTCTACCTCGTCGGGGCTGTCGAGCATCTCGAAAATGCGCTCCGCGCCCGCAAGCGCGGTAAGCACGGTGGAATACTGATTAGCTATCTGATTTATCGGCTGTGAGAATTTTTTGGAGTACTGGAGCATCGCCTGAATGCTACCGACGCTGAGTCCGCCGATGCCGTTTATCACAAGATATCCGCCCGTTGCGGCAATCAGCACGTATTGCAGGTTACCGATGAAGTTCATTACGGGTCCCATTATCGAGCCCCAAACGCGTGCGCTTATAGAGCATTTGCGGAATTCCTCCGATATCTCGCCGAAATCCTTAACGGAATCGTCCTCCTTGCCGTAGGCGACCACCGTTTTGTAGCCCGTTACGGTTTCCTCGACCTGACCGTTGAGCCTGCCGAGGAGCTTTTGACGGCGAACGAAGTATTTACGCATAAATTTGGCGAGATTCGTGGAAACGCATATCGTAAGCGGTATCGTCACGAGCGCAACGAGCGTCATTATCGGGCTGTAATAAAGCATCATCGAAAGCGCGCCCACAAGAGTAAGTATAGCCGAGAAAAGTGAGGTCAATGCCTGCGATATCGCGGTGGATACGTTTTCTACGTCGTTGGTCATTCGGCTCATTATATCGCCGTGGCGGTGCGTGTCGGTGTACCTTATCGGCAGGCGGGAAATTTTTGCAAAAAGCTCGCGGCGCATAGCGTAGATGGTGCTTTGCGAAAGCTTTGCCGAAATGAGCCCCTGCGTCAGCGCAAAGGCGGAGTTGACGGCGTAAATAACTATCATCACGGTAAGGAAAAACGTCATTTTGGAAAAATCGACGCTCAGCTTACCGTCCACCACCTTGATGGTGTCTATCGCCTTTTGTTGCATCACGGGGGAAAGAAGCTCAGCCGCCGTGATAAGGAGAGTAATGCAGATAAGGGCATAAAGCACGTATTTGCTTTTGCCTATGTATTTGAAAAGTCTGCCGAGAGTTTTAAGCGTATTCTTCGGCTTTTCGCCGTTTATACGCGCGTTCATATTGCGAGGACCGCCGCCACCCGGACGGAAATCTATCTGCGGCTTTTGTGCGGCGGTATTTTTATTGTCACGCTCTGCCATCGGAAGCCACCTCCCCTCCGTCTTTTTGGGTTATCAGCGCACCCGAGCGCACCTGAGAGGAATAGATATCGCGATAAGTCTCGCTTATCTGCATAAGAGTATCGTGCGGCGCACAGTGAAGTATAGTGCCGTCCGACTCTATGACCGCTATCCTGTCGGCGTCCTGCACGCTCGCTATTCTCTGCGCTATCATAATGACCGTGGTGTCGGCAAGACGCGCGCGCATCGTGAGGCGCAGCTTTGCCTCGGTCGCAAGGTCAAGCGCCGAGGTCGAGTCGTCAAGAATAAGTATTTCGGGACGGCGGAGCATCGCGCGTGCGATGGACATTCTCTGCTTCTGTCCGCCCGAAAGGGACGCACCCTTTTCAGCGATAAAGGTAGAATAACCCTCGGAAAATCCGTCGATGAACGGTGCTGCCTGCGCGGCCTCTGCCGCCGCCCTTACCTCATCGCCGCTCGCGTCGGGGTCGCCCCAGCGGATATTACCCTCGATGGTGTCCGAGAAAAGCTCGCTCTTTTGCATAACGAAGCCTATTTTTTTGCGCAGGGCGGAAAGCTCGTAGTCCTTTACGGGAACGCCGTCGACTATGACCTCGCCCTCGCTTGCATCGTAAAAGCGCGGTATCATCTGCACAAGGCTTGATTTTCCAACGCCCGTTGCGCCTATGACGGCAAGCGTTTCACCGCGGCGCACCTTAAGATTTATATCGGAAAGCACCGCCTTGCCCGTTGCGCCGGGATAGGAAAAGGAAACGTTCTTAAATTCCACGGCGTACTCGCCGCCCTTGCCGTCCTTTACGTTTCCGCCGACTACGGCGGGCTCGGTGTCAAGCACCTCGAAGATGCGCTTGGTCGATGCGGCGGCACGCGAGATGGACTGGAACATATTGGTTATCATCATCATCGAGAAGATGACCTGCGTGCAGTACGTTACAGCCGCCATGACCGAGCCCGTGGTCATTCCCGCCGCGCCGATATTTATCTGCCAGCCGCCGATGTAGATGATGGCAGTTATCGAGCATCCGAGTATGATAGTAAGCACGGGGTGCATAATGGCAAGCAGGCGCATAACGCGCAGATTCGTGTCGCGAAGCTCGCTGTTTGCACGCTCAAAGCGCGCGCACTCGTAGTCCTCCCTGACGTACGCCTTGACGACGCGTGCGCCGCTGACGTTTTCCTGAACTACACAGTTTACCTTATCAAGCTTTTTTTGCACCACGGAAAAGATAGGCACGGAGCGCACCACGATGAAAAGAAGCATTACTACCATCACGGGCAGTGCGCAAAGAAGCACCGTGCCGAATTTCAGATTTAGCGACAAAAGCATAAACGTGCCGCCGATAAAGAACATCGGCGAGCGCACGAGCATTCGCAGTATCATTTCGACAAAATCGACAGCTTGCGTGATATCGTTGGTCATACGCGTAACGAGCGAGCCCGTGGTGAACTTGTCCGTCTGCTCGATGGAAAGCGACATCACGCGGCGGTATGCGTCACAGCGCAGGTCGTGCCCCACGCCCTGCGAGGCACGGGCGGCGGTATACGCACAAAACGTGCCGAAAAATCCGCCGATAAGGGTAATAAGGAGCATCAAAGCGCCGAAAACTATTATCATTGTCATTCTGCCGACGTCGGTAGAGCCCGTAAACACGCGAAGAATGGTAGCCGCAAGCGGCGAGCCGAGCTTTTCGTCGGTCACGGAAATTCCCTCGACTCCGTAGTTTACGATAAAGGACATAAGGTACGGCAAGCACAGGTCAGCCATTACCTCGCCCATCATCATAAGCGGCGACACTACGGCGAGAAGCCTATACGGCTTCAGATATTTAAACAGCTTTTTCATTCAGCGTCGCCTTCCTCACTTGCGAGATTATTTCGCATTCTGATGAGCAGGTCGTGAAGAAACTTCGTTTCCTCCTCGCTGATTCCTCGCATAGTTATCTCATCTATGCGACGTATGCGGTCAAGGTGATTTTCGTCAAGCGCCCTACCCTCGTCCGTCAGATAAACGCGCACCGCACGCATATCCATGGGGTCAGTCTCGCGCCTGACGTAGCCTTGCTCCTCCATACGCTTGAGCGCAACGCTTACCGTGGGCGGCTTGAGCCTTGTAGACTCTGCAAGCTCAAGCTGAGTAACACCGTCGCGGTGGACAAGGCTCCAGAAAAGCGCGCGACAGCTGTTTTGCGCCATCATCGAGTTTTCAGGCTCGCTTTCGCGCATACGGCTTCGCTGCATACGGGATATCTGCCCTATGATCATGGGCGGCGTTATATTTTCATCGTCGCGTATAATTTTTTTGTTCAAAACGAAGTCCTCCGAAAATAGTTAGTTTATAAATAAATTATATTTATTTTTAACCAAAAGTCAACAGATATCATAGATTGTTAACAAAATAAATCATATTTTGTGACATTGAAAATTTGGCACGCCGATTGAAATTTACTACACATTAAAAACGCCGATGGGGGCAAATTATTAGTGCGGATAAAACCGCGAAATCAAAAACAAGACAAAATGGTGGATATATGCGATTCAAAACAAAAATAAAGGGCATACGGCGTATCGGGGAGCTTTTGGCGGCTGTAGCTTTGACGCTTGCACTGCTCGTTTGCATCTCACCTCCGCTATCCTCCGCCGATGAAGCAAGCTCCGCCGCGCTCTGCGCCGCCGAGCAGAAAATGCTGATTCCGGGCGGTATGACGTTCGGCGTAAGATTTTTCACGGACGGAGTGCTGGTCGTGGGCTTTGCTGAAAAGGGCGACTGCCCCGCCTACGCCGCGGGATTGCGCATAGGCGACGTGGTGCTGAAGGTTGACGGCAAGCAGCTTGGCGGTGCTGAGGAGCTGACAGACGCTATTGAAAAAAGCGGCGGACGTGAAATGGAGCTTTACTGCCGACGCGACAAGGCGGATTTTACAGTAAAAATTACGCCGCGAGCCGATGAAAACGGCAAGTACAAGGCAGGAATGTGGGTGCGCGACGGCGGCGCGGGCATCGGAACGGTGACGTACATCGATCCGACGACGGGCGCGTTCGGCGGTCTTGGACACGGCATTTGCGACGCGGACACGGGCAAGCCCCTACCGCTTGGCAGAGGCGTGGTGCTTGGCGTTAATATCAGCGGTATCACGAAGGGGAGCGTCGGCGCCCCCGGCGAGATAAAGGGATATTTTGAGTCCTCAAAGCTCGGCTCGGTTATAAAAAACACGGATTGCGGCGTGTTTGGAATTTACAGCGAGATACCAAAGACCGCCTACGGCGCTATGCCGATAGCAAGCGCCACGGAGGTCAAGGAGGGCGCGGCGACGATCCTCTGCACTCTTGACTCGGGGCAGATGCACGAATACTCCGTGGAGCTTTACGCGATAGACAAAAGCGCGTCGGGCGGTCGGTGCTTTTCGGTAAGGGTAACGGACGCAGACCTTCTTGCAATAACGGGCGGCATCGTTCAGGGAATGAGCGGCAGCCCGATAATTCAGAACGGCAAGCTCGTCGGAGCCGTTACGCACGTCCTCATAAACGACCCCACGGCAGGCTACGGGATATTTATCGAGAATATGCTTGCGAGGGAGTGAGTGGCTACAAAAGGGTGGCGTGTAGATAAAATCTGCACGCCACCCTTTTTTATTCTATTCCCAAAAGCCAAGCCACGGAAACGCGCAGTATGCGCGCAAGCTCCCTAAGCTCGTAATCGGCAACGAACCTCGTGCCTATCTCTATGCGAGAAATGCTGTCGCGCTCAATTATTATGCCCGCGACCTGAAGCTGTGCGGCGAGGTCGCTCTGCGTCAGACGGTGCTTGCACCGCGCCTCGTGGACCCTGTCGCCACAAATATTCTTTTTTCCGTTATAGTCGTAAATTTTCACAAAAATCCTCCAAAATTCGATAAAGTTAAGAATTTATCTTGACTTTACCACATTTTGTGTATATAATTGTGTTAAAGATAAGAATTTATACTTTTATATAAATTTTATTTGTGGAGGTAAAAATGGCAATAGCCGACATTATTAAGTACGAGGGTGACAACAGCACGTTCGTGTGGAAGCATCCGTGCGAGGACTTCAACACCACCTCGCAGCTTATCGTCCATGAATCGCAGGAGGCTATATTCTTCGCCAACGGTCAAGCGCTTGATCTGTTTGGCGCAGGACGGCATACGCTGGAAACGCAAAACATTCCCCTGCTGCGCAAGGTCATCAACATTCCGACGGGAGGTCAAACGCCATTTCACAGCGAGGTCTATTTCATCAACAAGACCGAGCAAATGGCAATTCGCTGGGGTACGGACTCCAAGGTTCAGTACGTAGAGCCCACGTACAAATTCCCGATTTCTATCGGAGCATCGGGCGATATGAGCCTGAGCGTTGAGGATTCCCGAAAGCTCCTCGTAAAGCTCGTTGGCACGGAAAGCCGCCTTGACCGTCAGAGCCTTGTTTCTTATTTCCGTGCGCTTTTAATGACAAAAGTAAAAAGCTATATGGCGCAGACGATGCGCCAAAGCGCCATAAACATTTTTGAGATCGACGAGCAGCTTGAATCCTTTTCGCAAGCTATACACGCAAGGCTTGTAGACGATTTCCTTGAATACGGTATCAATCTCTGCCGCTTTTACGTAACGACAATAGTAAAGCCCGACGGAGATCCGCAATACGAGCGCTTCAAGGAGCTGCACTTCCGTCAGTACGCGGATATAGCCGAGGCAAAGCTGCAACAGCAGACCGATATAATCTACGCGCAGACCGAAGCGCAAAAGGTCATCATCGACTCGCAGGCGCAGGCGACCAAGCGAGCGCAAGAAGGATATACCTATCAACAGGAGCGCGGATTCGACGTGGCACAGGATGCGGCGAGAAATGAAGCGTCGGGGCAGTTCACCAATATGGGGATCGGTCTTGGTATGATGGCGGGTGTCGGAGGCGGAATTGCCAATATGGTCGGCGGAGCGGTCGGCACGGCGTTTAGCGGAGCAACCAATCAAGCTCCGCCACAGCCCACGGCATCGACGAATGCGTTCTGCGAAAATTGCGGCGCAAGGCTTACGCCCAACGCGGCGTTTTGCGACGAGTGCGGCACGAGGGTAGTCGTTCCCGATAACGTTTGCAGAAATTGCGGATATCAATTTGAGCGCGCGGGCAAATTCTGCCCCAAATGCGGAGCTAAAAGGGAGGGTTAAGAGGTGAAGAAGAATAATTTGATGTCATATCTCGCCCTTGGGATCGTATTTGCACTCTTTAACGTGATAGCCTTCGTGCTTCCTACAGCCAAGACCGCTACGTTTTGGACGGCTTACGCCTTTTCACTCGTAGCTTTTGCACTACAGATACCTCTGTGGAAGCTCGCCTTTGACAAAAAGGACACTCTGAAAAGCAAGTTCCTCGGCATTCCCATCATCAACGTGGGAATCGCCTATCTCGTCCTACAGCTGATTGCTTTTGCAATCTTTATGAGCCTCCCGACGCTTCCAACTTGGCTTGCGGTGATCGCTTGCTCGGTGATCCTTGCCATCTCTGCGCTCTGCGCAATTTCAGGTCAAGCGGGAGCAAACGAGATAGACCGTGTTGAGGAAAAGATAAAGGTCAAACGCGCATTCATTCAATTTTTGCAGGTCGATATTGAAATGCTTGCAGAGAACGAAGCCGACGCCGAAACAAAGACCTCGCTCAAAAAGCTTGCCGAAAAGGTGCGCTTTAGCGATCCGATGAGCCACGAAATGCTTGGAGAATTGGAATCAAGAATTTCCGCAAAGGTGGAAGAAATGAAAACCGAGGCGGACAAAAAAGCTCTTATTTCGGAAATAGATACGCTCCTTACCGAACGTAATAAAAAATGTAAGCTTATTAAGAATTAAAATTTATATGAAAATCAAAGGGTAATGTTGCTCGTAGCAAAGTACCTTAAAATAATAAATTATCACAAAGGAGAACAAACATGGGATTCGCTGACAAAATGAAAGATATGGCTAAAAATGCCATGAAAAACGCAACAAGCATCGGAAAAGTATCGGGTTCAAGTTTCCCTCTTGGAACAATTATTAACTTGACCCAGGATGATGGTGATGCAGCAATGTTATTTACTTACCCAAACAAAGAGGAATATACTGTCACTCGCGACAAAGTAAAGAGTGCGGAAGTTCTTGCCATGGGTGTTATTGACATTAATAACGATAGCAAAGGCACAACCACAATTTACGGAACAAAGTATAAAGTTGAATTGACAGACGGCAAGGTTGCTATTTTGACCGTTGGTCTTGGAAACACTCTTTATCAGATCGAGAAGATACTCTTCTAATCAAATTCCAACTTTAAAAGGTATATGCTATGAACAATATTACTTCTTTGATTTGCAAAACATGTGGTGGACATTTGTCTTATAAAAACAACTGCGTATTGATATGTGATAGTTGCGAGGCAGAAATTGTAATTGATGAACCCGCTAACAATTTTAATGTAATAGCAGGAAAACTTGAAAACTATGTTGGGTCTTCTACAACGGTTATTATTCCTAATACTGTAATGACTATTGGAGAAAATGTATTTAAGGATTCAACAAATCTTACAAGCGTAGTAATTCCTTCAAGCGTTACACGCATAGAAAATCATGCATTTGAAGGATGCACAAATTTATTTTATATAGATATCCCGGAAAGCGTTAAATATATTGGCGATTCTGCCTTTAAAAATAGTGGATTGAACAGATTAACAATAAATGGTGACTTGAGTTATTTAGGACAAGAAGCATTTATGTGTTGTTACAATTTAGATGAACTAACAATAGTTGGAAGAATCGAACGATCTGGGCTAAAAGTATTTAAGCAATGTTCCAAGCTCACAACAGTAAATATGGATTTATCAATGTTTTCTGGTTCACTTAAAGCTTCAATGGAGGCGAAGAAAGACGGAGATAAACGCCCTACTTTTTTCGATTTCTTTCAAGGGTCTTTGTTTTACAATGAATTACAACGAAAACATTCAGCAAAAAAATGTTTTTACTGCAACGGTGATGTTGTAAAAGGTGTTTGTAACAATTGCGGAGAAAAAGATTGCGATTTTGTGCAAGGCTGCTACGTTGCAACTTGTGTATACGGCTCTTATGACTGCCCTCAGGTTTGGACGCTTCGCCGCTACCGCGACGACACTCTCGGTTCAACTTGGTACGGCAGATTGTTCATTCGTACATACTATGCGATCAGCCCCACGCTCGTAAAGTGGTTTGGTAAAACAAGCTGGTTTAAAAAGCTGTGGAAGGGCAAGCTTGACCGTATGGTCGCCAAGCTCCAATCTGACGGAGTAGAAAGCACTCCTTATCAGGATAAAAATTGGTAAACAAACAACGTGCCGCGGCATTTGCCGCGGCACGTTGTTTTATCTGATATAAATCTTACGGAAAAACAAGATATTTGACGAATGCAAGGCATTCGCGCAAGGTGTTGGGGAGAAAGGTGTAAAACGCTGTGGACGAATGGGCGTGCGTTACGTTCGCGTAGCCGCTGCGCGACGCGGCAAGAGAAGCGCGCATAACGTGAAAATCGTTGGTTATAAACGCCACGCTGTACTCGCCGTCAAAATATTCGTCAAGGATTTCCTTTGAATAGGCGAAATTCTCCGCCGTACTCGTCGAGCGCTCCTCCTTTATTATCCTGTCCGCCGCAACGCCCGCGGCGGCGAGATATCGCTCCATAGCAAGCGCCTCGGTAATATCCTCGTTATGCCCCTGACCGCCGCTTACAACGATAACGGCGTCGGGGTTCTTTTTGTGATACTCGATGGCAACGTCAAGCCTTTCGGCAAGCGTTTCGGTGGGCTCCTCGCCCCGTATACCCGCGCCAAGCACGATCACGGCGTCCTCGGTATAGGTAACGTTATCGCAATCCCCATAGATAAACAGCACGCAAAGGAATACAAGCGCCACGCCGACGGCTGACAAAAACGTTATTTTTAGCCACGCGGGGATCTTTTCGAGCAATTTATCAAGAAACGCGCCAAGCAAGAT